>JAGODZ010000248.1 GCA_017997975.1 Rhodoferax sp.
GCTGCAACCCACGGGGCATGACAGCCAAGTCACCTTGGCCCATGTGCTCGGCCTCGCCGCCATTGACTTGCAGTCCCAAGCGGGCAGTCCTGCCACCTTTCGCCGTACCGCAGAAACTGTGGACATTGGCACGTACCAAGTCGTTTTCGGCTACACCGAAGAGGCCGTGGGCCGCCTGGCTCTGCAGCTGGCCGAGGCCCTGTGCTTGGCGGCGCAGAACGACACCCCGTTTGATTTGAACAAGGCCCTGGAGCAGTTGCGTGATCTGGACGAAGACGTGCGACTGGGCCCCAGCACGGGCTCGATTGCAGACGCCGCTTTGGCCCGCAACATTCCCTACCGTCGCATGACAGAGGGCAGCATGATCATGTTCGGCTGGGGCAGTCAACAGCGCCGCATTCAAGCGGCCGAGATGGACAGCACCAGTGCCATTGCAGAGGCCATTGCCCAAGACAAACAGCTCACCAAGAAATTACTGGCAGCAGCCGGTGTGCCGGTGCCGGTGGGGCGCGAAGTCGATACCCCCGATGACGCTTGGGCGGCAGCGTGCGAGATTGGTCTGCCGGTGGTGCTCAAGCCCAAAGCGGGCAACCAAGGCAAAGGGGTCACCGTCAACATCACCTCACGCGAACAACTGGATGCGGCCTATGCGGCTGCGGCCCATTTCAGTGATGACATTCTGGTTGAGCGCTTTATGCCGGGCCATGATTTCAGGCTGTTGGTGGTGGGCGACAAGCTGGTGGCGGCCGCGCGGCGCGCCGCGCCTCATGTGGTGGGCGATGGTATCCACACCGTGCGGGAACTGGTGGCGCAAGTCAACAGCGATCCCCGTCGGGGCACAGGCCACTCCACCTCGCTGACTCAGATTCGATTTGATGACATTGCGCTGGCTTGTTTGGCCACCCAAGGGCTCACGGCGGATTCGATCACCCCGTTTGGACAGCGGGTGCCTTTGCGCCACAACGCCAACCTGTCCACGGGCGGTTCGGCCACCGATGTCACGGACGATGTGCACCCCGCCATTGCAGAACGCGCCGTTGCAGCAGCACAGATGGTGGGGCTTGATATTTGTGGGGTCGATGTGGTGTGCGACAGCATTGCGCACCCGCTGGAAGGCCAAGGCGGTGGTGTGGTTGAAGTCAATGCGGCACCGGGGTTGCGCATGCACTTGTCGCCGTCCTATGGCAAAGGCCGCCCCGTCGGTGAAGCCATCATTGCGAGCATGTTTGCGGACGGTCAAAATGGCCGCATTCCACTGGTCGCCGTGACCGGGACCAATGGCAAAACCACCACGGTCAGGGTCATCTCGCACCTGCTGGCTCAACATGGCCTGCGCGTGGGCATGACCAACACCGATGGCGTTTATATCGACGGCCATCGCATTGACACCGGTGACTGCAGCGGCCCCAAAAGCGCACGCAGTGTGCTGCAACACCCTGATGTGGACGCGGCGGTGCTGGAAACGGCGCGTGGCGGCATGCTGCGCGAAGGGCTGGCCTTTGACCGCTGCGACGTGGCGGTGGTGACCAACATTGGCAGTGGTGACCACTTGGGGCTGAACTACATCACCTCCGTGGTTGATCTGGCGGTGCTGAAACGCGTGATTGTTCAAAATATCAAAGATGGCGGTGTGGCCGTTTTGAACGCGACCGACCCCAACGTGGTGGCGATGGCTCCCCACTGCCGAGGCTCGGTCACCTACTTTGCGTTGGATCGGTACCACCCGGTGATGGCGACCCATTTGGCCTTGGGGCGCCGTGCCATTTACGTGGAAGACGGCCATTTGGTGGCCTCTGAAGGCACTTTTGTGCAGCGCATAGCATTAGCGCAGATTCCCATCACGCATGGCGGAGCGATTGGTTTCCAAGTGGAGAACGTGATGGCGGCGGTGGCGGCGGCTTGGGCGATCGCCCTCCCGTGGGAGACGATTCAAAAGGGACTGGCCCGCTTTGAGAACGACGCCAACAACGCGCAAGGGCGGTTCAACCTGTTCACCTACCGGGGGGCGACGCTGATCGCCGACTATGGCCACAACCCCGATGCGATTGCCGCCTTGGTGCAAGCCGTGGACAACATGCCCGGCAAGCGACGCTCGGTGGTGATCAGCGGGGCAGGTGACCGTCGAGATCAAGACATTCGCCAGCAGACAGAAATTCTGGGCACCGCTTTTGACGAAGTGGTGCTGTACCAAGACCAGTGCCAACGGGGGCGGGCCGACGGCGAAGTGCTGGCGCTGTTGCGGGCAGGTCTGGTGAATGCCAGTCGCACGCAGGTCACAAAAGAAATTCAAGGGGAGTTTTTGGCCATTGACACGGCCTTGGCAAGCCTCAATGAAGGTGATTTGTGCCTGATTTTGGTGGACCAGGTGGAAGAAGCACTGGCTCACATTGCAAGTCGCATTGCGCAAGACACGCTGAAATAACAGGAACTTGGCGCTCACCCACGGACGCCAACCCTTTTTTAGGAGACGCCTTCGTCCACCGGGTCGCGGCCCATCAAGTCAGCCACGGCTTGTTCGGGCTTCACCAAGCCATCCAGCAAGGCCACCACACCCTCGGTGATGGGCATCTCGATACCCAAGCTTTGCGCCCGCTGCAGCACCGTTCGGGCGCTGTACACCCCTTCAGCCACATGCCCTAGCGAGGTCACCGCCTGCTGCAGGGTGTGCCCTTGCGCCAACAACAAACCGACTCGGCGGTTGCGGCTCAAATCACCCGTGGCAGTGAGCACCAAGTCCCCCAGACCTGAGAGCCCCATGAACGTCTCTGCCCGCGCACCCAACGCCAGCCCCAATCGGGTCATTTCAGCCAAACCCCGGGTGATCAAGGCCGCACGGGCGTTCAGTCCTAAATTAAGTCCATCGCACAGGCCAGTGGCAATGGCCAGCACGTTTTTAACCGCGCCACCCACCTCAACACCCACGAGATCGTCGTTGGCATAGACGCGAAGCGTTGGGCTGTGAAACGCAGTCACGAGGGCTTGGCGAACCTCCTCATGCCCACTGGCCGCGACCAATGCCGTGGGCTGACCCAATGCCACCTCTTGCGCAAAACTGGGGCCACTCAGAATGCCGGCGAACAAATCAGGCGCGGCCTGGGCCTGAACTTCATGGCCCAAGAGGCCCAAACCGCCAGGTTTTGCTGCCTCAAACCCCTTGCACAACCACGCCACCGGAACAGGGCATTTGGCAATAGACAGGAGCGTGTCTCGCAAACCTGCCATGGGAGTGGCCACGATCAGGAGATCAGCCTCGCTGAGCAAATCGTTAGGGGAATGGGTCGCGGTCGAAGCAACGACCAGCGAAGGCGGGAAAGGACTGCCTGGCAGGTAGCGCTGGTTTTCCCGCTGGGTTTGCATGGCGACCGCTTGGAGGTCGTCGCGCGCCCACAAGGTGACCTTGTGGGTGTGAAGCTCATTTTGAACTGCACTGATGGCCAGTGCAGTGCCCCAAGCACCGGCTCCAAGAACTACTATTTTCATAGCAGCTCCCGTAGGCCAGTAAAGGGCTGGGGCCCTATTTGATTCAAATATTTACTGCGTAACAATGCGGGGGACTTCTTCTTCGGCGTTGGCCCGTTGCTGCTCGTACATGGCCTGAAAGTTAATTTCCGACAAATGCACGGGCGGGAAGCCAGCACGTGAAATCACATCGGCCACGTTGCCGCGCAAGTAGGGGTAAACGATTTGGGGGCAAGCGATGCCCATGATCTGCCCCATTTGGTCTTCGGGCAGGTTGCGAATTTCAAAGATACCTGCTTGTGTGACTTCCACCAAGAAAACCGTTTTTTCCTTGATTTTGGTCTGCACTGTGGCGGTGACGGAGACTTCGAAAATACCCTCTGCCACTGGCGCGGCATTCACGCCGAGCTGAATATCAACCGTGGGAGACTCTTGCTCCAACAAAATCGCGGGGGAATTGGGCTGCTCCAAAGACGCCTCTTTCATGTAAACGCGCTGAATCTGGAAAATGGGGGTGTCTTGTTCTGCCATGGTGGTTCTCTTTCGTTAAAACAAAGTCCGGGTCGCCGAAGTGCGCGCGGACATCGGGGTATCAAGCGTTCATTATCTCAGGCGGCATTCAGCAAGGGCAGCAAGCCGCCTCGGCTTTCCAGCGCTACGAGGTCATCACACCCCCCCACGTAGGTGGTGCCAATGAAAATTTGGGGAACGGTGCGCCGACCGGTGATTTCCATCATCTTCACGCGCTGCTCTGGGGCTTCATCGACGCGTATTTCATCGAGCCATTCAACACCATTCGCTTTCAAGATCTGCTTGGCCCGAATGCAATACGGGCAGGTGCTCGTGGCGTAAATTTTGACGGTTTGCATGGACTGGCTCCTGTTTCAGCGATTCAAGCTGCGGTTTTAAGACTTCTCAACTGGCAGATTGGCGGTACGCCAAGCGGTCAGCCCACCGGAAAGCGACTGCGCCTTGTCGTAGCCTAATTTTTTGGCAATGGCCACCGCCCGGCTTGAACGCGCGCCCGATTGGCAAACCAAAATCACAGGCAAGCCTTTGTTTTTGACCACTGAGGGCAGCTTGTCTTCGAGCTGACTCAAGGGGACGTTCTTGGCCCCTCCCACGTGACCTGTCGCAAACTCGGACGCCTCACAGATGTCAATGACCACGGCCTTTTCACGGTTGATGAGCTGCACTGCCCCCGCCGCGCTCAAAGCGCCCGGGCCGCCCCCCATCAACAGGGGCCACAGGAGCATTCCCCCGGAGGCCAGCGCCACGCTCAAGATCATCCAGTTGTCGAGAATAAATTTCACTTTGTTCCTTGTAAGTAACCGACGCTAAACCCGGCATTTTAGAATGGCGGTGCGCGCTGCGCTC
>JAGODZ010000249.1 GCA_017997975.1 Rhodoferax sp.
CGATTTGTCGCAGAATTGACCAGCCATTGCCGCCGAGGTCGTAGGCCGCTTCGATCAGCGCATCATCCAGACTTTCCAATGCGCTGATGAGGGGGATCACCATGAACAACATGGAGGTGTAGACCAAGCCCACCAAAATGGTGGCGTCGTGGTACAGCATTTCAACCGGCGCTGGGGTCACGCCCAAGGTGACCAGCAAATCAGGCAAAACGCCGGATTCGCGCAGCAAAATCATCCAACCCAGCGTGCGCACCGTTTCACTCACCCAAAACGGAATCAGGCACAGCACAAACAACAGCGCTTTGGTGCGACCGCGTACCAGCTTGGCAATGGTCCAAGCAATCGGGAACGCCATGAGCAGCGTGATGGCGGTCGCCAAAATAGACATGATGGCGGTGCGCACAAAGGTGTGCCAGTACAGCGGCTCTTCAATGAAGGTCAGGTACTGAGAAAAGCTGGGCTCGTACACCCGGGGGGCAACGCGGGCGCGCAACGACAAAATCGCCAGCTCAACATGGGGCAAAAGAACCAGTCCCACCAGCCACACCACGGCGGGGGCCAGCAGCAGCATCAGAATCAGCCGCGTCTGGAGTTGACGCTGAGTCGTGGCCTCACTGGCCATGGCCTGGCTCCGACGAGTGGGTGGCGAAACAAACCGCTCGTTGTGGATCAAACCCAAAATTCACGGTTTCTCCTACCCGCAGGTCTGACAAATGGCCGGTTTGAGGCAAGGCAATGCGGAACTCGGTGCGCGACTGTTCTTCATGCAACAGCACAGCAGAGTTCGCTCCATCAAACAGCAAGCTGTCCACTTGTGCCCGGTAATGCGGCAACCCCGCGTTGGAAAACACCGTCGCATCCCGCGCCAAGCTGGCCACTTCGGGCCGCACAAAGGCCTCCACTTGATCGCCCGCTTGCACCCGTCCCGAGGCGCGCGTGCTGAGCGTCATGCCGTCGTCGCCAGTGAGGGTGACGAGGTCACCATTCACGGCCGTGGCGCGGCCTTTGACTCGGTTGTTGGCGCCGACGAAGCCTGCGACAAAGGGTGTTTGGGGCTGGTAGTAAAGCGCCTGAGGCGTTCCCACTTGCTCAAATCTGCCGTGGTTCATGACCGCCACATGGTCGGACAGCACCAGCGCTTCGGACTGGTCATGGGTGATGTAGATAAAGGTGGTGCCAAAAGCCGCTTGCAACTGCTTGAGCTCAATCTTCATGTGCTCGCGCAGCTTCAAATCCAGCGCGCCCAGCGGTTCGTCCAGCAATAAGAGCGTGGGCTCCAGCACCAGACTGCGTGCAATCGCCACCCGTTGTTTTTGTCCGCCTGAAAGCTGATCAACACGTTTGTGTTGTGCGCCTGGCAAGCTCACCCGCTCTAGCATCTCACCTACGCGCCGTTTGATTTCATCGCGCGCCACGCCTCGGCGCGCCAAGCCATAGCCAACGTTTTCACCGACGGTCATCATGGGAAAGAGCGCCAGGTGTTGGAACACCATGTTCACCGGACGGCGGTTGGGCAACACACCGTTCATGGGTTTGCCCCCAATGTGAATGTCACCCGTGTCGGGGCTCAAAAAGCCCGCAATCATGCGCAACAAGGTCGTTTTTCCGCAGCCTGAGGGCCCCAAGATAGAGAAAAAACTGCCGCGCGCTACGCTGAACGACAGCTTGTCCACCGCTAGAAATCCGCCGTAGTGCTTGCCCACACCCACGGCTTCAAGGTCAGGCTGACTCCCCCCAGTGAGAGGGGATGTTGCCAAAGTATCAGAGCTCAAGTCAGGTCGCCTTAGTTGGCGGCCTTGATGCGGTCCAGCACACGACCCTCAATTTCCTCAATGCCAGCGGGCACGGCGGGGTACCACTTGACATTTTTCAGAGCCGCTTCAGGGAAGCTCTCAGCAAATTGGGCCTTGAGTTTGGCGTCCATCAACTGATCAGCGCCTTTGGAGGCGGTGAAGTTGCCGGCGGTAGATGCCACGCGGGCAGCAATTTCGGGACGCATGTTGAAGTTGATCCAGGCATAGGCGGCAGCGTCGTTTTTGCCTTTGGCTGGCAGCGCAAAGGTGTCAATCCAGCCCAAGGCGCCAGATTTTGGTGCAATGTACTGAAACTCAGATTTTTCTGAATTCAGCTTCCAACCACCGGTGTCCCACATCATGGCGCCCACGATTTCTCCGGCGCGCATGCCGTTCAGCAGCTGATCCTTGTTTTCCCAGTAAAACTTGATGTTGCTCTTGCAAGCAATCATTGTTTTGCCCACTTCGTCCATCAGGGCGGTGTAGGCTTTGGTGTCGCTGTACAGCGCAAACGGATCTTTACCGGCTGCAAACGCAAAAGCCAGCAGGGTAGGCCGTTTGAGGCGCATGGTGGTTTTGCCTTTGACATCGGCACGGCACAGGTCGGGGTAATCGGCCATTTGCGTCAGCTTGGTGTTCACCACCAGACCATCGGTGCCCCAAATGTGGGGCAGTCCATACACCTTGCCCGCCAAGGTGGTGTTCTTTTTGGTGGCTTCCAACATGGAAGGGATGAACAACTCTGCCTTGAGTTTGCTCATGTCCATGGCCTTGTAAATGCCGAATTCTTGCTGTGGACCGGTGATCCGGTCTTGCGACGGCTGAGCCAGATCGAAACCAGCGCCGCCCGTGGCGCGCAGCTTGGAGATCATTTCCTCGTTGTTCGACAGCGTCAATTCGACCTTGTAGCCGCTTTCTTTCTCGAACTGGGCAATCACCTCAGCCGGCGCATAGTCGGCCCAAGTCAGCAGCCTGAATGTTTTTTCCTGTGCCATGGCAGAACCCGCCATGGTCAGTGCAACCACACCAGCAGCAATAAGAGTGTATTTAGCTTTCATGCTTGTTTCCTTGAAAAGTTTGACAGAGATGAATGAGGGCCAGTGACGCCGACCAACACTGAAGGTTACTGCAGTTCTGTGACGATTCAGTGTCACGGTGATGGCTGCAGTGTGTCAGTGATCAACCGAAGGCCATGGTAAAAATGCCTGAGCGGCTTGCCTATCCCAAATCGGCACACCGGCGCCGCTTACAGACGGGACTTACCCTAGGTTTGTGTTCAAGGCTGACGCAAGTGCCACGCTTTGGGGCGGGTGAAGGCCTGAATGCCGTAGGTGGACAAAGTCAGCCCCACGCCTGAGTCACCGTGCCCGCTCCAAGGCAGGCGCGGACTGACACGGTCGCAACAGTTCCAGTACACCGTACCGGCATTGACCTGGGCCAATATCGATTTGGCACGCACCTCATCACGGGTGAAAACACCCGCTGTCAGGCCGTAGCGGGTGTCGTTCATCAGTGCCACGGCTTCGGCGTCGCCGCTGACCTTTTGAATGCCCATGATGGGGCCAAAACTCTCTTCTTGCATGAGCGCCATGGTGTGATCCACGTCGGCCAACACGGTGGGTTCAAACCAGTTGCCAGGACCGGGCAAGCGGGTACCGCCTGTCAATAGCCGGGCGCCCTTGGCTTTCGCATCGGCCACTTGCGCTTCCAGCACATCCAATTGGGGCGCACGGGTGACCGCGCCAATGTAGGTGCCGTCACTCATCGGATCACCCAGGGTGAACGTCTTCACCGTGGCCACAAACGCGGTGACGAATGCATCGTAAATGGACTCGTGCACGTAAATGCGCTCAACCGAGCAGCAGCTTTGGCCGGTGTTGTACATGGCACCGTCGGCCAGCGATTCAGCCGCCGTTCGCGGGTTGGCGTCGTCGCACACGTAGGTCGGGTCTTTGCCCCCCAGCTCCAGCTGCACCTTGACCAGGCGCGGCCCCAGGGCTTCCATGATGCGTGCGCCGGTGGCATGCGAGCCGGTGAAAAACAAGCCATCAATTTTCTGCGCCAGCAAGGCAGCACCGACCTCGCCACCGCCAATTAAAGTGATGAATGCGTGCCCTGGAACCCCAGCGGCGTGCAGCAGGCGGGCCATCGCCAAGCCAGTTTGCGCCGCGTATTCAGACGGTTTGTACAACACCGTGTTGCCGGTGAGCAAAGCCGGAATAAACACATTGCCGCCCACAAACCACGGGTAGTTCCACGCGGAGATATTGGCGACCACGCCCAAGGGGGGGTGCTCAATCTGCTCGGTCATGCCGGCGTCGGTGAAAACCGTTTCGGTGGCTTGTTCGTCATCCACTTCTTCCACAAAGAAATCAATGCGGGCCATGAGGCCATTGAGCTCGTTGCGCGACATCGTGATGGGTTTGCCGGTTTCTCCGGTCATCAAGGCCGCCAAACTGTCTATCTCTGCGAGCACACCCGCTTTGAAGCGCTGAATGCAGGCTTGTCGCTCGGCCAAAGGCGTGGCCGCCCAGCTCTTTTGGGCGGCTCGGGCCAGTGCAGCCTTAGCCGCGACTGAGGTGGCGTCGTCGGCGGGGAGTTCGGTGATCAGGGCGCCGGTGGCGGGGTTGTGAATGGCCAGTTGTTTCATAAGGGTTTTCAGTTCGTTCAGAGGGCGGCGTTGAAAAGGGCGTCGAAGTCGGCGGCCGTGCAAGGACGCGGATTGGTTTGGTGGCAAATGTCAGCGGTGGCAATGTCAATCAGGCGGGGAAAGTGCTTGGGTGTCACGCCGTGGGCGGCCAAACCGCCCGTGATGCCCAGACTCTGTTTGAGCTGTTTCAACCATGGAACAAAAGCAGCGCCACCGCCGGGTACTTTGCAGACGTGCGCCAGTTCGTCAAATTTTTCAGGTGCGGCTTCCAAGTTCCAGGCCAGCACGGTGTCGATCATCAAGGCGTTGGCCAAGCCATGGTGCAAGTCGCACACCGCGCCCAACGCGTGGGCGCAAGAGTGCAC
>JAGODZ010000250.1 GCA_017997975.1 Rhodoferax sp.
CCGCGCTGCCCAGACACCAAGGCGACGCCTGCGCTGGCGGTGCAGTGATGGGATGCGAGTTGCGTCGGATCGTTCTGGTTGATCTGTAGTTCGTAGGGTTGGGATAACTTGAGTACCAGCTTTTGTGCAAACTGACACGCTTGTTGGGCCGCTGTGCCCGCGTCGCTCTCCAAATTGTTGATGAGCACCACAAATTCATCACCACCAAGGCGTGCGGCCGTGTCGGTGACGCGGATCTGCTGTCGAAGCCTATCGCCGACCTCGATCAAAAGCAGATCACCCACGTTATGGCCATAGCGATCATTGAGGGGCTTGAAATTATCCAAGTCGATGAACACCACCGCACTGAAGTGGCCCGAACGCTGGTTGTTGGCGATCGATGAATTCAGGTGATCCAGGAGAAGGCGACGGTTCGGTAATTTGGTCAGTGCGTCGTGAAACGCCTGCTCACGGATCACTTCATCCCTGACTCGGCGATCCGTGATGTCCGTTAAAAAGTTGAGCGTGGCGGGCCGCTCATGCCAGTCAAACAACACCCCCCGCACCTCCAGCCATCTGCTCCCCCCATTTCGGGGTATGACTTGTATCGAGTAGGCCAATTGTTCAGCTTGACCTTGCAGGCGCCGATGGTGGATGGTTTGGGCGTCTTGGTGACTATCCGGATGAATGAACCTCAAAAAGGGTTGGTCGATTAAATCGATTTCGGCATAACCCAGAAGCTCAAGAAGTTTGGGATTAACAAAGCGCAGACAGCCACCCTCCACCACGCAAATCCCTTCACTGGCCGAGTCAATCAGTTTGCGGTATTTCGCCTCACTGGTGGCCAGCTTGGCTTCAGCACGCTCTTGCGTCATCATGAGCACGCCGATGGTCATTAACACGGTGCAAATCAATGTCGCCACAAAGCTGCCGGTTTGCGTGGCGGCGGCGGCGTCGGTGAGTGTTGTCGGCGGATGGATGCCGGTGAGTATTGAAAAAATTCGCAGCATCATGAACACAGAAATGATGCCCCCTGCCGTCATCAGGAGGTACTGACCGCGACCCACGATGTCTCGCCGATCTCTGATCAAGATGACAAGATTGAAAATATTTTGTGCCAACAGGAGCGAAGAGCTCAACAGAAGGCGTTCCTCGAACCGATGGATGAACAGGTAAAAGCCTGCAAACGCCACAGCGATCGGCAGGGACACGATCCAGTGTGAAACGGGGCGGCCCAGGAAACGCAATTGCCCAACAGCGTACATGGCGAGGGTTCCGGTGATTGCCATGTTGCCGACGACAATGGACCAAAAGTCGGGGATTTGGCCACGCAGACTTAACAGCGCATAGGCCACGACTTGTAACGCCAAGCCCACCGACCAAGCCATCAGTTCGCGGTACCTCCGACGGGCGCTGACCGCAATCGCCAAGGCCATGGTCGCGGTGACCACCATGATCATCACGAATAGGGTGGGAATGTGCAGGTTCATGAATTGAAGCGTTGTACAAAGTGTGAGAACCCCGAGAAGACCAAATCAAGTACAGAGGAGTGGCTGTGATCTGTGAGAATTGCAGAATCATAGGCTCTCACGGGCGGGAAGGGCGTGCTTGCGCGCTATTCAACGAGCACAGCCCCATCGCGCAGAATACGCCGGTCAGACGCAGTCACCCGGTTCAGCAAAGATTTGGTGATCGTTACAATCGCCACGGTCAATTCTCGGCACAACGAGGACAAAATCTGGCGCTGTCAAAGCGTCCCGCTTGCATTAATAAAGACCCCGCTTGCTTGTATTGAATGAGTGAGCAGCTGGCGCTGAATCGACTCCCTTCTAGGGTTAGAGGACGCCAATGGGTTGATTTCTAAGGGTATTTCATGAGTTTGAAGTGTGGCATCGTGGGCTTGCCCAACGTCGGTAAGTCGACTTTGTTCAACGCCTTGACCAAGGCCGGCATCCCTGCCGAAAACTATCCTTTTTGCACCATCGAGCCCAATGTGGGCATCGTGGAGGTGCCGGATGCGCGTCTGGACGCCTTGTCGGCCATCGTGAATCCGCAAAAAGTGCAGCGCGCGATTGTCGAGTTTGTGGACATTGCAGGCTTGGTGGCGGGGGCCAGCACCGGCGAGGGCTTGGGCAACAAGTTTCTGGCCCATATTCGTGAAACCGACGCCACCATCAATGTGGTGCGTTGCTTTGAAGACGACAACGTGATTCACGTCGCCGGCAAAGTCGACCCCATCTCTGACATTGAAGTGATTCAAACCGAGTTGTGTTTGGCCGACTTGGCCGCCGTGGAAAAAGCCCTGCACCGCGTGGGCAAGACAGCGCGTTCAGGCGACAAGGAGTCGGTCAAACTGGTGGCCATTTTGGAGAAATGCCAAGCGGCACTCAATGAAGCCAAGCCGGTTCGCACGCTGGACTTCAGCAAAGAAGAGTTGCCGCTGCTGGATCAGTTTTTCTTGATCACCGCCAAGCCCGCCATGTTTGTGGCCAATGTGTCGGAAGACGGGTTTGAGAACAACCCCTTTTTGGACCGTTTGAACGCCTTTGCTGCCGCCCAGCATGCGCCCGTGGTGGCCATTTGCGCCAAGATGGAAGCTGAAATGGCCGACATGGAAGACGAAGACAAGGCCATGTTCTTGGCCGAGCTGGGCCAAGACGAGCCGGGTTTGAACCGCTTGATCATGGCGGCTTACAAGCTGTTGGGCCTGCAAACCTACTTCACGGCCGGTGTGAAAGAAGTGCGCGCTTGGACCATTCACGTGGGCGACACCGGCCCCCAAGCCGCGGGCGTGATTCACACCGACTTTGAGAAGGGCTACATCCGCGCCCAGACCATTGCGTTTGACGATTTTGTAGCGTTCAAAGGCGAGCAAGGCGCCAAAGACGCCGGCAAGATGCGCGCCGAGGGCAAGGACTACGTGGTCAAAGACGGTGATGTGATGAACTTTTTGTTCAGCTCCTGATCAGACAATCTTTGGCCGACGGACCCACCGCTCGGTTACCCACAAAGCCCTCTCGTACGAGGGCTTTGTTGTTTCTGCGATGGGTTGATTCCACGGTAGGCCTACCTCAGCGGTTTAAATTCAAATTGCGTCAATATTTATAAAGTCAGTTGAATATACTGTTATTGATTTAAAAATTGGTATTTGTTGCCTATTTAAATGAATTTAAAGACGAATACGACAGCACCTGTCGCGCGATCTTGATTAAGATTTGATCAAGCGCATGCCGTGCGTCACTGATCAGGAAATTCACCATGTTGAGCCACCCCGCTACCAAGTACCAAGCCTTTGCCCCCATCAATTTGCCCGATCGGCAATGGCCCAGCCGCACCATCACCCATCCGCCCATTTGGATGAGCACCGACCTGCGGGACGGCAACCAGTCGCTGTTTGAACCCATGGATGCCGAGCGCAAGATGCGCATGTTCAAAACCTTGTGCGCCATTGGCTTCAAGGAGATCGAGGTCGGCTTTCCGTCGGCGTCGCAAATTGACTTCGATTTTGTGCGCGAGTTGATTGAAGGCGGCCACGTGCCCGACGATGTGACGATTGAAGTGCTCACTCCCGCCCGAGAGCCCTTGATTCGCCGCACCATGGCGTCTTTGGTGGGCGCACCGCGCGCCATTGTTCATGTGTACAACGCCACGTCCCAACCGTTTCGGGACATCGTGTTTGGCATGAGCAAGCCAGAAGTCGTTGACATGGCGGTTTCTGCCGTGAACTTGGTCAAGCAACTGGCCACAGAGCAACCCGCCACCGATTGGATGCTGCAGTACAGCCCCGAGGCGTTCACCGCCACCGAGCTCGACTTTGCGTTGGAGGTGTGCAATGCCGTGACCGCTGCCTGGGGTGCCACGCCCACTCGCAAAGTGATATTGAACCTGCCCGCCACAGTGGAGGTGGCCATGCCCAATGTGTATGCCGATCAAATTGAGTGGATGCACCGCCACTTGGCGCGTCGCGACAGTGTGGTGCTGAGCCTGCACCCTCACAACGACCGGGGTACGGGTGTGGCCGCCGCCGAATTGGGCGTAATGGCCGGGGCTGACCGGGTTGAAGGGTGCCTGTTTGGCAATGGGGAGCGCACCGGCAACGTCGATTTGGTCACCCTGGCGCTGAACCTCTACACCCAAGGCGTCTCGCCGGGCTTGGATTTTTCAGACATCAATGCCGTGGCACGCACGGCGGAGTACTGCACGCAGTTGCCGATTCACCCGCGTCACCCGTATGTGGGCGATCTGGTCTTCACCGCGTTTTCGGGTTCGCACCAAGACGCCATCAAAAAAGGCTTTGCCGCGCAACAGCCGGACGCGTTGTGGAACGTGCCTTACATGCCGATTGACCCGGCCGATGTAGGGCGCAGTTACGACTCCGTTATCCGCATCAACAGCCAGTCTGGCAAGGGTGGTATTGCCTATTTACTGGAGTCGTCTTACGGCATCGTCATGCCGCGTCGCTTGCAGGTGGAATTCTCAGGGGTGGTGCAGCAGCACACGGACACCCATGGTGGCGAATTGACGGCGGCGGATGTGTGGCAACTGTTTTCACGCACCTACCTTGACATTGCCCAACCGGTGCGTTACCTCACCCACCACCTGATGGAGGCGGGGAACCAGCAAGCGATTGAGTTGCAGGTCGAGATCAATGGGGTTGAGAAGCGCTTGAGGGGGGCGGGCAATGGGCCGATTGATGCCGCCGTGCATGCCTTGGGGCAGGTGGGTTTGCAGGTGCAGGTGCGCAGCTTTGAAGAGCGTTCGACCAGCGCCAGCCAACACGCGGGCGACGCCCAAGCGTGCGCCTTTTTGGAGCTGGCACCCGCAG
>JAGODZ010000251.1 GCA_017997975.1 Rhodoferax sp.
TTGAGCAGCCCGGTCAGGCGCGCACTGAAGGGGGTGTAGCCGTCCTTGTGCGCGGCCACCTGGTGGCCGTTGACCCAGACCACGCTGTTGGCCATGGCGCCGTCAAATTCGAGCGAGATTTCGCGGCCCGCAAATTCGGGCTGCCAGGTCAGCGTGTGCTGGTAGCCAAACTCTTTTTGGTAGCTGCGCTCGTCCAGGTAGGTCATCTCCAGATCCACCGCGTTGTGCGGCAGGCGCACGCTGGCGCCTGCGGTGGCTTGGGTGATGAGCTTGGACGAGAAGGAGGTGTGAAAAGTCCAGCCCGTGTGTAGCTTGGTAATGGAACGCATGTGAAAAAACCTTATTTGACGGAGCCCAGCATGCCCTGTACGAACTGCCGTTGCATTGCGAAGAAAACGAGAAGCGTGGGAATGGTGGCCAGCACCGTCGCCACCATGATCACGCCGAAGTCCGGCGTGCGGGCCGAGCCCAGCGAGGACACGACGAGCGTGATGGTTTTGAGCTCGGTGGATTGCAAGGCGATGAGTGGCCACAAGAACGCGTTCCACGACGCCATGAAGGCGATGATGAAGGCTGCCGCATAGGTGGACCGCATCACCGGCACATAGACGAACAAGAAGATTTGCCACTCCTTGAGCCCGTCCAGCCGGGCGGCTTCCCGCAGCTCTGACGGGAACGCTTTGCTGCTTTGGCGGAAGTAGAAGATCAAGTAGGCGGAGGCCACCGTGGGCAAGATAACCGCCATGTGTGTGTCCAGCATGTCGAACTGGGCCATCAGCGTGAACAGCGGAATCATTAGCGCCGCAAACGGCACCATCATGGACAGCAGGAGTCCCTTGTAGATGCGCTCACGTGATGTCGAGCGGAACACTTCAAAGCCATAGCCAGCAATCGACGAGACCGCCAGTGTCAGCAACGTGCCGACGATGGCGATCTTGGCAGAATTCCAAAATACCAGGGGCACGTCATAGAGCGACGCAAATTTGGCGTAGTTGTCGAACAAGGCGCTGCCAAAAGTGATCTTGCCTTTGGTGACGTCGCGGCTGACGTTGGTGGCGCTGATTACCATCCAGACGAAGGGGAAGATCGACATCAGGGCAATGACGCCCAAAAAGACGTAGACCACCATCCCACGGAGTTTGTCGAGCACGGTGTTCATTAATCTCGCTCCCGGGCAAGGTAAAACTGCGCCACCGCCATCGCTGCCACGAGGGCCACGATGACATAGGACACCGTAGCCGCGTAACCAAAGTTGGGCACGTAGCGGAACGACAGGTTGTAGATATAGAGCGACAGCGACAGCGTGCTGTCGGCCGGTCCACCGCCGGTGATGTTCATCACCTCATCGAACAGCTGCAAGGTGCCGATGGTCGACGTCACTGTGGTGAACAAAATCACCGGCTTGAGCATGGGGATGGTGATGGAGACAAAGCGGCGGAATGCCGAGATGCCATCAATGCGAGCGGCCTCGTAGATCGACTTGTCGATGTTTTGCATGGCGGCGAGGTAAAACACCATGTTGTAGCCAGTCCAGCGCCAGGTGAGCGCGGAGATGATGACTGCGCGAGACCAAAAGGGGTCGGTCATCCACGGCACGGGGGTGTCCAGCAAGCCAATGTGTAGCAAAGTCGTGTTGACGATGCCGTCGTACGAAAACATGCTTTTGAACAACACTGAATACGCCACCAGTGAGGTGACGCAGGGCAGGAACACCGCCGTACGCAGCAGGCCGCGAAACTTCAGGTTGGGCATGTTCAGGCACGAGGCCATAACCAGTGCCAGCACGATCATGATGGGCACCTGAATGATCAGGAAGATGAACGTATTGGCGAGCGCCCGCATGAAGATTGGGTCGCTCCATAGCCGCACGACGTTGTCTATGCCGACGTAGCGCACCATCGTGCCTAGGCCCGCATGGGTCGACATCCAAAGCGATTTGAGTATTGGGTAGACCGTGAAAGCGGCCATCAGCAACAGGGCTGCGCTGATGAACGCCCAGCCGTTGACGTCATAAAAGCGCCGGTAACTCGGCGCGGTTGGTTGCCGCATGTCAATTTCCTCAGGCAATTCAAAAGGGGCGGCGCCGCACATTGCGGCGACCGCCCTTGAGTGCAGACCTTACTTGATCTGTGCTGCGACTTGTTGTTGGATGTTGTCCAACACTTTGTCCACAGGCGTGCCCTGGATCAGACTGGGCAACTGGGCGGCCACAGCAGCGTCAGCTTCGTAGGTGTACATGCCGTAGTTCACGCTAGGCACTTTGCCCAAGTAATCGCTGAACTGTTGCCATACTTTGGCGCCGCCGAAGAAAGCGTCAGGTGCGGAATACTCTTTGCCCGTGCGCGATGCCAGCAAGGTGCCAACGGCGCCGCGGGATTGCAGGATGGCCTGGTAGAAGTCCACGTCTTTGGCATACACCTCATTCAGGAAGTCCACAGCCGCGGCTTTCTCTTTGCCGCTAGATAGCACGTACCAGCTGGAGCCGCCCAGGTTGGAAGCGTTGACCGAACCGGGAATACCCAGCGACGGCGTGGGCGCCACGGCCCACATGCCGGACTGGCTCTTCTCGGATTTCACCGAACCAGTGATCCACACGCCGGTGGTGATCGAGGCCACGTCGCCGCTGTTCACAGCGCCCACGTATTCGGCCCAGCCGGTGGTTGGCTTGACGATGCCGGACTTGAACAGCTTGGCTTGAATTTCCAGTGCGGCTTTCAGTGCGGGGTTGTTCTTGATGTCGAGCTTGCCGTCTTTGTCGAAGTACCAGCGACCGCCGGATTGCATCATCACGCGGACCAGGCTGTTGTCATTGGGGTCAATGCCGAGCATTTTCTTGCCAGTGGCGGCTTCCACCTTTTTTCCGATTTCGATGTAGCGGTCCCAGGTGATGTTCTGCATGTCTTTTTCTGCAAAACCAGCCTTGGCCAGCAAGTCCTTGCGGTAGTACATGCCGGTGACGCCGGAGTCAAAGGGCAGGCCGTAGACCTTGCCGTTCAGGGTCATCAGGTCGACCTTGTATTTGGCAAAGCCCTTGTAGTCCACCTTGCCGGACATGGATTCAAACGCGCCGGGGAAGGAGCGCAGGTACTTGGGGGCGTTGTAGTCTTCCACCAGCACGATATCGGGCAGCGATTTGGTCACGCCGGAGGCCAGCGTGGTCTGCAGCTTTTGCTCCAGATCGGCCTTGGCCATGTCCACGATCTTGAAGGTGGTGTCGGGGTGCTTGGCGGTGTAGCGCTTGCCCGCCTCTTGCATGATGGCGATGTTGAAGTTCGGGTCCCAGGCCCAGATGGTGACTTCCTTGGCGGAGGCCGTGGTGCTGGCCATCAGGCCCGAGCTGCCGAGAACAATGCCGGCCATGGCGGTCAGCGTGGTGCGTTTTGCGAAATGCATGGGGTGGTTTTCCTGTCTCTGTGTCAATGGATATTGTGGGCAAGTGGCGCCGAGTGAAACACGGGGGGCGCCGGCTTGTTGTCTCCGGAAAATGTGTGATGACGGTGTTGCGACTGGCATCCTTTCCAAAATTTAAGCGGTTAAATTTTGAGCCCAAGCTTAGGCCCGCGTGCGCTGATTCCCCAGAGGACGACATCCCGGAAGCTCCCCTGAAACACCCCGAAAATTAAAATTTAAGCGGTTAAATTCAGCAATTTTTGGAGTATACCTAGGGATATCCGCAAAACAACTGTGTCCTAGGGTAAGTCCTAGGATTCAAAAACCGTATCAATTGATGCCAATTCACACGAAGTTGCAGCGCACATGGCCACCCTGAATGAAGTCGCCCGCCTGGCCGGCGTTACCACCGCCACCGTTTCCAATGTGCTGCGCAACACGCAGAAGGTGAAGCCCGCCACTGTGCAAAAGGTGCAGGCCGCCATAGCCGCCACCGGCTACCGCCCCAACCTCATGGCGCGCGCGCTGGCCGAGGGCAAGTCGTCCATGGTGGCGCTGGTGGTGCCGGACATTACCAACCCGTTTTACCCCGAGTTCGTGGCCGTGGCCGAGCGCGTGGCGCGCGACCGCAACTACTTCCTCATGGTGTGCAACACGCCGGAGCGGCCCGACATCGGCCGCGCTTACCTGAGCCAGATCACCGGCACGCTGGCAGGCGGCGTGCTGGTGCTGGACACCTGCATTACCCCAGAGGACGTGGCGCAGATCAGCAACCGGCGTGCGCACATCGTGCTGGCCTCGAACGAGGCCATCCACTACAGCGACCAGGTGCCCCACGTGGTGCTCGATTTGCACCGCGCGGGCGAAATCGCCGGCCAGCACCTGGTGGCGCTGGGCCACACCTGCATCGGCGCCATCGTGGGTTGCGGCCTGGCCGGGCGGCAGATTGTGCGCTTGGGCGGCTTCGAGAGTGCGCTGCATGCTGCCGGGCTCACCCTGCTGGAAAGCAACACGCGCGATACGGCAGACACCATCGCCGGTGGTCGGGCGGCGGCCGAATCGCTGCTGGAGGCCAACCCTGGCATCACCGCCATCTTTGCCACCAACGACCTGATGGCCTATGGCGCGGCGCAGGTGCTGGTGGAGCGCGGTGTTGCGGTGCCGCAGGCCATGTCGCTGATCGGTATCACCGACATTCAGCTGGCGCGCGACATGCGCCCGGGCCTGACCACGGTGGCCCTGCACACCGAGACCATGGCCACCATGGCCATCAACCTGCTGCTGGACCTGATCGAAAACCCGGACCACCAGCCACGCAGCGTGAAGGTGCCCGCCCCACTGCTGGTGGCGCGCGCCTCCACCGGCCCGGTGCGCAGCGGCGCCTGAGCCGGCGGCCGCTGGCGCGCTCTAG
>JAGODZ010000252.1 GCA_017997975.1 Rhodoferax sp.
GTGGCCGGCGACCAGCGCATTTTGATGGCAAGCTTCTACCAGCACCCGTTTTACCCCTTGGATACGGTGCATTCCAGCGCCAGCAATTTGCTCAATATGCCTGTTCCGGCTTACACCAAGGGTGCAGAAATTCGTGAGCTGATCAACACGCACTGGATTCCTCGCTTGGAGGCATTTCGCCCGGAGATGATTTTCATCAGCGCTGGGTTCGACGCCCATCGGGAAGACGATATGGGGCAAATGGGCCTGGTGGAGCAAGACTACGCTTGGATCACGCAACGCCTGAAAGACGTGGCCGAGCGCCACGCCAAGGGCCGTATTGTTTCCTGCTTAGAGGGTGGTTATGTCATGAGCGCGTTGGCTCGCAGTGTGGAGGCGCACGTTCGAGTTCTGGCCGATGTCTGAAGGCGGCATCCCTTCTTTGGAGGGGTGGATGGCTGCACTGACCCGACCCGCCGCTTTGGCCGAGCTGGCGGCGCTCTTGGCAAGCGGATTTCTGGCTTGGGCCTTTAGCTTGGGTATCTCACGGGCACTTGGCCCTCCCAGCAAGACGTCCATTCTGTTTGGTCGGCGTATTTTGGATGGCGCCCTGTTCCCGCTGCTTTGGCTGCCTTTTGCCTATTTGGTCCAAGCGGTTTTGGCGCGATGGGTGCCCATGGCGGTTTTCAAAATTGCTATTCCTGTTCTAGTGGCTTTGGTTGTCATCCGCGTGGGCGTCAAAGTGCTACAGGCGGCCTTTGGCAATACCCGCTTCATCCGCGTGATGGAGCGCACCATCTCTTGGGTGGCTTGGTTGGCCATGGTGTTGTGGGTCAGTGGCTTGCTGCCCTTGGTGCTTGAGGAGTTGGACCGCTTGAAATGGACCATCGGCGGCTCCAGCATGTCGATTCGCACCCTCATCGAAGGAGTTTTAACGGCCAGTGCCGTGTTGATCGTCGCACTTTGGATTTCCTCTGCCATTGAGGCGCGTTTGCTGCGCGCTGCCACGGGCGGCGCGCTTTCATTGCGCAAGGCCTTGAGTAACGCGACACGTGCTTTACTGATGTTCATCGGCCTTTTAATGGCCCTGTCTGCCGTGGGCATTGACCTCACCGCGCTGTCGGTTCTCGGAGGGGCGATTGGGGTTGGTGTGGGTTTTGGTTTGCAAAAGCTGGCCTCCAACTACGTCAGCGGATTCGTCATTTTGGCCGAGCGCAGCATGCGCATTGGTGACAACGTGCGAGTGGATAATTTTGAAGGCGTCATCACCCAAATCAACGCGCGTTACACGGTGATTCGTTCTTTGGGAGGGCGGGAGTCGATTGTTCCCAATGAGCTATTGATCATTACCCGCGTGGAAAACCTGTCTTTGTCAGATTCACGGGTGTGGTTGTCCACGTTGGTCGCCGTGTCGTATGACAGTGACGTAGATGTGGTGATGCCCTTGTTGCGAACGGCAGCGGCCAGTCAAAAACGGGTGCTGACGGACCCGGCACCTTCTGTGACGCTGATTAATTTTGGCGCAGACGGCTTGGAGTTCAAGGTGGGGTATTGGATTGCCGACCCTGAAAATGGCAGTGACGGGCTGAAGTCATTAATCAACTTGGAAATTCTGCGCTTGCTGCGCGCCCATCACATCGAGATTCCCTTCCCCCAACGGGTGGTGCACCGTGCGCCCGTTGAAAAATGACCCCGCCTACCGCTATAATTTATAAAAAGCACGGTCGTTCTATTCTGTGTTTTGAGTGGCATTGTCGTGCGGATGACGTCTCTGACAGGCCGCACGGAATAGAATCATCTGATTGACGTGTACGTCAACTCAATCGGACGTGCATTTGCAGTTATTCGTCAAATTCGTAACTATCTGGAGACAAAGTCATGAAAGCCCTGGTCGCAGTCAAGCGTGTGGTGGACTACAACGTCAAGGTCCGCGTCAAGTCGGATCAAACGGGCGTTGATATTGCCAACGTCAAAATGAGCATGAACCCGTTCGATGAAATCGCCGTGGAAGAAGCGGTTCGACTGAAGGAAAAAGGCATCATCACTGAAATCATTGCCGTGTCCTGCGGCGTGACCCAATGCCAAGAGACCTTGCGCACGGCCATGGCCATCGGCGCAGACCGCGCTATTTTGGTGGAAACATCGGAAGAGCTGCAGCCTCTGGCGGTGGCGAAGCTGTTAAAAGCCCTGTTTGACAAAGAACAACCCGGACTGGTATTTCTCGGCAAGCAAGCCATTGACGACGACTGCAACCAAACCGGCCAAATGTTGGCGGCGCTGGCCGACCTGCCCCAAGCGACGTTTGCCAATCAGGTTGAAGTGGCAGATGGTAAGGCGTCAGTGACACGTGAAGTGGATGGCGGTTTGGAAACCCTGTCGATCACTTTACCTGCAGTTATCACCGCCGATTTGCGCTTAAACGAGCCGCGCTATGTGACCTTGCCCAACATCATGAAGGCCAAGAAGAAGCCGCTCGACATTTTCAAACCCGAAGATTTGGGTGTAGATGTGACACCGCGTATCAAGACCCTGAAAGTGACCGAGCCTGCCAAGCGCAGCGCCGGCATCATGGTGCCCGATGTGGCCACCTTGGTGGATAAGTTGAAAAACGTTTCTAAAGTCATCTGAGGAGCACCAACATGACATCACTCGTTATTGCAGAACATGACAACGCGACGATCAAAGCCGCGACCCTGAACACCGTGACCGCCGCCTTGAAGTGCGGCGGCGATGTGCACGTGCTGGTGGCTGGTGCTAACGCATCCGCTGCAGCCGCACAGGCCGCCCAAATTGCCGGCGTGGGCAAGGTTTTGCACGCCGAAGGTGAAGGTTTTGCCCATGGGCTGGCTGAAAATGTAGCGGCGCAGGTACTGGCATTGGCTTCGGCCTACAGCCATATCGTGTTTCCGGCGACGGCGTCGGGCAAGAACATTGCCCCCCGCGTGGCCGCCAAGCTGGACGTGGCTCAAATCTCTGACGTGACCCAAGTGGACAGCGCGGACACCTTTGAGCGCCCGATCTATGCCGGCAACGCCATCGCCGTGGTGCAAAGCTTGGATGCGATCAAAGTGCTCACTGTGCGTACCACAGGCTTTGACCCCGCAGCCGCCACCGGTGGCTCTGCCGCAGTAGAAAGTGTCACTGCCGTGTCCGCCAATGACAAGACCGCTTTCGTGAAGTCTGAAATCGCCAAGAATGACCGCCCGGAACTGACCTCTGCCAAAGTGATTGTTTCCGGTGGACGCGCCTTGGCCAGTGCCGAGAAGTTCAACGAAGTCATGACCCCGCTGGCGGACAAACTGGGAGCCGCTTTAGGTGCTTCCCGCGCTGCGGTGGATGCCGGTTACGCCCCCAACGACTGGCAAGTGGGCCAGACCGGAAAAATTGTGGCCCCCCAGCTGTACATTGCCTGCGGCATCAGCGGCGCGATTCAGCACTTGGCTGGTATGAAAGACTCCAAGGTGATCGTGGCCATCAACAAGGACGCTGAAGCCCCCATCTTCTCTGTGGCCGACTACGGTCTGGAAGCTGATTTGTTTGTCGCGGTTCCCGAACTGGTCGCTGCACTCTAAGCTAATCTGACCCAGGGCATCGCGTGCGATGCCCTTTTTTTGCGCTTGCGCTGCCCCAGTGCCCGTCCAAGCCCCTCTTTTATCCCTTCTTCAGGAGACTCTTCATGAGTTACGTTGCCCCCGTTAAAGACATGATGTTCAACATCCAGCACCTCGCTGGCATCGACCACATTGCGACACTGCCCGGTTTTGAAGACGCTGGCCTGGAGACCGCCCAAGCGGTGTTGGAAGAGGCAGCCAAGTTCACCGAAGGCGTGTTGAGCCCCTTGAACTGGGCGGGTGACCAAAACCCATCGAGTTGGAAAGACGGCAAAGTAACCGCCACACCTGGTTTTAAAGAAGCGTTCGCCCAATTTGTGCAAGGTGGCTGGCAGGGCTTGCAGCACCCCGTGGACTGCGGTGGCCAAGGGCTGCCCAAGCTGATTGGTGCCAGTGTGGGCGAAATGCAAAACTCCGCCAACATGAGTTTTGCCCTGTGCCCCTTGTTAACCGATGGTGCCATTGAAGCCCTGTTGACGGCGGGCTCTGACGATTTGAAAGCCACCTACTTGAACAACATGGTGAGCGGCAAATGGACCGGCACCATGAACCTGACCGAGCCGCAGGCGGGCAGCGACTTGGCCGCCGTGCGCAGCCGCGCTGAACCGCAAGCCGACGGCAGCTACAAGGTGTTTGGCACCAAAATTTACATCACCTGGGGTGAGCACGACATGGCCGAAAACATCGTCCATTTGGTGTTGGCTCGCGCTGCCGGTGCCCCCGAGGGCGTCAAAGGCATCAGTCTGTTTGTGGTGCCCAAATTTCTCGTCAACGCCGATGGCACGCTGGGCGCGCGCAACGACGTGCATTGCGTGAGCATTGAGCACAAGCTTGGTATCAAAGCCAGCCCCACTGCTGTATTGCAGTTTGGTGACCATGGCGGCGCGACCGGGTTCTTGGTGGGTGAAGAAAACCGCGGCTTGGAGTACATGTTCATCATGATGAACGCCGCGCGCTTTGGCGTGGGCGTGCAAGGCATTGCAATCGCCGAGCGGGCCTACCAAAAGGCCGTCGCATTCGCCAAAGACCGGGTGCAAAGCCGCCCGGTGGACGGCTCGCAGCCAGCGGCGGCTGCCATCATTCACCACCCTGATGTGAAGCGCATGCTGATGACGATGCGCTCTTATGTGGAAGGCTGCCGCGCCATGGCCACTGTGGCGGCTGCGGCCTACGACACCGCGCACCAC
>JAGODZ010000253.1 GCA_017997975.1 Rhodoferax sp.
CGAGAACGAACACGCTGTACCTTGACTTTGACCAGCGCCGAAAGCAGCAAGAGGCACAGCAGGCCGACCGCCAAGACGAGGCCGAGCTGAAGGCGGTGGAGACCAAAATCAAACACCGCTCAAAAAAATGACCGGAAAAAACCAACACAGCGGGTCAACGCTCTTTGGGCAGCCGCTTTTCCTATCCAGGGTGGAGATTGACGTATGACCACAGTGACTAGTTTTCACACCGACATCCAGCGCATTCTGGAACTGGCGCGCAGCAAAACACGTTCGGCGGTGAATGCCGCCATGGTCGAGGCCTACTGGCTGATAGGCCAACGGATCGTGCAAGAGGAGCAGTTAGGACAGCACAAAGCCCAATACGGCACACGACTGATGCAAGAGCTGTCCATTGCGCTGACAGCAGATTTAGGCAAGGGGTTTTCTTATGCCAATTTGTACAACTTTCGCCAGTTTTACCGGGTCTTTCCCGATCAGCAGATTCTCTACACGCTGTGTAGAGAATTGAGCTGGAGCCACCTGCGCTTGATCATTCGGGCTGATTCTCAACAAGCCATTGCGTACTACTGCAAGGAGACGCGGGCTCAGAACTGGACTGTGCGCCAGCTGGAGAGGCACATCCAGACCAAGGACTATCAGCGTTTGCTGTCCACCCAGGCACAAGCCTCGGACACGGCAAACAAGGCCGTACACCTGGATTTCATCAAAGACCCCTACGTGCTGGAGTTTTTGCAGTTACCAGAGTCCGGCCAGCTCAAAGAAAGCCAGTTGGAGCAGGCCATCATTGATGAATTGCAAAATTTTTTGCTGGAGCTGGGCAAGGGTTTTTCGTTTGTAGCGCGACAAATGCGCATCAGCACCGAAACTAGCCACTTCTTCCTTGACCTGGTTTTCTACAACTACTTGCTCAAGTGCTTTGTCATCATCGACCTGAAGACGGGCAAGCTCACTCACCAAGACATTGGCCAAATGGACATGGTTGTGCGCATGTTCGATGACCTCAAGCGCGGCGAGGACGATAACCCAACCATCGGCATCATTCTTTGCGATAGCAAAGATGAAACCGTCGTCAAGTATTCGGTGGTCAAAGACAGCCAGCAGCTTTTTGCCTCCAAGTACCAACGAATACTGCCCACCGAAGAAGAATTAATTGCCGCAATTGAGCGGGAAAAGCGTTTGATGGGTGGGCTCTCTGATGGGCAAACCCCAGACGGTGAACAAAGCGAAATATAAACATGACTGAAAACAACCAAAAACAACTGGGCAAGACCCTCTGGGCGATTGCTGACCAACTGCGCGGGGCGATGGATGCGGATGATTTCCGCGACTACATGCTGTCGTTTCTGTTTCTGCGCTACCTGTCGGACAACTACGAGGTGGCGGCGAAAAAAGAGCTGGGCACGGACTACCCGGCGCAGCTTGACGGCTCGGTGTCCACGCCCTTGCAGCGCTGGTACGAGGGCAACCCCGACGACGTGCCCGAGTTTGAGCGGCAAATGCGCCGCAAGGTGCATTACGTGATTGAGCCGGTGCATTTGTGGAGCAGCATTGCCCACATGGCGCGCACGCAAAACGGCGACATGCTGAGCACGCTGCAGGCGGGGTTCAAGTACATCGAGACGGAGTCGTTTGAGAGCGCGTTTGCGGGCTTGTTCTCGGAGATTGACTTGGGTTCGCCCAAGCTGGGCAAGACGTACACCGAGCGCAATGCCAAGCTGTGCACCATCATTCAAAAAATTGCCGAGGGCTTGGCAGACTTTTCAACCGACATTGACGCGTTGGGCGATGCCTATGAGTACCTGATTGGCCAGTTTGCAGCAGGCTCGGGCAAGAAGGCGGGGGAGTTTTACACACCGCAGCACATCTCAGACATTCTCTCGACCATCGTGACGCTGGACAGCCAAGAGCCTAAAACGGGCGTTAAAAAGCGCTTGGACAGCGTGATGGATTTTGCGTGTGGGTCAGGTTCACTGTTGCTCAATGTGCGCAAGCGCATGGGGCCGCATGGCATTGGCAAAATTTACGGGCAAGAGAAAAACATCACCACCTACAACTTGGCGCGCATGAACATGCTGCTGCACGGGGTGAAGGACACGGAGTTTGAGATTTACCACGGCGACACGCTGACCAACGACTGGGACAGGCTGCGCGAGCTGAACCCGGCCAAGAAGCCCGCGTTTGACGCCATTGTGGCCAACCCGCCGTTCAGTTACCGCTGGGAACCCACTGACGCGCAGGCGGATGACGTGCGTTTCAAAAACCACGGCCTGGCACCCAAGTCGGCGGCGGACTTTGCCTTTTTGCTGCACGGCTTTCACTTTTTGAAAGACGAGGGGGTGATGGCGATCATCTTGCCGCACGGGGTGCTGTTTCGCGGCGGGGCGGAGGAGCGCATTCGCACCAAGCTGCTCAAAGACGGGCACATTGACACGGTGATTGGGCTGCCGTCGAACCTGTTTTATTCGACCGGCATTCCGGTGTGCATTTTGGTGCTCAAAAAATGCAAAAAGCCCGATGACGTGCTGTTCATCAACGCAGCCGAGCATTTTGTGAAAGGCAAGCGCCAGAACCAGCTCACCGAAGCGCACATTGCCAAGATCATCCACACCTACCAGCACCGCGAAGAAGAGACGCGTTACTCACGCCGGGTGGACATGGCGGAGATTGAGAAGAACGACTTCAACCTGAACATTTCGCGCTACATCAGCACGGCGGTGGGCGAGGCGGAGATTGACCTAGAGGCCACGCACCTGGAGTTGGTGGCCATTGAGCAATCCATTGCCGCCGCCAAGCAAAAGCACAACGCCTTTCTGCAAGAGCTGGGCTTGAGCCCGCTGCCGTGAGCCAGCAGGACCATGCAGCGCGGGCAACTTGGCCTGCGTCCCCCACCTGTGAGCACTGCGAAAATTACGCGCTATGCTTTCCTTCTCTGCGTGTGGAAAGATGCTTTCAATGACCCCTGACAACGACACAACCATTGCCCTCAAGGGCTCCGTTTGGATGACGATTGGCGATGACAATTTGGGGGGGCATGGCCGCATCGCGCTGCTGGCGGGTATCGCTGCATGTGGCTCCATCACCCAAGCGGCCAAAGCCATCAAGATGAGCTACAAGGCAGCTTGGGACGCCATTGACGGCATGAACAACTTGGCCGGAGAGCCTTTGGTCGAGCGTTTAACCGGCGGCAAAGGCGGCGGCGGCACGCGGCTCACGCCCCGAGGTCAGCAACTGGTCGACAACTTTCGACTCATCGAACAAGAGCACCGGCGCTTCATTGACCAACTGAGCCAACAGGCCAATGGCATCACCAACGACTACTTTTTAATTAGGAAAATGACCATGAAAACCAGCGCTCGCAACCAGTTCTTAGGCACCGTCACCGCCGTTCAGCGGGGGGCCGTCAATGATGAGGTGGAACTCGCCATTGGGGGGGGGCAAAAACTCATCGCCACCGTGACGCATGAGAGCACCGAAAGCCTTGGGCTCGTGGCTGGCGCAGAAGCCTTTGCACTCATCAAGGCCTCGTCCATCATCATCGTGACCGACACCCAAGGTGCCAAATTCTCCGCCCGCAACCGCTTAGAGGGCGTCATCACCCGGCTGCAGCCAGGGGCGGTGAACAGCGAAGTGGTCATCGAGCTGCCCGGCGGCGGTGCCATGGCGGCCATCATTACCTTGGAAAGCTGCAACGCACTCGGCCTGGCCGTCGGGCAAACCGCCACCGCCATTTTCAAGGCCTCCAGTGTGATTGTGGGCACGCCCGCCTGAGCTTGGCGCGCATCGAGACTCTAAAAAGCAGTTCAAAAGCATCTGCTGAAACGGCTTCTTTTTAAAGTATTAAATTGACCTCTAGCCCACGCTGGTACTGCGCAAGCAGCTATCGAATGTGAAGCAAATTCACGCCGTGGGCAATCCTCCTGCTGCGCCTGCCAAGTCATCCAAAATCGGGCAATCTGGGCGGTCGTCACCGTGACAGCTTGTCAGCAGCGCACCCAAGGTGCGCTGCATGGCCTGCATGGCTTCAATGCGCTGCGTCAACTCATCGACATGCTTTTGCGCAATGCGTTTGACACTGGCGCTGGCGCGTTTGCGGTTGTGCCACAAGTCCACCAGCTCGGCAATTTCCGCCATTGAAAAACCGAGATCACGCCCCCGGCGGATGAACTGCAGGGTGCGCACATCCGCCTCGGTGTACTGGCGGTAACCGTTGTCCGTGCGCGCCACCTCGGGCAGCAGACCCAGTGACTCGTAGTGCCGCACCATCTTGGCCGACACGTTGGACAGGCGTGCTGCCACGCCAATCACCACCGGCCAGCCTATCGCGGGCAAGTCCGTGGCGGTGGATTTCATGCCGTGACGGCGTAGCCTTCTTCGGCAATGGCAGCGGCCAGCACCTCGCGTGGCTGCTCGGATTGCACGTCCACCACATTGGCCGCACGGTCAATCGTGACCTGCGCTTGCGGATCGGCCCCTTTGATGGCGCGAGTGACTGCTTTTTCGCAATGGCCGCAGGTCATGCCAGTAACAGTAAAGGTTTGCTTCATGTGAAAACTCCTAAAGGTAAAAAATAATCAGTTTGCCAGAGCGCAGAGTGTGAACCCTTCCACCATGGGAAGGTCAAGCCCCATCACGTTCACAGCCGCTGCTAGCAGCCTGTCGATGGACCAAGCCCTGCGCAACCTCGTTGACACGCTGGGGCTGGATTTGAGGGACGCGTCGCGCCGCGTCTCCACCTTCGCCGCCGATCACCTGGGACTGAAAGACCGA
>JAGODZ010000254.1 GCA_017997975.1 Rhodoferax sp.
CCCCATAGCCCATGGCACCATTGGTCGGTGCCAACTGGGTTTTATGCCCTTTGACCAAGCCGTGGTGCACGTAAAAGCGGTGAATCCAACTGGCGAAATTGCCTGCGCCGTTGGTCAATACCGCATCCACAGGCAGGTGCTTTTGCAGCACAGAAACGATGGCTGGCATGTCAATGTCGCCGGGCAAAGCCTGGGGCTTCAAGTTGTCCCAGTAGTCGGCGTGGACTTCTTCGGCCAACCCTTCCCAAGGCAGCGTCACCGGGGCCGTCAGAGACTCCAGTGAACGGGCTGCGGCGTTCATGGTGGCATTGATCGCTAAGTCGGCCATGTAAACACGGTTCAACTCTTCGGCACTGGCGTGAATATGCACCAGTTTTTGCTGGGGCCGAGGCGCTTCCAGCAAGGTGTAGCCCCCCGTGGTCATTTCGCCCAAGCGGGGCCCAATGGCAATCACCAAGTCGCTAGTTTTGATGCGCGCGGCCAGCTTGGGGTTGATCCCAATGCCCACATCACCGGCGTAAAAAGGGTGATGGTTGTCAAAGGTGTCCTGAAACCGAAAGGCGTTGCCCACAGGCAGCTTCCAGTTCTCGGCAAAGCGCTGCAAGGCCTGCGCTGCGGGGACCGTCCAGCCTCCACCGCCTGCTATCACAAAAGGGCGCTCTGCTTTCAATAGCATCTCACGCAGGCGCAGCAAGGACTCGGGGTCACTCCAGGCCTCAACCGCCTCCATTCGGGGCAAGGCCGCTGGCACCACGCCGGTCACCGGGTGCGCCACCACCGCCTGCGTCAGCATGTCTTCCGGCAAGACCAGCACCACCGGGCCAGGCCGGCCATTCATGGCGGTGGCGAAGGCCCGCGCCACGTACTCGGGGAGGCGCCGCGCGTCGTCAATGCGTTCCACCCGTTTGGCAAAGCCTTTGGTGCTGGGGCCAAAAAAGCTCTGGTAATCCACCTCTTGAAACGCCTCTCGGTCACGCGTGTCACTGGCCACGTCACCCACAAACAGAATCATGGGCGTGGAGTCTTGGAATGCGGTGTGCACGCCGATGGAGGCGTTGGTTGCCCCTGGTCCGCGCGTCACAAAGCAGATGCCGGGGCGCCCGGTCAGCTTGCCATGCGCCTCGGCCATGAAGGCGGCACCGCCCTCTTGTCGATTAATGATGAACTGAATGTCTTGTTGGTGCAGATGAAACCCATCCAACACCGCCAAATAGCTCTCGCCGGGCACCCCAAACGCGTGCGTCACGCCTTGGGCCATCAAACACTCCACCAACAAGTGGCCTGCAATTTTTGTTGTCATGTCATCCTTTATGTGTCAAATCAATACCAAACTCATTTCAAACCGTTTTGGCCCGCCCCACTGTGCGCATGCCCACGCCCAACGCGGCCCCCACACTGAGCAGCAACACCACGGCTGCGCCCAGCAACGTCGCACCGTACCAGCCTCGGTCCATGAACGTGCCAAACAACACCGGGGAAATGGCAAAACCCACGTCCAAACCGGAATACACCATGCCGTACACCCGCCCGGTCGCCCCTTTGGGCGTGGCTTTTTTGATCATCATGTCACGCGACGGCCCACCAATGCCCACCGCAAAACCAGTGGCGGCCAGCACCACCATGGTGCCAGTCGCCCCCAACACACCGGTCGCACACAGCGCGAGTAGCAAGGCGCCTGCCGTCATGGCGATGGCAACCACCCGGTCGCTGTTAACCGCTTGGGCGGCAATAAACCCACCGACGAACATGCCCACTGCACCGCACAGCATGTAGGCTGTCAGCGTCAAGGTGGCTGCTTCAAAGCTGACCCCGTGCACGGCTTTCAAAATGGAGACGGAAAAACTCTGAATCACCGCCAGCGTCATGGTCGACAGCAGGAAAAAACTAAAACACCACCACACCACGGGCAACTTCATGAACGCCATGCTGTGCTCAGTGGGCCCACCGTCGGGGTGCTGAACCGCTTGCGTACTGAGTTTGTCGCGATGCCAATAAAGCACCACCAAGATCACTAGGTACATCACAGCGGCGGCCACATAGGCGGCGCGCCAGGTGTACACGCTGGCGATGCCCGCCATGAACACCGGCGCTGCGGCCCAACCCAAATTGCCAGTCAACCCATGGGCGCTGAAAGCATGGCCCAAACGAGGTGCTGACACGCGCTGGTTCAATATGGTGAAGTCCACTGGGTGAAAGGTGGCATTGCCCAAACCCGCCAAGGCGGCCACACCGATCAAACCGGAATAGCCCGTCACCAGCGACGCCAAGCCACTGGCCAGCGCAAAAATGCCCATGGCCACAAACAACAGCGGCCTGGCGCCGATTCGGTCCACTAAAAAACCAGCGCTGGCCTGTCCCAGGCCAGACACCACAAAAAACGTCGTCATCAACAGCCCAAGCTGCGAGAACGTCAGACCAAACTCAGTCATGAACACCGGAAACATCAGGGGCAAAAGCAAATGCGCAAAGTGAGAACTGGCATGCGCCAGCCCCACCAGGCCAATGATGGCGGCGTCTTGTTTCAAAGACACGCTCGCGGTGGTGGAAAAGGTAGCAGCGTTCATGCCGCCATGGTACGGGCTGGCATGCGTGTTCGCTATCCGACAAATAGACAATAATTAGCGAAAACCTGCCAAAGCCAAACCCTCCTTCGCCTTATGAAACGCCGCCATGCCCTCACCCCCCAAGCCATTGGCGACACCGACCCGGTTGCCCCCACCGTGCAACGCCCGGTGCGCAGTCGCACCCGCGCCCTCGCCGTCGATGCCCACTTTGAACCCCACTGCCACCCTTGGGCCCAGCTGGCGTATTGCGCGCAAGGCTTGATTCAAGTCACCGCCAACGACTTGGAGCGACAAACCACCTTCATCCTGCCGCCCTCTCGGGCGGTCTGGATTCCGCCAGACACTCGCCACGCCGTCACGGTGCTCGAAGCCACCGAACTGCGCACGGTGTACCTCGACCCCAGCGCCACACCACCGAGTTGGCGAGGTTGTCGGGTGTTGGTCGTGTCGAGTCTGATGCGAGAGTTGATTCGGGCGCTGGAGGCCTCCACCCCCGGTGTGCGTGATGATGCCTTGATGACCCTCACACTGCATGAGATCACCCATGCCAGCACCCAGTCGCTGGGTGTTCCCCTGCCTCGGGACAAGCGCTTGCGCGCGCTGTGCCAATCGGTTTTGCAAGCACCCGGGCGCTGCGCGACCTTGGCGCAGTGGGCAGTGAACACGGGTGCCAGCGAACGAACCGTGGCGCGCCTTTTTCGAACTGAATTGGCCACCACCTTTCAACAGTGGCGACAACAAGCGGTACTGGCTCACGCCCTGCCCATGCTCGCCTGCGGCACGCCGGTCAGTGAAGTGGCTGCCGCCAGCGGCTATGCCAGTGACAGTGCGTTCTCTGCCATGTTCAAGTCTGCGTTAGGACAATCACCGAGCTATTTCCAGCATAAAAATGGGGTGCGTCCGTGAAATTTGGCCTGCTAGCTCTCAACGAAATAGCAAAATTCACCGAGAAGTCTCCCGCAGGGACGCAAGGGGTGAGGTCTATAGGAGGGTTTCTCTGGCAAGACCAGTGCACTTGGGGATGAAAAAATCATGTTGGTTTTGTATGACTGGTATTCACGACTGCGGCCATGCCGCATCGCCCTCATGACCGCTGTCTTGCTGTCGCTGCCGATGCATGGATTGGGCGCCACCGCTCCACTCACCCCCACTGCAGAACAGACACGCTGGATTGAAGCGCAAGGAAACAAAGTCTTCACCATCGGCTTTGACGCCTACCGCAACATTCACTACCAAACGTTTGACTTTGACAACCAAGCGCAGGCACTGATCGCTTTACGGGCCGGAGTGGTGGATGGCTTTGTCAGCGGGTGAATGACGCGTCCAAAACAAAAAAGACGGGAACCTGCTGGGCAGACTCCCGTCTTTTGATTCAAGCTTGACGCGTCAGTGGGCGCGTCAAACAAGCCCACCGATTCGCGCTCTTAGCCCATGTGCAATCCGCCATTGACCGAGAAGTCAGCGCCTGTGGAGTAGCCGCCTTCTTCTGATGCCAACCACGCAATGATGGACGCAATCTCGCTGGGTTTGCCCAGACGTTTGACGGGAATAGTGCCCACAATTTTGGCCAGCACATCTTCGCGAATGGCGTTCACCATGTCGGTGCCAATGTAGCCGGGACTCACGGTGTTGACTGTCACGCCTTTGGTGGCCAGTTCTTGGGCCAACGCCATGGTGAAACCGTGCATCCCCGCTTTGGCAGCGGAGTAGTTGGTTTGACCGGCTTGGCCTTTTTCGCCGTTGACGGAGGAGATATTGACAATGCGGCCCCAGCCTTTTTCAACCATGTCACCCACCACTTGTTTGGTGACATTGAACATGCTGTTCAGGTTGGTTTCAATCACTGAATCCCAGTCATCGCGCGACATTTTCAGGAACATGCGGTCACGGGTGATGCCGGCATTGTTGACCAGCAGGTCAACAATGCCGTGCTCGGCTTTGACTTTAGCAAAGGCCTCGACTGTAGATTCCCAGTTACCGACGTTGCCAGCGGACGCATAAAACGTGAAGCCTTGTTCAGCTTGCTCTGCAATCCACTTCGCATGGTCGCGTGTGGGGCCGCAGCCGGCAATGACTTTGAAACCCTCTTTGTGCAAGCGTTGGCAAATGGCGGTCCCAATACCACCCATACCACCCGTCACGTAAGCTACTTTTTGACTCATGTTGTCTCCTCTGTAATGAATTTTGAAACGATA
>JAGODZ010000255.1 GCA_017997975.1 Rhodoferax sp.
GTCACCGTGCAGCTGTGGACGCAAGGCCAGCAGTTGCATGTGCGTGTGGCCGATGACGGGCCGGGGTTTAGCAACTCGGCTGCCGTGTTGCAGCAGCGCCGAGTGCGGCTGGATGAACAAGTGCCCGGCCACGGCATCGGCTTGGCCGTGGTCCGAGATTTGGTGGCCAGCCACCACGGCACCCTCACCGTGTCTCAGGCTCCGTCAGGCGGAGCGCAGGTGGATGTGGTGTTGCTGGCGGTGTGAATTTTGTTATGTTTTTGATAGCTGCTTGCGCAGGTGGGACAAGGGCTACCGCTCTATTTCTCTATCAGTGTTTGCACGTCAAGGTCAGGCGCACCGCACCTAGGGGGATTCATGGGGTCAGCCTGCCAGGGCTTTCAACAGCGCATCCCGCCCATCCTGATAAAACTCAATATCAAGTTTGGTCGCCATGTCATCCGACAGGTCAAACAGTTGACGGCGACACGCCACCGGCAGCAACAACGACTTGGCACCCTTCTCCACCGCCTGCTCAGCCAACGCGACGGCGTTGTGCACCGGCTCAATGGTGCCACCCAAGGTCACTTCACCCACCACGACCAAGCCGCCACGCACCGACTTCTTCAGCAGCGCGCCCGCCAAGGCAATCAGCGCCGCCACGCCCATCTTGGCCCCGGACTTGGCGGAATCAAAGGCCCTCAGCTGCACTGAGAACTCATGGGCGCGCGGGTCGCGGTCACCGACGAGCTGGCCGGCCCTGGCGTAGAGATTCTGTTCTGCGTAGCGGATGGACGCCCGAAATGCCGGTGGCACCGGGTTGTTCAAAACACGCACGCCGCTGCCCGGCCCCTCGGTCACTTCCAAGCGGTACAGCCCGGGGTGCTCGTCGTCCCCGCCTGGACTGAGCGTCCAGATTTGCCCGCACTCCAGCGGCTCATCCCCAATACCGCCTTGGCTTTGTAGCTCAGGGGTGGAGACGAACTTCTCAACCCCCTCAGTCCCCATCGTGTAACTGAAATGGGTGTTGCGAAACTCGGCCGCCCCAATGCGCTTTTGCTGCTCTTTTACCCGGCGTCGCACTTCAAGCGCCAACCTGACCGCCCACTCCAAGTCGGTGTCGCTGACCTGCGCCTTGGCGTCCGGGTGCATCAGTTTCAACAGCCCGCTGACGGTCTTGTTAACGGCATTCAGGTCGCGCCCCGATAGAGCGCCGCCCCAAAACACCCGCCCCTGAAGAGCAGAAACCCGGCTTTCTTCCCGCAGCCGCGTGAAGCACTCCGACAAAAAGTCGCTCACCAGACCAAAATGGTCTGTGAACAGTGTCGGGTTCAGCTTGGGCACTTCCCAGCCGGGCAAAAACGCGTGAATGCGGTCCATGAAAGCCGTGTCGTTGCGCATCTCGGGCGGCAACGGGCCAAACAGGTGACCGACCCGCTGCTGGTGCGCCACATCGACCTCGAAGTTACCCACCAGCACGATGGAGCCATCCGCGCGGATGCTCTCCTTGCCACGCGAAAACTCACCACTCTCCATATAGCCCTTCATGATGTTGACGCCGTCCTTCTGGTCAAACGACACGCCCGACACCTCGTCAAAACACACCACGTCGTACTGGCAAACCAAACCCCGCTGGCCATTGCCGTTGTGCACGAACATGCGCGCCACCGTGGCTTTGCCGCCAGAAATCAGATGGGCGTAGGGCGAGACCTGCTGGAACAAGTGCGACTTGCCGGTGCCGCGCGGCCCGAGTTCGACCAAGTTGTAATTGCGTTCAACAAACGGCACCATGCGCAAAAACAGCGCGTCCTTGGCCCGCTCACTCAAGCCCGCAGGCTCAAAGCCCACGCTGCGCAGCAGCAAGTCTCTCCACTGCGCCGTCGAAAACTCTGCCCGCCCCTTGGCCAGCACATCCAACACCTCGCGCTTGGACAGCTGTATCGCCCGCAGGGCATCCAAGCCAAACGCCCGCCCCCCTTTTTCTTGGGCAATCGACGCGTCATAGCCCAGCGTGACCTCGGCATAGAAGCCGCCCGTCAGCATCCGCTCGTTCTCTTTCACCATCTCTGGCGTGATGCGCACATCATTCAGACGCAGGCTCGGTAGCGACGCGACATAGGAATCGGTCTTGGCGTCCAGCCGGGCGGTGACGATGTCAATGATTTTGACGGCCCCAGATTCGCGGGCCCTGGCCTTGAAAAGCTCTTCCTCGCCGGCTTTGACCGTCCGAGAGCTCAACTGCCGCTGAACGATTTCAATGCCTTCCTGGATTTCAGTCTCATCGGTTGTGGCGCAATACCGCCCGAGCAGAAACTCCACCACGTAGGTGGGCACGGGGAACTGGCGGCTAAAGGTGCGCACCAAGTCCTTGCGAACGACATAGCCCTCAAAGGCGGTCGTGGCTTTTCGGTCGAGGTCATCCAATTCCATGCGTCTTGCCTTTCGTTATTCGCCGATGGTCGTGGAGGCCTTTTGCACCACTGCCCCTGCCGCATCCAACACGACCACAAACGCCGCCGAGCCCTGGTGGGCATCGTCTTCAATGGCCACCGATGCCCTGCCGCCTTCGAGCGCCTTGACCTTGGCCACCACACTGGCGTCCGCCAAGGCTGCTTTGGTGCGAATATCAACGCTCAGGCCGCTCAGCACCGGAGCGACTTCGATTTTGCACAGCAGCCCCTTCCAGCTCACCTTGGTGATGTCCACCTTGACGGATGACTGCGCGCTTTGTGCCGCGACCACATCAATGACTGGCACCAGGCACTCTTGCAAGGTCAGGCCACCATGGGCGTATTCAGCACCCGCCATGAAGCTGGAAATACCGGGCGCCATGGCAATCTGCACCTCCGCGCACCAGTCCCAGTTAAACGTCAGCGGCGTTCCGTGCGCCGACTCTTTGAGCACGGCACATCGGCCCCAGCGGGTTTGGGCCTCTGATTTGGCCAACTCCGTCTTGGGCAGACCACCGGGCATCAACAACCAGCCGTGGTCGGTCACGATACGGAACTTGCGCCAGCCGGCTTCTTTCAATTCAGAAAGGCGCTCGACAATTTGCCGTAGTTGGCCATCCAAGTCGCGCGCCAAACGCAAGCCATGTTCATGCCCGTAATGGTCCAAGTCGCCGCACGCCACCCAGGCACGGCCACTGGCGTCACCTGCTTCATGCTTATTCAGCACCTGCCAGCCGTGGTCTTGCAGCAGCTTGCGCAGGTTGTAGCTGGATAGCGGCTTGCCGTCGGCGGCCACGCTGGGCTGAAAGTCTTGGTCGTCCGGTTTGCCCGCCACCGCGTGCGCCACGGGGGATGCCCACGCCTTGCCGGAGGCCGTGACGGATGGAATGCTGGTCCAGGCCGAAGACACGCTCGCCTGACCAATGACCCCCAAGCGCTCTGTGAGCAACATCGCCACATCAAACCGCAGGCCATCCACAAAGACCGTGCAGACACCGTCCGCATCCGTTGGCGCCTTCGGCGTACTGGGGTTGAGCCCGCCTTGGGCTTTGACCAGCGCCTGGAACCGGCTCGCCGTGTCTTCCAACCAAGACAGATACACCGACCTTACGGCAGCGCCCACCGCGTCCGCGTCCGCTTGGGTCTGGATAGCCGCCAAGGCACGAATGGCTGCGGCATCCACCAACCAGCCAGAGTCGATGTAATTGGCCGCCATTGTGTCGACCGTGCTTCCAGCGGGAATCTGCTCGGCCAACTTGGCCAACTGGGCAAGGTGCTGCAGTGCATTTGCCAGGGGCGCTTGCGCCATGCGCGCCCAAAGCCAATCTCTGCGCGCCGCGTGTTCACTCTCGGCTTCTAGGATGGCGGTGCGGGCCGGCGCAGGGGCCATGGCCCCGCAGGCATGCAACTTGTAGCGCAGCGCCGCCTCCCCCTCATCATTCGCTCTGGGGTAGCCCGCCAGGTCGTTGATATCGTCGAACAGGCCGTCAGGCTTGGGTGGGTGCAACTTGGCCAACAATTCAGCGATCTTGGGGAAGCTGCTGAAGGATTCTTGGTACAGCTCCCAGACCGCTGACCACGCGCTTTGGCGCCCCGCCAACTTTTCTGCGGCGGTCAGCTCACCGTCTGTGGCAGGGTCAAACCCGAAGTCTTTGCTGCAACGACTGCAAAAAATGTCCCACCGGCCACCCGCCCACTGCGCTTGCGCTGCAGCGGGGTCATTGAGCCAAACCAACATATCGCGCGTTGGGTTGGGGGCCAGCAGCAGATCCAACCAAGCGGCGTTGATGGAGCGCGTGCGCAAGTCCTCCAGCGAATGCGCCAGCAATACACCTCCGACGAGTGCGCGTTTCAAGGCCTCTTGGCTCGTCTTATCTTGAGCAACATCGCAGCCCAAGCCACCGGTCTTGGCCGTCAGAAGCGCGTTGACCGTCCAATCCTTGGCGTTGGCCTGACTCCAAAACGCACCCCGGAATTGCAACTCCGCCAGCGGCTGCAGGTCACGCGGGCAGTCCTCAATGGCGCGCAGGTCAGCACGGGAAACTCCGGGCAAATAAATGACCGGCACCGCGCCGTCAGGCAATCCCGTGTCCAGCTCTCTCGCCACCGCACATTTGAGCCAAATGCTGGGGCCTTGCCGTTCGCCTGGTAGGTACTCACCCAGTGTGAAAAGCTCGGGCATGCGCTGCCTTAGCTTCGGAATCGCACTTTCCCAGTGGCGCTCCGCATCGGTCCACAAAATGGCGGCCGGCACCACCATCAGCGTGCGGTTGACCTTGGCGGCGGCGCGAAGGGATTCGAGCAGGTAGGTGATGAGGTTCAT
>JAGODZ010000256.1 GCA_017997975.1 Rhodoferax sp.
TGAGAGGATCAATACGCAACAACTTGACGGTCTCACCCTGCTGGGCGAAGACCACACTGGCACACAACATCGCTGCGCCTGCAGCCACTATTTTGAAAACAGGTTTCATCGTTTGTCTCACTTTTTGGATGCTTGGACTGGACGGATTAGCCAATCGAGCGTATCGACGTTTTTTGGCTTTCATCACAGGGTTTTCACCATCGGGTATCACTTAAGTGACTGCAGACTCAAGCCCTTAAGACGGCAGCGAATAGTCCTTGAGCACCTCCCGAAGTTTCATCTTTTGCATCTTCCCGGTCGCGCCCAGCGGAATGGCGTCGACAAACACCACGTCATCAGGAATTTGCCATTTGGCGGTTTTGCCTTCGTAAAAGGCGAGCAGCTCCTCGCGCGATACCGTCGCCCCCGGCTTGGTCACCACCGCAATGATGGGGCGCTCATCCCATTTGGGGTGCTTCATGCCAATGCACGCGGCCATCGCCACGCTGGGGTGCGCCATGGCAATATTTTCGACGTCGATGGAGCTGATCCACTCGCCACCAGACTTGATCACATCTTTGCTGCGATCGGTGATTTGCATGTAACCATCGGCGTCGATGGTGGCCACATCGCCTGTGGGAAACCACCCCTCCACCAGCGGCGAGCCGCCCTCGCCTTTGTAGTAATCATTGATGATCCAAGGCCCTTTCACATGCAAATCGCCGTAGGCCTTGCCATCCCACGGCAGCTCTTTGTTGTCGCCATCGACAATTTTCATGTCAACGCCGTAAATGCCCCGGCCCTGCTTGAGGCGAACGGTCATTTTTTCTTTTGAATCCATCGACAAATGTTTGTTTTTGAGAGTGCAGACCGTGCCCAACGGCGACATCTCGGTCATGCCCCACGCGTGCAACACTTCCACCCCGTAAACGTCATTGAACGCCGTAATCATCGCGGGAGGGCAGGCAGAGCCACCAATGACGGTGCGCTTCAGGGTTGAGAATTTCAAGCCCTCACTGTGCATATGGCCCAGCATCATTTGCCACACGGTGGGCACGCCAGCCGCAAACGACACCTTTTCGCTTTCGATCAATTCAAAGATCGATTTGCCGTCCATCGCCGGGCCGGGAAACACCAGTTTGGCACCCGTCATGGCCGCCGAATAAGGCAGGCCCCAGGCATTGACGTGGAACATCGGCACCACCGGCAGCACCGCATCACGCGCGCTCATGCTCAAGGCATCCGGCAAGGCCCCCGCCAGCGCGTGCAGCATGGTGGAGCGGTGGCTGTACAAAGCCGCTTTGGGGTGGCCCGTGGTGCCGCTGGTGTAACACATGCTGCTGGCCGAATTTTCGTCAAACGAAGGCCACGTGTAGTCCGACGTTTGCGCACCAATCCAAGCTTCATAGCTGATCAAACCGGGAATGCCGCTGTCTGCCGGCAGCTTATCGGCGTCACACAAGGCCACATAGTGTTTGATGGTGGTGCAGCGGCTGTGAATGGCTTTCACAATCGGCAGAAACGACATGTCAAAACACAGCACCGTGTCTTCGGCGTGGTTGGCAATCCAGCTGATTTGATCGGGGTGCAGGCGCGGGTTCAAGGTGTGCAATACCCGCCCAGAGCCGCTGACCCCGAAGTACAACTCCAAATGCCGGTAACCATTCCAAGCCAGCGTGGCCACCCGGTCGCTGAATGCCAGTTTCAAGCTGTCAAGGGCATTGGCCACTTGTCTGGACCGCGCGGCCACGTCTTTGTAGGTGTAGCGGTGGATGTCACCCTCGACGCGGCGCGAAACCACCTCGCCCTCGCCATGGTGGCGGTCCGCAAATTCAATCAAAGATGAAATAAGCAACTGTTGGTTTTGCATCAAGCCGAGCATGGAAATCTCCTGGTTGGGGTGGTTATTACCAGTCATCGTACTTGCCAGAACTTAAAGCGCCAAATGCAAAGTCTCTGACCGGACACGGCCCCCACACTCTCAGGGTATTTACCGCTTGCCAGCGGCAGCGATGGCACCATGCTGGACAATTCACGATTAAAAACGGACCCATCCCCTTGAGCATGGCATTGAATTCCCCCATGTTCAGGCCTGTTTGGCTGCCTCTTTTTTTGCAGCCCCTAATTCCAACGAGTGAGCCCCACCCATGACATCCCTTCCAAAAACCGACGCGCAATGGCAAGCCCTGCTGAATGAAAAAAGGGCAGAACCCAATGCTTTCCAAGTCACCCGACGCGCCGCGACTGAGCGGCCCTTCACCGGCAAATACGAGGCCCACTGGGCGGATGGCAGTTACCACTGCATGTGTTGCGGCGCCAAGTTATTCGACTCAGACACCAAATTTGATGCGCACTGCGGCTGGCCGAGCTTTAGTTTGGCCATTCCGGGGGCCATCAAAGAAATCACGGACACCACCCTGGGCATGCGCCGCGTGGAAACCGTGTGCGCCCAGTGCGACGCCCACTTGGGCCACGTGTTTGACGACGGCCCCCAACCGACGGGTTTGCGCTATTGCATGAACTCGGCCTCGTTAAACTTCACGCCAACATGAAAATTCTGATCGACTTCTTTCCCATCCTGCTGTTTTTCGGCGCTTTCAAGGTCTATGGCATCTACATTGGCACCGCCGTATTGATGGCTGCGACGGTGGTGCAGATGGGGTTGATTTACAAAATTGACCACAAGTTGCAGATGATGCACAAGGTCACACTGGCCCTCGTGCTCGTCTTTGGCACGTTGACACTGGTGCTGCAAGACGATCGTTTCATCAAGTGGAAACCCACTGTGTTGTACGCCGCCATGGCCCTGGGACTGGCAGTGGCGCTGTGGCTCATGAAGAAAAATTTCCTCAAGATGATGCTGGGCAGTCAGTTAACGCTGCCTGACAACGTTTGGATGCGCCTGAATCTGGTCTGGATTGTTTACTGCGTGTTCATGTCCGCCATCAATGGCTATGTGGCAGCCAACTTCAGCACCGAGGCGTGGGTGGACTTCAAACTGTGGGGCTATGTGTTCCCCTTGGTTTTTATCGTCGGCCAAGGTTTCTACATTTCTCGCTACATCTCCAACGACGACACGAAAGCTGAATCTCCATGACCCACCCTGCCCCTACCGCTGCCTTGCTGGACCAGCGCCTGCGTGACTTGCTGCAACCCGCATCGCTTGAAGTGATTGACGAGAGCGGTCAACACAACGGCCATGCAGGCGCCAATGGCACCGGATTTGGCACCCATTTCAGGGTCAAAATTACCTCGTCACTTTTCGCCGGAAAGTCGCCTGTCGCCCGCCATCGGCTTGTGTATGATGCGCTGCAAGATTTCATTGACCAAGGCCTTCACGCCCTGGCCATTGAAGCCCGGCTGCCTTCGGTTTGAATCCCTTTTTGATTGTGTTTTTAGGAAATTCCTCATGCAAGTGAAATTATTGTCAACGGTTGCGGCCGCTGCCCTGCTCTGCACCTTGTCGACCTCGGTGCTGGCCCAAAATGTGGCGATTGTGAATGGCAAAGCCGTTCCCACCGCCCGCGTTGAGGCACTGTCTCAGCAGGTGGCCCGCTCAGGACGCCAAGTGACCCCTGAGGTTCAGGCGCAGATCAAAGAAGAAGTAATTGCCCGAGAAATCTTCATGCAAGAGGCACAAAAGCAGGGCTTGGAAGCGTCGGCAGACTTCAAAAGCCAAATGGAGCTGGCGCGCCAGACCATTTTGATCCGTGAGCTGTTCATGACGTTCCAGAAAAACAACGTTGTCACCGACGCGGATGTCAAAGCAGAATACGACAAGTTTGCGGCCGCCAATGGTGGCAAAGAATACCGTGCGCGCCACATCTTGGTAGAAAAGGAAGACGCTGCCAAAGCCATCATCGCCCAGCTCAAAAAAGGCGGTAAGTTTGAAGACATCGCGAAGAAATCCAGCAAAGACCCAGGCTCTGGTGCCAACGGCGGTGATTTGGATTGGGCTGCCGCCAGCAACTACGTCGGTGAATTTGGCGCCGCTTTGTTGAGTCTTGAAAAAGGCAAAATGACCGAAACTCCGGTCAAAACACAATTTGGTTACCACATCATCCGTTTGGATGATGTTCGCGATGCCCAGTTGCCCAAATTTGAAGATGTGAAACCTCAAATCACAGAACAACTGACGCAGCAAAAACTGGTCAAGTACCAAGAAGAGCTGCGCGCCAAAGCCAAGATCGAGTAAATGAGTTAACGCCTGTCAAAAAGCGGCTTCGGCCGCTTTTTTTTGTTCACTTCACCCGCAATGAGAGCGCGGCACAAGGCGCGGGCAACATCACGGCCGCCACCTTCCCGCCCGCTACGTCGCCTAACGACCGTGAGCACCCTGCAGATGGCCCGTGCGTTGATGGGGTGCAGTCGGCCCCTTCGCAATGGCGGTCAGTTCATTCAGAATGCCGCAATGCCCCGCGTCTTGTGATCCCTTGCAGGCCAGTCGCAGCGCTTTGAGCTGCTTCTCTAAAGCACGCAACTCCTTCACGCGATCGGCCACATGGCCAATGTGCTTATCAAGCAAATCATTCACTTCTGCGCAATTCTCAGTGGGCGCGTCTTTGAACTTCAGGAGTACGCGTATTTCGGCCAGCGTCATATCCAAGCCCCGGCAATGGCGGATAAAAGAGAGTCTTTCCACATGGGCATTGCCATACACCCTGTAATTGGACTCGCTGCGAGAGGGTGCCTCTAACAGGCCTTCCCGCTCGTAGTACCGAATGGTTTCAATCTGCGTGTGCGCATTGGTGGCCAG
>JAGODZ010000006.1 GCA_017997975.1 Rhodoferax sp.
AATTGCTGTGCCAAGGCTGCATTTTTGCTGCTGGCAATCACTGCCGCCGGGTAGGTGATGGCGACCGTGCTGGGCACGGTGCTGACCACACGCACTTTAGTTTTCTGAATAGCCGCGTCGGTGTTGTAGACAAAACCTGCATCTACCTCGCCCCGGGCGACGTAATCCAGACTTTGCCGCACGGAGAGCGCATAAATAGCTTTGGGTTGCACGGCAGACCACAGTTTGCCCTGCTCCAGCGCCTGTTGGGTGTAGCGACCCGCTGGCACGCTGGCCGGGTTGCCCATGGCGATGCGCGTGACGGACGCTTGGGCCAAGTCGGCGACGGTGCGAATCGTCAAAGCGCTGTCCGTGGGCACGATCAGCACCAAGCTGTTGGCCGCAAAGTTCTGGCGGCTGCTGGTGGTCAGCAGTTTTTGTGCCTCGGCTTTGTCCATGGACTCTTGGTCGGCGCAGGCCAACACATCCACGGGCGCGCCTTTGGCGACTTGCTGCACCAAGGCGTCCGAGGCTGCAAAGTTCAGCAACACTTTGCTGCCGGGGTGTTTGGCTTCAAACAGCGGAGCCAGTTCTTTGAACGCATTGGTTAAGCTGGCAGCCGCGCTGACCATTAATTGCTGTGCGTTGACTGAACCCATCGCCAAACTGAAAACAAGGCTGCTGAGCAGCCGCGCAGAAGTGAGTTTTTGCATACAAAATTTCCTTGGAATAAATCGTAGTATAAAACTTTATACAACGAAATCCAAATGAAAAATGACCCATTCAGCGTGACTGACCTGCCGCTCTATACTTCGACGCGGTGAAAATTTCACCGCTTGTTCTGTGGTCAGCAGTGATCCTGATGCCCACAGCCTGCTTCACCCACTGACCTTTAACCCAAACAAAGTGGAATGATGCCCTTCGTGCCACACGCACGGTGGTGTGTCCTCTGCGCGGAGAATTTTGATGAGCTCTTTCATCTTCAATGAAGTAAATTTTGACGACCACGAGCAAGTGGTTTTCGTCTCAGAAGCCAAGTCCGGCCTCAAAGGCATCATTGCCGTTCACAACACCCACCTCGGTCCTGCCATGGGCGGTTGCCGCATGTGGAATTACGCCAGTGAGGCACTGGCCGTGAACGATGTGCTGCGTTTGTCACGCGGCATGACCTACAAAAATGCGGTGGCTGGGTTGCCCATTGGCGGGGGCAAAAGCGTCATCATTGGCAACCCTAAAACCGATAAAACCCCGGCCCTGTTCGAGGCCTTGGGCGAAGCCCTGGAGCGCCTGGGGGGACGTTACATCACGGCCGAAGACGTGGGCACGAGCCCGCAGGACATGGCGCACGTGGCCACTCAAACGCGCTATGTGGCTGGTCTGGGTGCGAGCGGCGACCCGTCTCCCTACACCGCTTTAGGCTGTTTTGTGGGCGCACAGACCGCTGTCAAACATCACTTCAAACGCGACACCATGGACGGTCTGACAGTGGCGCTGCAAGGCTTGGGTCACGTGGGTTTTGATTACGCGCGCCGTCTGCATGCAGCAGGTGCCAAATTGGTGGTGGCCGATATTGATGAAGCAGCGCTGGAGCGCGCCCGTACCGAGTTTGGTGCTGAAGTGGTGGGTGTGGACGCTATTTACGATGTCGAGGCTGACATTTACGCCCCTTGTGCCCTCGGTGCCACTCTGAACCCTCACACCTTGTCTCGCCTGCGCGTCAAAATTGTGGCGGGTGGGGCCAACAACCAGTTGGCCACGGATGAAATTGGCGACATGTTGCGTCAAAAAGGCGTGCTCTACACGCCGGACTTTGTGCTCAATGCGGGCGGCATCATCAAGGTCTGTTACGAGTACCTGAAGAAGCCTGAAGCCGATGTGGAGGCCCATGTGCGCGAGATCAGCAGCACGCTGGCTGAGATCTTCGCTCGCGCCGACCGCGAGGGCCGATCCACCGCCGTGGTGGCCGACGAGCTGGCCCGGTCCCGCTTCCAGACCTGAGTCGGGGCGGGAACGGGGCAGAGACACCCCTGTCGACAGCACCTACTGCCGTTGCCTCCAAGGCCCCTGCGGCCCAGGGTGTGAGTGTGTTGCTGGAGCGCGTGTACCAAAGCCGCCAGCGTCACCACCTGTCCCTCTCCGCCTCCTAAGTCACTTCAATCCAATGGTTCATTGGGTTGAAGTTGCGGTGCTGCACGGTGACGGGTGGCGCTAGCGATTCCTTGGCGAGTGCCCGCTTTCAGTAATGCTCACGCGGTCCACGCCGCACCCGCCTGCCACTTTTCAACCCACCCCGGAAAGTCCTTGGCAGGCATGGGTCGGGCAATGCCATAGCCTTGCGCCAAGTCGCAACCGATGTCCAGCAACAAATCGCCCAGTGCCTTGGTCTCGACGCCTTCGGCGATCACCTCGCGATGGAACACCTCAGCCAGACCGATCACCCCTTTGACAATGGCCAAGTCGTCCGGCGAACTGCTCATGTTGCGGACAAAGCTCTGGTCAATCTTCAACATCTCGGCAGGCAGGTGTTTCAAATAGGTCAGCGAGGAATAGCCCGTGCCAAAGTCATCCAGGGCAAAGGTCACCCCCAATGCCTGACAACTGCGCATGGCAGTGGTGGCCAAGGTGAGGTCTTTCAGCGCACTGGTCTCTAGTATTTCTAGCTGAAGGTAATGGGGTGCCACATCAGGATGAGCGTCCAGCAATTTCCCCAATCGTTGCGCAAAAATGTCCTGTTGCAACTGGCGTGCGCCCAAATTGACGCTGACCGGCACGTCCAGCCCCTGAGCCTGCCAGGCGCTGAGCTGCTTCAGGGCGGTGGCAATGACCCACTCTCCGACGTGAACACTGATGGCGTCACGCTCGATAATGTCCAGGAAAGCCGCCGGGGGCAGCAGTCCCTGTTCGGGGTGCTGCCAGCGAATCAACGCCTCTGCCCCCACCACTTCGCCGGTGCGCATATTCACCTTGGGTTGGTAGTACAAAACGAATTCTTGGTTCTGAAGCGCGGTGTGAATGCGTTTGAGGCTTTCGTGATGGCCTTTCATCGCCGCATCGTGCGTGACATCAAACAGGTGGTAGCGGTTTTTTCCTGCTTGTTTGGCCAGGTACATGGCTTGGTCGGCATGGCGCAGTAGCACGTCAGCGTCCACCTTGTCCTGTGGATAAAACGTCACGCCAATGCTGGCGGACACCCGCACCACCGCACCCGACAGTGCGCCTTCGGCACTGGTCTGGTGCGTCACATGGACCGGTGCCGCTGCCACTTGCAGCAGGTGCTCAAGCACGGGATAGCTGTCATGCAGTTGCGCCAGATCCACCAGCACCGCCACAAACTCATCGCCCCCCATGCGTGCCAGTGTGTCGCCCTCACGCAAGGCCTCTTTCATGCGTCGTGAGAGTTCGATCAGCACCTGGTCTCCTGCGTCATGACCGTACTGGTCGTTGACGGTCTTGACGTTGTCCAAGTCCAGGTACACCACGGCCAAAGACAGATCGTGGCGATCGCACTGGACCAGGGCCTGACCCAAACGATCTGCCAGCAGGGTCCGATTGGGCAAGCCCGTCAAGGTGTCGAAGTGAACCATGTGCTCAATCTGGCTTTGGTGCTCCCTGATTTCGGTGACGTCCGAGAACAGCGACACAAAGTTGCGCACCAGCCCATTGGTTTCACGCACCGCACTGATCGTCGTCGCCTGGGCATAGACCTCACCGTTCTTGCGCTTGTTCCACAGCTCGCCACCCCAGTAGCCTTCGGTGGTGAGTTCGTGCCACAGGGCCGCATAAAAGTCTCGACTGTGGCGAGACGACTGCAGCAGGCGCGGATTTTTGCCCAGCACCTCCTCTCGCGTGTAGCCGGTGATTTGGGTGAAGGTGGCGTTGACCTCCAAAATGCTGCCCTGAGCGTCGGTGATGGCGATGCCCTCACGCGCATGGCTGAAGACGCTGGCGGCGAGTGTTTGTCGCTCTTGTGCCGCCTTGCGCTCGGTCACGTCCCGAAATACCACCACAGCGCCGGTGATGGCACCGTCTTCGAGCAAGGGCGCGCTCGAATACTCCACCGGCATGGCGCTGCCATCCCGGCGCCACCAGGTGGCTTCCATGTTGCGGTGCGCTTCGCCCCGCTCCAGGGTGGCGCAGATCGGACAGGGCGCTTCGGGCAGTGCGCTGGCATGTGGCAGGCCGTGCTGCCACAGCGTCCGCGCGGGGGTGCCAATCATGTCCTCTACCGCGTAACCCAGCAGAGCCGCCGCCGCCGCGTTGACCAGGGTGTACCGGCCTTGCGCGTCCAGCCCCAAAATGCCCTCACCGGCTGCGCCCAGAATCAGTTCGCGTTCATGGTTGAGCCGGTCAACATCACGCGCTTTTTTATCCAGCTTTTCAGAAATACGCTCTTGGTAGGTGTGGGCGAGCGCCCAGTTGTCACGGTCAGGCAGCACCCCGTCAGGCAGTTTTCCCTGGGCCGCCTCGGCCATCACGGCGTTGATGTCCTCCACAAAGAGCCGGGGCTCCATGGGTTTGATCAAATAACGCGCCGCCCCCAGTGCGCAACCCAAGGCTTTGTCCTCTGCGTTGAGGTAGGTCGCGGTGTAAAACACCACCGGAATATGGCGCAGCGTCTCGCTTGATTTGAGCACCCGGCACAGGGTAAAACCATCCATCTCCGGCATCATGAGGTCGGAGATGATCAAGTCAGGCGGGTCGGTGCGCGCCAAGTCGAGCGCCTGCAGGCCATTCGCAGCCTGCGCCACCGTGTGACCCTGGCTCTGCATCAGCGCCAGCAGCAACTCCCGGTTGTCGCGGTTGTCATCCACAACGAGAACGTTCACAAGGACTCCTTCAAAATTTCGCGGATCTGATTGAGCACACGCCGTGTGTCAATGGGCTTTTCAATGTAGCCATTACAACCCGCCTCCAGCAACCGCGCGCGGTCGCCGGTCATGGCGTAAGAGGTCATGGCGATGACGGGCATTTGTCCCAGTGCTCCGGTGGCTCGAATGCGGCGCAGCACCTCGGTGCCGTCCATATCAGGCAACTGGATGTCCAGAATGACCAAATCAGGCTGCATCTGCAGTGCCATTTGCACACCCAACAGGCCATTCGGGGCCACGCAGGTTTGGTAGCCGCCGTGCTGCAGCAGGGCGCAGATTAAAACCTGATTGTCTTCATTGTCTTCAATGACCAAGGCCACTCTCATGTTGAAGCTTTCAAGGGTTCAGAGGCAGGATGACGGAGCGCCTGTGCGTCCACACGCAGCGCAACGCACAGGCAAAAGGTGCTGCCCGCACCCACTGCGCTTTGGGCCAGAAGGTCGCCACCGAGCACCTCGCGCGCGAGTTTGCGCGTTAGGTACAGGCCCAAGCCACTGCCACCCGCCGTGATTTTAAGAGGCGACTCCAAGCGGGTAAAGGGCTGGTACAGCCGCGCCACATCGGCCTCAGACATGCCGATGCCCGTGTCTTTGACGTAAATTTTCAACTGCTCTTCATCCCCCTCAACCCAAAGTGAGACGCTGCCTTGCTCGGTGTATTTGATGGCATTGCTGAGCAGGTTCAGCACGCATTGCAACAAACGCTTGCGCTCGCTGTACAGGGTGATGCCTGCGGGCACGTTCAGGGTCAGCGCCAAGCCCTTTCCCTGCGCCATGGGCTCCACCTGCTCGTGCGCCTGATGCAGCACGTCCAGCAGATCAAAGTCAGAGTAGTCGGCGGCGAGTTTGCCGGCGTCGATTTTGGAGACGTCAATGATGTCGGTGATCAAGCCCAGCAGGTGATGCGCCGCCCGGTGCACGCGCTGCAGGTAAGAGCGCTGTTGCGCGTTGATGGGGCCCGCCATGTCGTCCACCATCATGCCGGTGAAGCCAATGATGCTGTTGAGCGGTGTGCGCAACTCGTGCGACATGCTGGCGATGAAGACACTTTTGAGCCGGTCCAACTCCAGCAAATGGACATTGGCGCTGGCTAAGTCCAGACTGGCTTTCTCGGCCCGTGCGGTGGCCTCCTGCAAGTCTTCGAGCATGGCCAGCATGGCGCGGTTCAGGGTTTCCCCCTCCTGGCTGCGTTCGGTCAGTTCGGCGGTGCGTTGCTGCACCTCCCGTTCCAAGTGATCTTGGTGCGCCTGCAGTGCCTTCTGGCTTTGCACCAGTGCCGCCGTGCGTTGAACCACCTCCTGCTCCAAGTTGGATTTGAGCGCGGTCAAGGCCTCATTGGACTGATGGGCTACGTGATTGGCGTGCTTCAGTTTGACTTTTTGACGCTGCAGATACCGCAGCCACCACCCTGCCAGTGCCAGCAGCACCAAAAACCCGGCTGATATGGCGCCAACCACGGCCCAGTCCGTGGGTTGTGCCAGCGTCGGCACCCATTTGATGGCGATCTCGTCTCTCTCTTTTTCAGTGATGCTGGCCAAGGCCTTGTCCAAGATGCCCGCGAGTTGGGGCCAGTCCTCGCGCACGCCAAAGCCTTCGTTGGCGCTGTCGGGGTCGTAAATGGCGGCGAAGCGCAGGTTGGTCAGCAAGTACTTGGACTGCAGGTAGTGGCCCGCGCCAATGAAGGTAATGGCGGCGTCGGCCTTGCCGGTGATGACCGCATTCAGGCCATCAAGCATGGTGTCCACGTCATAGGGCTTCACCGTGGGAAATTCCGCCAGCACACGCGACACGTACGAATAGTTTTTCACCAGCGCCACGGTTTTGCCCGCAATGTCTTCGCGCCGACCAATGCGCGCGTCGTCGTCGCGCGTCATGATCACCAGCGATTTGAAGATATAAGGCCGCGTGAAGGTAAAGAGCTCGCGGCGCTCTGAGCGCTTGACCATGGTGGCCACCACGTCCACCTCCCGCTGTTCGGCCGCTTGGTACAAATCCACCCAGGTGGTGCGCTTGTCGATTTCAAACTGAATGCCCGTGCGCTCGCTGATCAACTGCACCGTGTCCACCGCCATGCCCACGAGTTGGCCTGATTCGTCAATAAAGCTGTGAGGCGGAAAATGACCGTCAAACGCGATGCGCACGGTCGGGTGGGCTGCAATCCAAGCCTTTTCCTGGCTGCTCAAAACCAAGGTGCCCGGTCGGGTGAATTGCGCCACAGCAGCCTCGCCAAACAAGGCCAAGCACAGCGAGAGCAGCAGCAGGACGGCGGGGTTGATCCCCCTCATTCGCGTTGCCCTCATTTGAGGAGCGCTCCCGTGCTGGCACGGAGGGGGCCGGTTGTTAACCTCAACGCCTCGTTCTCTTTGCGCAATTCTTGAATGCGAAGCTCGCGATTCGCGGTCAGCAAGGCGAATCGGCGCATTTGCTCGATGCGCTCGGACAGCTCGGCGGTGCGCTCCTGCACGGTCTGTTCCAGCTGACTTTGGTGTGCTTCGAGTGCCTGCTCTGCCTTTTTCCGGGGGGTGATGTCTTGAAAGTAGATCGACAGGCCTTGTGGCGAGGGGTAAACCACGTTCAGATACCAGCGGTCATCGGGGGGGTAGTAATCTTCAAAACGAACCGGTTTTTGATCGGCCATGACTTGCAGGCAGGTCTTCTGAAAAGAGAGGCCGATTTGCTCGGAAAACTCGGTCCAGAGCTGCTTGCCAATCAATTGGTCTGCCGGGCGGCCAAAAAACGCCGCCGCTTGTGAGTTGACATAGGTGAAGCGCCAATCGGTGTCCAGCGCCACAAAGGAGTCGGTGACGCGCTCAAAGGCCTCGTTGAGCAACTGCTGCGCTACCTGCGCTTGGCGGGCAACCCGTTTTTGTGGCGTGATGTCGGTGAAGATGCCCCCTGTGCCAAAGACATGCCCCGTGGCGTCTTTGAGTTTGAATTTGACCGAGAGGTAATCGTGCGGCCCGTCGCTGGCGGGGGCCGTTTCTTCAATTTGAACGGCATGCTCCGCCTCTAGCGCCAGCACGTCATTGCGCCGAAAGGCCTCGGCCGTGGGTTGGGGAAATAGGTCGAAGTCGGTTTTTCCGATCACCTGCGCTGGGGTGATGTTGAACAGCGTTTCAAACAAATGGTTGATGAGCAGGTACTTGCCCTCGGTGTCTTTGATGGCAATGATCGCAGGCGAGTGGTCCAGCAGTGAGTTCAGCATGCGCTGTGTTTGCACCAGCGCCGCATCGGTTCGTTTTTGTTCGGTGATGTCGCGCCAAATGGAGCGGCTGTAGAGCACCTTGCCTTGCGCATCACGCACCGCCGTGGTGTTCAAACTCACATCGATGGCCGTGCCGTCTTTTCGCTGCAGCTGCAGTTCGTTGTTGCGCACCTCGCCATGGGTCAAAAAATGCTGAAACACGGCTTGCGCGGCGGCCAGTGAGTCTGGGTGGTACAGCGAAAAAACCGGCTGGCCCATCAGCTCTTCTTTGGCCCGCCCCAGGGTGCTGGCCAGCGCGAGATTGCAGTTGAGGATGCAACCGGTGGCGCCGTCCACGGAGACAAACATATCTGGTGCGTTGTCATACCAATCTTGGTAGCGCCGCTCAGACGCGCGCAGCCACTCATCCGCTTGGTGGCGCTCAAGGGCCATCGACGCCACCTTGGCCACCATGCGAATCGCGCTCAGGTCACTGGCAGTGGCTGTTTTTGGGGTGGGCCAGTACATGGCAAAGGTGCCCAGCACTTTGCCATCGGCGCTCAGAATCGGTTCTGAAAAACTGGCGGCCAAGCCGTGCGAGAGGGCGATCGCGCGGTAGGCGGCCCACAAAGGGTCGTTGGCTATGTCGGCGACGATGACTTCTTCCGCGCGGTAGGCGGCCGTGCCGCAGGAGCCGGCAGCGGGCCCGATTTCAAGGCCATCGGCGGCGGCGTTGTAGGCGGGTGGCAAACTGGGTGCCGCGAGATGGCGCAGGTGTTTGCCGTCAGCATCCACCAAGAGCACCGACCCCATCAGGCCGGGGTAGGCCGCCTCGATGACGTGAATCATGTCGCCCAGCAGTTCGCCCAAGTCGCGCCGCGATTGAACGATGATTTTCAGCAGTTTCGTGCGCAACTCCATCAACGCGCGGGTTTGGACGAGTTCAGCCACATCGCTTTCTCGCTCCGCCTGCAGTGCGGTGAGTTGGGAACGCAGCCGCTGGAGTTCGGCGTTTTGCGCCTCCAGTGGGGTGGTTTGAGTGTTCAGTGCCGCAGTCGTCTCAGCAGTCGGTTCAGACGGGGGGCCTTGCATAGGCATCCTTTTGATCAAGTCATCACGAATTGACTATACGCCCGCACCCCTTCCGTTAGCTTGCATTGGATCAGCCTGGCCTTGTTTTTGAAATGCGTGGTAGCGGCTCACCCGCACCCCGTCGCAGCGGCCTGTGGGTGGGAGGTGTTTATCATTAAAAAGTGCCTCTAACCTTACTCCTGATTGTGCAGGCAGCTCCTAAATTGAGAGTAAGCAAGGTTTCCCCACTTGGACTTTCCCCACCGTGGTGACTTCCATGGAGGGCCGCCAGACGAGGCCGTTCAGTGGGTGGGCGGGCATGGGCGCACCACTGTCGCAGCCATTGAAGAGTGCACAGGGCAGCGATTCTCTTTCAATCGCGCCGGGCGCCTGAAGGCCAGAAACGGCGTTCAGGTCGATTTTCTCTGTCCAAGCACCCCGGTGGGGATGCCTCTCACATCAACCCGGCGTTTACCCCAGCTGCGCGAGCAAGGCGTGGGCGACGGGCTCGGAGGACGCTGGGTTTTGACCCGTGATCAGCAAGCCGTCAACGAGCACATAGGGCTGCCAGTCAGCGGCTTTGGAGTACACGCCGCCGTTTTGGGTCAACATGTCTTCGACCAAGAAGGGCACCACGGCGGTCAGGCCAGCGGCTTCTTCTTCGGTGTTGGTGAAACCGGTGACCTTTTTGCCGTTCACCACCGACTTCCCGTCAGCACCTTTGGGGTGACGCAGCACGGCGGGGGCGTGGCACACCGCCGCCACGGGCTTGCCGGCTTGGAGCATGGTTTCAATCAATGCGATGGAGGTCGCGTCTTCGGCCAAGTCCCACAAGGGGCCGTGGCCACCGGGGTAGAACACGGCGTCAAAGGCGGCACCTGACACGTCTTTCAGTGGATGGGTGCTGGCCAACAGGGCTTGGGTGGCGGGGTCGGCTTTGAAGCGCAGGGTGGCGGCGGTTTGTGACGCAGGGTCATCGCTCTTGGGGTCGATGGGGGGCTGGCCACCCAGGGGGGACGCCAAGGTGAGGGCGACACCTGCGTCTTTGAGCGCGTAGTAAGGCGCGGCAAACTCTTCCAGCCAGAAACCGGTTTTGGCACCGGTGTTGCCCAGTTGGTCGTGGGAGGTCAAAACGATGAGTACTTTTTTCATGAGATTTCTTGGTTAATAGCGAGGGGTTCAGGGTTTGAAAGACTCAGTCTTTGGCGACTCGAACGATCAATTTGCCGAAATTTTTACCTTCGAGCAGGCCCATGAAGGCGGTTGGTGCGTTCTCCAAACCGTCCACGATGTCTTCGCGGAACTTGACCTTGCCTGCGGCCAGCCATGCACCCATGTCCCGGGCGAACTCGGGGTAGCGGTGGCCGTAGTCGTCAAAAATGATGAAGCCTTGCATGCGAATGCGTTTGGTCAGCAGCGTGCGCATCAGCACAGGCGTGCGGTCCGGGCCAGACGGCAGTTCGGTGGCGTTGTAGTGGGCAATCAGGCCGCACACGGGCACGCGGGCACCGGTGTTGAGCAGGGGCAACACGGCGTCAAACACTTTGCCACCGACGTTTTCAAAGTACACGTCAATGCCTTGGGGGCAAGCGGCGGCCAGTTGCGCGGCCAAGTCGGGGCTATGGTGGTCAAGGCAGGCGTCAAAACCCAACTCTTCCACGGCGGACTTGCATTTCTCAGCACCGCCGGCAATGCCGACGACGCGGCAGCCCTTGAGCTTGGCGATCTGACCGACCACGGAACCCACGCCGCCTGTGGCGGCAGCCACCACCACGGTCTCACCGGCTTGGGGGGCGCCAATGTCCAGCAAGCCCATGTAGGCGGTGAAGCCGGGCATGCCCATCACGCCCAAGGCGTAAGAGGCGGGGCCCATCTTGGGGTCCAGCTTGGTCAGGCCGGTGCCGTCAGAGACGGCAAAGTCTTGCCAGCCGGTGTAGGCCAGCACCCAGTCACCCACGGCGAATTGCTCGTTTTGGCTGCTTTCCACGCGGCACACGGTGGCACCCACCATGGGTTCCCCCAGCGCCACGGCGGCGGCGTAACTGGCGGCATCGCTCATGCGGCCCCGCATGTAGGGGTCCAGCGAGAGGTACACGGTGCGCAGCAGCACTTGACCGGGGGCAACGCTGGGTACCGCCGTTTGGGCCAAGTGAAAGTTGGCGGCCGTGGGCGCGCCCACCGGGCGGGAGGCCAGTTGAATTTGGCGGTTGTGGGTCGTGGATTGGGTCATGTTGTGATGCTCCTAAATGGGATGAGAGGGTGAAGTCGGCTTAGAGCGCGGCTTCCAAAATGCGGCGGCTCACGGCCGGGGTGATGTCGCGCTGCTCGCCGAGCTGCGTCATGCCGTGCTCTTCCAGCTGAGCCACCACGGTGTCGATGTCTTTGGCACCCAGACCGTGGTCTTTCAGGCGGGTCGGAATGCCCATTTGCTCAAAGAAGGCGCGGGTTGCCTCAATGGCAGCGGTGACACGCTCTTCTTCCGTGCCGGTGGTGATGCCCCAGACACGTTCGCCGTACTGCAGCAGCTTGGCGTGTTTTTGCACGCGACGCTCTTGCAGCAGCGACGGCAGCACGATGGCCAATGTTCGGGCGTGATCGATGTTGTGCAGGGCGGTCAACTCATGACCAATCATGTGGGTCGCCCAGTCTTGTGGCACGCCAGCGCCAATCAAACCGTTGAGCGCCAGGGTGGCGGTCCACATGAGATTGGCGCGGTCGTCATAAACAGGTTCTGGGGCGGTCAGCAGCCTGGGGCCCACTTCAATCAGCGTCTGCAGCAGCCCTTCGGCAAAGCGGTCTTGCACCGGTGCACTCGATGGGTAGGTGAGGTACTGCTCCACCGTGTGCACAAAAGCATCCACCACGCCATTGGCGATTTGCGGCATGGGCAGGGTGTAGGTTTTGGCGGGGTCCAATACCGAGAACAGCGGAAACACCTTGGGGCTGCGAAATGGTCGCTTCGCACCAATGTCACGGCGAGTGATGACTGCCGCACTGTTCATCTCAGACCCTGTTGCGGGCAAGGTGAGCACCGTGCCAAACGGCAAGGCCTGGGTGATCTTGCCGCCCCAGCTTAGAAGAATATCCCACGGATCGCCCTCAAACAGTGCGGCGGCAGCTATGAATTTAGTCGCATCAATGACGGAGCCGCCCCCCACCGCCAGCAAGAAGGTAAAGCCGCCGTCGCGCACTTGCTTGACCGCTTCCATGGCGTTGTCAAAACTGGGGTTGGGCTCGATGCCGCTGAAAGTGGCGTGGACGCGCTCGCCCAAGGCTTGGCGCACTTCACCCAAGGTGCCTGTTTTTTCAGCACTGGCGCCGCCGACCAAGATCAGCACTTTGGCGTCAGCGGGGACCAGCTTGGCGATATCGGCAATGCGGTCTTTGCCAAAGACGATCTTGGTGGGGTTGTGAAAGTCAAAGTTCAACATGGGAGTCCTTGGGTTGGGTGTGGGTGGAAAAACGAAACAGTTAACAATAGACCGGTCAACTAGAGCGAGCGCGAACTAAAAAAGTAAAAACCGCCATGGCTTAGCCTTGGGGGCCGAGTAAAGCGTCGGTGCTGCGCAGGGCGTGCTCAAAGGGGCTGCTGTCGCGGCGCAGTTTGGCCAACAAGCTGGCACCTAGCCACAGCGCGTACAGCGTCAGAGCCATGTCGTGGGCCACCAACGAAGGGGCCACCGACCCATCGGCACGGGCTGCGTCCAAGCATTGGGCGATGCGTTGCACCACGCGGTCAGTGCCGTCGCGCAAGGTCAGGCGCATGGTTTCAGAAATGTCGGCCACCTCGGCACTGAGCTTGACGATCAGGCACTTGGGGTTGGCCTCCGTGGCACATCCCTCGGCAGCCACCTCGCATGACGAGCTGTTCCAGAGCGCCCAGTAGCGCATCAAGCGGGCGCGGGCCGGTGTGCCGTCATCGCTGAGCAAGGTGTCCAGGCGGGTCAGGTAGCCGTCCATGTAGCGGCTCAGCAACTCTTCGCCAAAGCGCTCTTTGGAACTGAAGTAGTGGTAGAACGAACCCTTGGGCACATTGGCCGTGCTCAGAATCTCGGACAAACCCACGCCCACAAACCCTTTGTTCGCGATCAGGCGCTCGCCGCAATCGAGGAGGTGGTGTTTAGCGCTGGATTGTTCGGTGACCATGGGCTGGATTATGACCAAAATAGACCGGTCAACTAGTATGTCTTCATTAAAACCCCTTTGGGTTGGGGGTTTTAACAACCTCACGCGGAGGCCGGTGGCTTACAACGCAGCGATCTGGCCCAACGCCACTTCGCCGCCCAGGGCGTCGAACAGGTCTGGAATCATTTTGCTCAGTTCGCCGGTGGCAATGGCCACATCGGCGTCGAAACTGTCGTCTTTGCCGGTCTTGTTGCCTTCAAACACCACGTCCAGGAACGAGATCTTCTTGATCTGCATGCCCTCGGTCAGCATGAAGGAGACGCGGTCGTCCCAGGTCATGGCCAAGCGCGTCGGCAGTTTGCCCGCTTCCACGTACTGTTTGACCTCTTCCGTGTCCAGCGGGTGGCGGGTATAGCGCACCACGGCCTTGGTCTCATCGGCGGCCTTGAGCTCGCATTCTTGGTCCACCGTGAAGCCGGCAGGCGGCTCCTGCGAGATCAGCCACTCGGACATGGCGGCGGTGGGCGACACATGGGTGTTGATCAGCGTCACAGCAAACCCGGCCAGCGCTTTGACCAGCAAGGTCACCACTTCGTCCGCCCGGGCCTGGCTGCCCGCACCGAGCACCAAGAGGCGGGCTTCGGGGTCAATCCAGACCAGCGTGGAGGATTCTTTGGTGAACGCCAGCGGCATCAATTCCAGTTTGATGTCTTCCTTGATGTCACGCAGTTCTTTTTTGCCTGGCTTGCGCCCGGTGGTGGTCTCAATTTGCGCGGCGCGTTCTTTGGCTTTTTTGGTGATGACGGTGCCGGGCAGGGAGCGGGTCTCCAGCATGAGTCGCAAAATCACTTGACCTCCGACTGACTCGGCCAAGAGGCCATGGGCTTCGCCACGGGGCTCAATCCAGCCTACGGACTTTTCCTGCGAGGCGCCGCAGGGGACAAAGCGTTCAGCGTCTAGGCTGGCTTCGATTTGCTCGACGGTGGCGGACCAGTCTGGCCCGATTCGGTACACGATCGCATTCTTGAACATGGAACCCTTTTCTTCGTTGCTGCTACTTCAGAGCGTGCAATCATCCCATCAAATGGGCACCGTAAAAATTGACGCAACTTTACAAAGACTTCATAGCGCGTCATACCCGCGATACACGGGGCGCAGACACTTGTTTCCAAGCTGATGCCAGTACGGAGCATCAGTCCTAACGGAAGGACATGAACATGAAATCGATTCTTAAGCCCATTTTGGTAGCAGCCGTGTTGGCAACGGCTGGTTTTTCTGCATTTTCAGGTGCTGGCTACGGTCCAGGTGATGGCGGCATGATGGGGCATGGCATGCACGAGGGACAAGGTCGCATGGGCTCTATGGGCTCTGACAAAATGAAAGCCCGCATGGCCCAGCACCAAGCAGAGTTGAAAGCCGCCTTGAAGATCACAACCGCGCAAGAAGCGGCTTGGACCACTTTCACTGCATCCATGGTGCCGCCAGCGGGCCAGAAGGCTCAGCGTCCCACTCGGGAAGAGATGGCCAAACTGAGCACGCCAGAGCGCATCGACAAGATGAAGGCGATGCGTACCGAGCATCACGCTGTCATGAGCCTAGAGATGGACAAGCGCGCTGATGCGGTCAAGGCTTTTTACGCCACGCTCACCCCCGAGCAGCAAAAGGTGTTTGACGAAAAATCCATGCGCCAGGGCGAAGGCAGAGGCGACAAAAAAGGCCCTCGGGAGGGCAAGGGCGGCATGATGCAATCCAAGTAAGCGGCCTTTTTAACAGGCCCCTAGAACGGGCGGCCCCTTCTTAATCAGTCCGATCAGCCGGGCCTTGCGAACCGCAAGGCCCGGCTTAATTTTTGGCAGCCAGCAGCGTCGCCAATTCGCCACTTTGGATCAATCGAGTCAAGTCGCCCGCGCCGCCGATCAAGAGGCCATTCACAAACACCATGGGAAACGTCGGCCAGCCGGTCCACATTTTCAAGGCGTTGCGGCGCCGCCAGTTGTTGAAATAATTGCCATATTCCAAGTAGTGGTGAGCCACCCCGGCCGCGTTTAGCGCTTTGCGGGCTGATTTGCACACGGGATTCGTGCTCATGCCGACCACGACGACCGGGTAGGCGACGATGGCTGCTTGAACCTCGTTCACAATCTCACGCTGGTGGCGGGCGATTTGCTCTCGAATCGCAGGGTGAATGTGGCGTTCATCAAGAACAGGACGTGACATGGCAGTAACCTCAGCGTGCAAAGCAAAGATTATGCTTGGCGACTCTGGCACCGTGCTGGAGATGCGCATGGCTCATTTGATGTGAGACAAGCGTGTGCCCGCTGCGTCGCTTTAAACTGGAACTCTTTATGCCCCTTTCTGCCTCTTCAGCGTTCAAACCTCCGGCCTCCGCCTCCTTGGTGCCACGTATCCGCACGATCACGCTGACTCAGCCCATGAACTGGCTGTTGCTCGCCTGGCGTGACATTGCGCTCTGCGGGTGGGTGAGTTGGGCGCATGGTTTGGTTTTGTCCTTGGGAGGCTTGGCCATCACTGCTTTAGCCTATGACCGTTTCTGGTTACTTGCGAGCGCCTTTTCAGGGTTTTTGGTGGTAGCCCCCATTCTGGCGACCAGTCTGTATGCGCTGAGTCGCGCTGTTGAACGGGGGGAGCGCGTTGGTTTTCAGGTGGTGTGGAAAACGTGGCTGAGCTGGCAGAACGGCCATTCCAGCAAGTGGGGCAATGACTATTGGTGCTTGGTTCAATTCGGTGCCCTGCTGGGGCTGGCAGGAACGGGTTGGGTGCTGACCTCGGCGGCGCTGATTACCTTGATGACGCCCGTGCCCATCAGTACGCCACTTGACTTTGTGCAACACGTGATCTTGGCGCGCAACGGTTTCTTGTTTGAATTGTGGCTGGCTGTGGGCGGGATGCTGGCCGCCCCCATCTTTGCGTCCACCGCGATTGCCATTCCCTTGCTACTAGATCGGCGAGTGACCTTGCTGCAAGCGGTGCTGACGAGTTGGCGCGCCGTGTTGGCCAACCCCTTGCCCATGGCTTTGTGGGCGGCGCTCATCATGGGTTTTACCTTGCTCGGCTTAGGTTCGGCTTTGTTCGGCCTCATCGCCGTCATTCCCATGTTGGGCCATGCCAGTTGGCATGCCTACCGCGATTTGGTGGATGTATCCGGTCTGCCTGAATGCGATGAATTCAACAAGGAGCCTGGCTGATGTTTGGCTACAGCGAGGAGCAAATTGCCGCCTTTGGCCTGTCCTTTGGCGTTGGCGCTTTCATTTTGTACATGTTGTTCATCATCGGGCACCTTGCCTGGGAGTCCAAAGCGGGCAAGTTTGGCACCTTTGTGATTTTTCTGGGGCTGGCGTTTGGCATGGTGGGCTTTATTGCCAAGTACTTGATTCAGTGGGCCATGGACATCAAGTGAGTTGCAGGGTGATGCACGTCGTCCCGTCATCATTGAGTTCGCTGGAAGCCTCCTGAAATCCCAGCTCATGGGCCAGATTGAGCATGCGGTCGTTGTGGTCCAGCACATTGGCAACCAGACGCACGGTGCCGTGGCTGCGCTGGTAGGCGACCAGCTTGCGCATCAAAAGCAAACCCAACCCGCCGCCTTTGAGTTCGGAGCGCACGATGACTCCAAACTCGGCTTCTTCGTTGTCCGGGTCGCTCAGGGCACGCGCTACGCCCAGCGTTTGCGGGTTGCCTTGCGCGTCCGCCGCCACCGCGACAAATGCCATTTCTCGGGCATAGTCAATCTGCACCAGCCGCGCCAGTTCACTGCGCTCCATGGTGCGCTTGCTGTAAAACACCCGCATGCGAATATCCTCCGGGCTCAGAGCCTGTAAAAACTCCATGTGCAGCGCCTCATCCTCTGGCCGAATGGGGCGCAAACACACTTGGCGCCCCTGCCACTCCACCTGCTCCTCCAAGTCAGCGGGATAGGGACGAATCGCGAAATTTTGGGCTCCGGCGGGCCCCTGGGCACTGAGACGGATGCGGGCGTCCAGCGCCACCGCCCCTTCAAAGTTCACGATCAAGGGGTTGATATCGAGCTCGGCAATTTCAGGAATTTGCGCAATCAACTGCGACAAAGCGACCAGCACGTGGTACACGCTGGCCTCGTCCACCGCCGGGGTGTCGCGCCAGCCTGCCAAAAGACGGGCCACCCGGGTTCGGGCCACCAGTGCCTTGGCCAGCGGCACATTCAAGGGCGGCAAAGCCACCGCCCGATCGGCCATGACTTCAACCGCCGTTCCGCCTTGTCCAAACAAAATCACCGGACCAAAGGCGCGGTCAATCGTGCTGCCGACAATCAGTTCTTGGGCGTGTTGACGCTGCACCATGGCCTGCACGGTAAAGCCCTGAATGCGCGCCTTCGGGAGTTGTTGGGCCACACGGCTCAGCATGGTGGCAGCAGCAGCCCGCACCGCAGCTTCGTCTGGCAGATTCAGAGCGACCCCACCCACGTCTGATTTATGGGAGATGTCATCCGACAAAATCTTCAGAACAACGGGGAAACCCATGGCGCATGCGGCCACACTGGCTGCATCGGCGTTGGCATCGACTCTTTGCGTGGGCACGACGGGGATGCCGGCCGCGGCCAGCACGGTCTTGGCTTCGAGTTCAGTCAACATATCGCGCCCGTTGGCCAGCGCTGACTGCACCACCAAACGCACCTGCGCCCAATCGGGCGGCGTGCCACTGGGAATCAAGGCGGGTGGAGCCTCCGACAGCTCTGCCTGGTTGCGCCGGTAGCGGGTCAACATGGAAAAAGCGCGTACGGCTTGCTCAGGCGTGTCGAAATTGGCGATGCCCGCGTCTTGAAACAACTGGCGCGCCTGCGCTACCGCTTGGTCGCCCAGCCAGCAACTCAACACTCGGGGCTGCGCGTTGGGCATCGGTTTTGCCAGCGGCACCAGGGCGCGAGCAATGTCGGCGCTAGAGACAATGGCGGTGGGCGCGTGAATGAACAAGATAGCCCCCGCATCGGGGTCGTCGAGGAGAATTTTCAGCGCCGCCTCGTAGCGCTCGACCGGCGCGTCACCAATGATGTCCACGGGATTGGCGTGGGACCAACTGGCGGGCAACACCTTATTTAACTTCCCCACCGTGGCCTCACTCAGCACCGACAGGTTGACGTTGGCAAAGGCAGCGGCATCTGCCGCCATCACGCCCGCGCCGCCGCCATTGGTCAACACGGTGATGGTCTCGCTGGTATTGGTGCGAAAGCGCGACAAGGTTTGCGCGGCCAGAAACAACTCGTCCAAGGTGTTGACCCGGAGCATGCCGGCGCGGTCAATGGCCGCGTCAATCACCATGTCGGAGCCTGCCAACGCGCCGGTGTGAGAGGCCGCTGCCAGCTGGCCTTGGGCAGAGCGGCCCGCTTTCACCACGATGACGGGTTTGTTGCGCGCGGCGGCCCGAGCGGCCGACATGAACTCACGCGGCGAGTCCAGCGACTCGGCGTACAGCAAAATGGCACGCGTGGAGGCGTCACTGGCCAAAAAGTCCAGCATGTCGCCAAAGTCAACGTCGGCGTGGTCACCCAAGGACACGAAGTGCGAGAAGCCGATGCCTCGCCCCTTGGCCCAATCGAGCATCGCCGTGACCAGTGCCCCGGATTGCGACACAAAAGCCAACTCCCCAGGCAATGCGTCCACATGAGAGAAGCTGGCGTTCACGCCAAGATGTGGCACCAGCAGGCCAATGCAGTTGGGCCCCAGAATGCGAAACAAGTGCGGTTTGGCCGCCTTGAGCATGGCTTTTTTCTGCTGCGCATCCATGCCCGCCGTCAAGACCACAGCGGCGCGCGTCCCCCGCTTGGCAAGGTCTCCGATCAATCCCGCCACCGTGGCGGGAGGGGTGCAAATGACGGCAAGCGCCGGTGCTTCGGGTAGGTCTGCTGCCCGTGCCCATACGGGCGCATCGCCCAGCATCTTGTGTTTGGGATTGACGGCATACAACGCGCCCTTGAATTGCCCTGAATTCAGGTTGCGCCAGACCGTGGCTCCAACGCTGCCCACACGCAGCGAGGCACCAAAAACAGCCACCGAAGCGGGATCAAACAGGGCGTCAAGATTGCGAATACTCATTATTTTCCTAATTATTGGGAGTCAACCTAAGGGTCGAACGCCGATCAAAACGCCATGCAGCCACAGGGTAAAAACAATCCACCCACCCACCCCTAAAGTGACGGTGATGCCCGTTGCGCCCACTGTCCCGCTCGGATAAACGGCGCCAAAGTGCTGGTCACGGCGTGTGGCAGCTCTCCAGTCCAGCACGCCCCAGACTAGGAACGAGCCAAACAAGATCACTTGCCCCAAGTTGCCAGTCGCCATCAAGTGAGCGGCAGACCACAGTACCACGCCCTGGACCATCGGATGGTGAACCCGTGCCCTGATTCGGTTGCCTGGCACATAGGCGGCAGCCAGCAGCACAAACGCCGCCAGATTGATCACTGAAGCGACATGACGCAGAATAAACGGCGGGTTCCAGAGTTGGACGGGCATTTGTCGGACCTGACCAAAACCCCACACGATCAGAGCGAAGCCCACCACGGATAGGAATGAGTAAAGCGCCTTCCAAGCCAGCGGCCCTGTGCGTTCACGTGTGCGAGTTCGCCAGCTGTCGGCCACGATGCGGATCGAGTGAACGCCCAAAAAGACCAGCAAACCCAAGAGCAGGTAGATCATGGCTGGCGATGGGTCATGAGGCACCGAGCACGCGGTTTTTTCCCGCGCGTTTGGCCAAGTACATGGCCTGATCCGCTCGCCGGATGGCTTCCATCCCCGTTTCTTCGCTGCTCATTTGCGCCACACCCGCGCTGAAGGTAATGAGAACCTTGTCAGTTCCTGATAGAAAGAAATGTTTGGTGAGTTCACGCTGCAGTCGGGTCATGGCCTCAATGCCTTTGTCCTGCGACGTATCTGGCAGCAAGAGTACAAATTCTTCGCCACCGTAGCGTGCCAGCGTGTCTTGGGGCCGCATGGCCTCGCGCGCGACTTTGGCCAAGTGGGCGAGTGCGGCGTCACCGGCGGTGTGGCCTAACTTGTCGTTGATATTTTTGAAGTTGTCGATGTCCAACAAGGCCATGCACAAAGGCGTGTTTTTACGGCGGACATTGGAGATTTCGCGCTCCAGGGCTTCGTCCAGCCCTTTTCGATTCAGCGCACCGGTCAGGGGGTCATGCCGGGCTTGGGCACTGGCCCGGTCCAGTTCTAGGTGAAGGGTTACCAACTCCGCCTCGGTGGCCAGCGCTTTTTCGCGCATGCCGTTGAGCTCGTCACGCACCGCTTGGCTGTCGCGCGCCATGTTGCGGGTCGCACCAATCACTGTTTTCATCACTGGGGTAATGTCGGTGATGGTTTTGGCCTGCTCAATCAGGCGAGCGTTTTCTTCCAGCGTGTTGCGGAACTCCCCCGTCGATTCGGTCATGGTCGTCAAGCGCTGCACAAACGTGGCCAGCAAGAGGCGCATTTCTTCTTGCGCTTGCAGCGTCTGTCCCATCGCCTCTTTTTGTTTGACGATGACGTCCGTCAGCAGCGACTCCACCTCATCCAAGCGGCGCAAAGTCATCGGAGGCGTGCAGACGGTGAGCAAGGACTGAATTTGGCCGCTCAACCAGGCGTCTTCGATGCTCAACTCGCCAATGTTTCGGATGATCAGGTTCAGCAGCTTCAGCAGCGTTTTGTGAACCGCAACCTGTTCTTCTGCGGCAAACGACATGCGGTGGCCAAAGTCGGCCAACATGAGTTTCAAGGTCACTGTGCTGGTGCCGGGCTGGCGCATGGTGAACAACAGATTTTTCGCTTTTTCGTTAAAGCGCTCATCGTCGTTGCCCAAGGCGGGCAAAACATATTCCAGCATGCGGGCAATTTGTTCAAAAAAATCGGTGGTGAGTGCTGGTGTGGATGTGGCAGCGGTGGACACTGGTGCGTCTGCGGCAATAGCCCTTTTGGCGGGTTCTGGTGCCTGCGCTGGGGGCGGGCTGAACCCGCCGTAAGCCATCAGGGCGGACTTCACCCCTTCCCAATTCATTTGGGCAATGGCCGAGTCCAACAAACCCTTGTGCCGCTGTTGACCCGGTGTTTTGGTGGGCAAGTGGTTGGAAATGTCGCGCAACTGCTCGATGGGAAAAGGCGGCTCAATGGGGACGCCGAGAACCTCGCTGTAAACCTTCTGGTAGTTGGTGGGCGTGGGGGCCAATTTGCGTGCCGTGAGCTGTTTGAGGGTCTCACGGGCAATTTCAAAAGGTTTATTTTCTATCATGGTCATTGATTGCTATACAAAAGATAGCTTCACTCGCTTGATTGACAGGGGTAAAGGCGTATTATGATGAAAATACTCGGGGCGTTATGTCTGGCAAAGCCAGTTGCGTTGCCGTTACTTGGCATTACATTACAGATTGATCACTTTGTGCATTTGGCTTGACTCAATCGAAAGGAGTTTTGATGAAACCTATTAAGGAATTGCTCAAGGGGCGCGAATCGGCAGCCTATCAGGTGAGCCCATCAACCACCGTGTTTGCGGCGCTGCAAAGTTTGGCGGACTATGGCGTAGGTGCCATGTTGGTGATGGACCAAGACCAATTGGTAGGCGTCGTCTCTGAGCGTGATTACACCCGCAAAGTGGCCCTGCAGGGGAAGAACTCCAAAGAAACCACCGTGGGCGACATCATGACGCCCAATCCGTTCACCGTGACACCCAAAACCGGCACACGGGATTGCATGACCTTGATGAGCCAAAAGAAGATCAGGCACTTGCCGGTGGTGGATGGCGCGCACGTACTGGGCTTGATCTCCATGCGCGACCTCATGGACGACCTGATTGCCGAGCACGAAAAAACCATCTCCCAACTCACCCACTACATCAGCAGCTAAATCGCTGCAGGCAGGGCGGTACCGCTGCTCTGCCTGCGGGGCCTGTTGTTGGGCGAGTCATTGAAGCGGTGCTTGACGCGGGCACCTCACTCTGATCGGACGAATTCATGAGCACAGAACGTGTTCTTTTTGCTTTTGTCATTGTTCTGGCGCTCACCCTGAACGTGGGCTTCATCGTGGGCGACATTGGCGATATCCAGTACCACAACGTGTACGAGCTGTTTGCCGCCATTGTGGTGAGTCTGATGGCGACGGTGATGAAGTTTGGTGACCGATCTCCGCTGGGCTCCACCATGCTGGCCACCAGTCTGATTGCTGACTTGCAGCTGATTGCTGCCGCCGTGGCATGGGGGTTGTACAGTCAATCAGGGGCCGAACTGGGGGTGCACCAAACGGTCACCGTGGTGTCTTTGGCCATTGGAGCGGCGGTGGCCAATGTGGTCTCGGTGGTGTTGTTGATTATTGAAATGGCTAACTTGCGGCGATGAGCGACTCCGCCTCGCGGGCCCGCCACGGCATCTTCATTTTGCTGCGCCGTTTGCGCACGCCATTGCTTGTTCTGATCAGCGTCTACGCCGTGGCGGTATTGGGTTTCACGCTGGTGCCCGGCCTAGACCCTGAGGGCCGGCGCTGGACGATGAGTTTTCTTCATTCGTTTTATTTCGTCAGCTTTCTGGGAACCACCATCGGGTTGGGAGAAGTCCCCTACCCCTTTACGGATGCACAGCGCTTGTGGGCCACTGCGTCGATCTATGGCACTGTGGTGGCGTGGCTGTACGCCATTGGCGCCTTGTTCAGTGTGCTGCAAGACCCTTTGTTTCGACTGATTGCTGCCGAAAATGCGGTACAGCGCGCCGTGCGGCGTATCAACCAGCCCTTTTATTTGGTGTGCGGTTACGACGATGCTGGTCACCGGGTGGCCCGTGAATTGGCAGAAGACGGTACTCGATTGGTGGTGATCGACATCAATTCGACCCGGGTGGATTCGGTTGAGGTGGATGAGCTGTCGGTGGCCGTGCCGGCGTTATGTGGCGACGCCAGTGACCCAAAAACGCTGGTGCTGGCAGGGCTGACCAGTGGCTACTGTGCGGGGGTGCTGGCCCTGACGGGAGACGACTTCGTCAATACCAAAATTGCCCTGACGGCGCGATTACTCAACCCCAACATACCTGTGCTCAGTGCGGTTCGTTACCACGCCTCCCACGCTCGCATGGCCGCTGCGGGTGCCGATCACATCATCAATCCCTATGACACCTTTGCTGAACGGGTCGCGCTTTCCATTCGCACGCCGAGTCTGCATGTGATTTATGAAAGTTTGACGATTCAATCCGGCACCGCCATGAATGAGCCGCCTCAGCTGCCCACGGGGCGCTGGATTTTGTGTGGCTCTGGCCTGTTCACCCGTACCCTGCACCGGCAGTTAGAGCGCTTGAAGATCGACAGCGTGGTGATTAACCCCGAGCTGGCAGAGAATGAGGTGGACGCCCAGCACCTGAAGGGCGACCCCACCGATCCTGACGTGTTGCGCGAGGCGGGTGCGGAAGAAGCCAGTGCTTTGGTGGCGGGTACGTCGGTTGATATTGACAACTTGGCCATTGCGCTGGCGGGGCGCGGCATGAACAAAGCGCTGTTCATCGTCGCCCGCCAAACCCAGCGGCGAAACGGGCTGGTCTTTCGCGCGGCTCCGGTGGACTTGGTCATGTTGTCGGGTTATGTGCTGGCAGGCGAGGTATTGCGGGTCATTCGAGCGCCCCAGCTCGCCACCTTTTTGCGGCGCGCGCGTGACGAGGATGAAGCCTGGGCAGCGGACTTGCTACACACCATGCGAGAGGTGATTGGCAAAGAGGTGGTTGAATCTTGGTCCGTCACCATTGAGCCAGATCAAGCCCCCACGGTGTGTCAAGCCCTCGCCACGTCGGAGGCGGTGACGCTGGGCCAGTTGCTGACGCGCGCAGACGGCAGCGGCGACCTGCTTCGTGCCGTGCCACTTCTTTTGCAGCGCGGTCAGGAGCGCCTGCTGCGACCCGGCTTGGACATGCCTTTGCAACGGGACGATCGCCTTCTGTGGTGTGGTCGTCATTCGGCGCGGGCCACCATGCGGCACAACTTGGTGGGGCACACTCTCCCCCTCATGAAGGAGCGGGCCCGCGTGTAATGGCGGGCAATGGGGGGTGCATCTGCGGGCCAACCGCCCCAATCGCGCTCACAAAAAAGGCCCACCTCAATGACTGAGACGGGCCTTTTAGGAGGGGGCTGACATCGCGCCATGCAGCGCGCGTCAGGTGGGGTGCTTACTTGCTAACGACGCGCACCATTTCCAAGCACTTGCTGGAGTAACCCCACTCGTTGTCATACCAGGCCACCACTTTGACGAAGGTGCTGTCCAAGGACATCCCGGCGTCAGCGTCAAACACGGAGGTGCAGCTCTCGCCCCGGAAGTCGGTGGACACCACTTTGTCGGTGGTGTAACCCAGAACGCCCTTCATGGGGCCTTCAGACGCCGCCTTCATGGCAGCACAGATGTCCGCGTAGCTGGCTTCCTTGACCAACTCGACCGTCAAGTCCACCACCGACACGTCGGAGGTCGGCACGCGGAAGGACATGCCGGTGAGCTTTTTGTTCAACTCAGGAATGACCACGCCCACCGCTTTGGCGGCACCCGTGCTGGAGGGAATGATGTTTTCCAAAATGCCACGGCCACCGCGCCAGTCTTTGTTGGACGGGCTGTCCACGGTTTTTTGGGTGGCGGTGGCAGCGTGCACGGTGGTCATCAAGCCGCGCTTGATACCAAAGCTGTCGTTCAACACCTTGGCCACAGGGGCCAGGCAGTTGGTGGTGCAAGACGCATTGGAGATGATGGCCTGGCCCGCGTAGGTGCTGTCGTTCACGCCGAAGACAAACATCGGGGTGTCGTCTTTGGAAGGCGCGGACAGGATGACTTTCTTAGCACCGGCGGTGATGTGCTTTTGCGCGGTTTCTTTGGTCAAGAACAGCCCGGTCGCTTCGATCACAACGTCAGCGCCGACTTCAGTCCAGTTCAGTTCAGCCGGATCTTTAACGGCGCTCAGGCGGATCTTTTTGCCATTGACGATCAGGTGGTTGCCCTCCACGGCGATATCGCCCTTGAAGCGGCCGTGCACCGAGTCAAACTGCAGCATGTAAGCCAGGTACTCTGGCTCCAGCAGGTCATTGATGCCCACCACCTCAATGTCCTTGAAGTTTTGGATGGCCGCACGAAACACCATGCGCCCAATGCGGCCGAAGCCGTTAATACCAATCTTGATCGTCATTTGCTTTTCTCCACTAGTTAAAAATTCAATCGCCAAATAGCGGTCGCGTTCTTTGCCATCCATTGCTGGCGTTCGTTAAGCTGAGTCCGCGTCCACTCGTTCCACCCAAAGTTGCTCGACAGTTTGTAACCACTTTTTTGGTACTCAACTTTTTTATCGGCAATCTGCATACGCTCGACTCTTCGGTTTGCACCCGCTTCAAGCAAGGTGTAGTTTCCCAATCGATACACATCACTGCTGGCCTCTGGAAAAATACTCATCCAGGCTTCGTCAGGATTGTCCGGCAAGATGTGCTCCACCGTGGCACCATCGCCATCACGGGAGCGTGCATTACCGCTCAGGTGATTTTCAATGGCGAACAAGACGTACCGCACCACCTTGTTCGGTGTTTGAATTTTTGCCAATGCAAAGTCAGCCTCAAATTGCTCATCAGGCACATACAAGGGCCGCAAGGCTGCCAACAATTGCGCCGGTGTGCTGATTTGACCTTTGCGAACTTTTCGAGCCGCATCAACGTAGGCCCGCTCCATGGGCTGCGTATTGAGCTTGCCAATGACAATGTAACGAAAAGAAATCACGGCACAAATTCGCAGCACCGCTACAAATTCATGGCGTAAATGCTGCCATGCCGCAAAAAGCAAGGGGTAGCACTGTGTCACGCCGAAGAGGTCCACCTCATCGACATATTTGCGTGCCGCTGGCAACTCAAACCAAAGTTCATCATGGGGGTTTTTGAGTGCTGAATAGAGATTGGACACGGCTTCCAGCTCATCCAGTAATGCCAACGCATCGTCATGCTGCTTGATCGACTCACGAATGTCTTTGAACAACCGAGGTGGGCGCGTCACACCGTGGTGAGAGTTCCAGTAATGCCGCAATAGCTTTGGAAACTCCTTTTCTTTGATCGCCGTGATTCGATTCCATTGGTCTTCAGCGACATCAATCGCGTGTTCATCCTGCCCAAACCGGGAGAACAAGTAGTTCTTCAACAGATCGGTCACCGTGAGTTGCGTCCCCCTGGCGTTGAGCGTCTCGAACACCGTATAGGCGTCCATCTCGTCGCTGACCACGATCTGAATGAAGAGCAATTTGTCTGATGCGGCATCGAGCAAATGACTTAGCCCAGCGGCGTCGTGCGTGGCGCCAAAACGCTCCTGCAGTTGACTCACAAAATACTCAAAGGCGCGCCACATCAGCCTTTCGGATTCGCGCAAACGGCTGGGGGCAGCCGGTTTGCGAAGTTGCAGCAGTGTGCTTCGAAAAAAGGCAGCATCATTGCGATTTAACTCTAAGCGACTGGTTTCAACCAGTGAGGCCGCATCCTTGGCGCGCAAAAATCGACCCCGGTACAGCTGCGCCCGCTCATTATTGGCGGGGGCGTCATGACCCTCTTCTGCCCATGACTCGAAGCACTTCACCGCAGCCAGCACAAAGAGAGTAAGCGTCACCAGTCGCTGTTGACCATCAATGATTTCAAAGTGCTTTCGTGTCGCATGCGTTTTGAGAACGATGGCACCCATGTAGTGCTCTTTGTCGCTCTCAGCGGCGGCAATCAAATCCTGCCAAAGCTCTTCCCATTGATCTTCATCCCATTTGTAGTTTCGCTGAAATCGCGGAACGGCAAAGGTCCGCCCATTGGTAAAAAGCTCCCCAAAAGTCGGGGTAGCCGTATTCAACAGAAGGGACGAAGTCATGGCGAATGGTTAATTACTTCTTGCGCAGCACTTTTTCCACCGTATCGGCCACGTTCTCAGGCGTGAAGCCGAAGAGCTTGAACAGCACGGGGGCCGGGGCGGATTCGCCATAGGTGTCGATGCCGACCACCGCTGCGCAGCCGTATTTCCACCAACCGTCGGTCACGCCCATTTCCACCGCCACGCGGGGGATGCCAGCGGGTAAAACGCTGCTCTTGTAGGCCGCGTCTTGTTGGTCAAATGTGGTGTTGCTCGGCATGGAGACAACGCGAACAGCTATTTTTTTGGTAGCAAGAATTTCTTGTGCCTTGATCGCCAGTTGCACTTCAGAACCCGTTGCAATGATCACGGCTTGGGCTTTTTTCTTCAGGCCCACTTCAGTGGGCTCCGCCAGCACATACGCGCCCTTGCTGATGTCGGCCAAGGTCGACTTGGGGACGTAGTTGATGTTCTGGCGTGACAACAGCAAGGCCGTGGGCTTGGCCTGGTTGCGCAAGGCCACGGCCCAGGCGACAGCAGTTTCAGCCGTGTCACCCGGACGCCACACGTCCAAGTTAGGAATCAAGCGCAGCGAGGCGGCGTGCTCGATCGACTGGTGGGTGGGGCCGTCTTCGCCCAGACCGATGGAGTCATGGGTGAACACATGCACCACGCGCAGCTTCATCAGCGCGGCCATGCGAATGGCGTTGCGGCTGTAGTCGCTGAAGGTGAGGAAGGTGCCGCCGTAAGGGATGTAACCACCGTGCAAGGCCACGCCATTCATGATGGCCGCCATGCCAAACTCGCGCACGCCGTAGTTGATGTGACGCCCGCCGTTGCCCACGCCGCTCAAAGAATCAAAGCGCAGGTTGGGCGTGCTCTTGGTGTTCGTCAGGTTGGAGCCGGTCAGGTCGGCTGAGCCGCCCAGCATTTCTGGCAAGGCCGCGGTGAAGGCTTCCAGTGCAATTTGCGACGCTTTGCGCGAGGCCACGGTTTCGGCCTTGGTGTGGGCGGCGATGGCGGTATCGACGGCGACTTGGTTGAAGTTTTTGGGCAGCTCGCCCTTCATGCGGCGAACCAACTCTTTGGCCAAGGCGGGGTGAGCCGCCTTGTACGCCGCAAACTGGGCATTCCATGCTTTTTCTGCGGCGACACCACGCGCTTTGCCGTCCCACGCCGCATAAATGGGCTTGGGGATGACAAAGGGCGCGTGCGGCCAGTTCAGGCTTTCGCGGGTCAGGGCAATCTCGTCGTTGCCCAATGGCTCGCCGTGGGCCTTGGCGGTGTTGGCGCGGTTCGGGCTGCCTTGGCCAATCGCTGTTTTGCAGATGATCAGCGTGGGCTTGTCGGTGCAGGTTTTGGCCTCCGCAATGGTTTTAGCCACCAGCTCAGCGTTATGACCATCGATGGGCCCCAGCACATTCCAGCCGTAGGCCACAAAGCGCAAGGCGGTGTTGTCGATGAACCAAGGGGCGACTTGGCCGTCAATGGAGATGCCGTTGTCGTCGTACAGGGCGATCAACTTGTTCAGCTTCCAAGCACCGGCCAAAGCCGCTGCTTCGTGGCTGATGCCTTCCATCAAGCAACCGTCGCCCATGAAAGCGTAGGTGTTGTGGTTGATGACCTCGTGGCCATCGCGGTTGAACTCTTGCGCCAACAATTTTTCAGCCAACGCAAAGCCCACCGCGTTGGTGATGCCTTGGCCCAGCGGGCCTGTGGTGGTTTCCACGCCCGGCGTCACGCCATGCTCAGGGTGGCCGGCGGTTTTGCTGTGCAGCTTGCGAAAGTCTTTCAGCTCAGCCATGGGCAGCTTGTAGCCGGTGAGGTGCAGCACCGAGTACAGCATCATCGACGCATGGCCGTTGCTCAGCACAAAGCGGTCGCGGTCCATCCAGTGGGGGTTGCTGGGGTTGTGTTTGAGGTGGTCGCCCCACAAAGCCACGGCCATGTCGGCCATGCCCATGGGCGCGCCTGGGTGGCCCGAGTTGGCGGCTTGCACGGCGTCCATGGACAGCGCGCGAATGGCATTGGCCATGTCGGCACGGCTGACGCCGGCGACGCTGCTCTTTTGTTCTGTTTGTTGTGTTTCGGACATGGGTACCAACTCCGGGTAGTTCTGGGGTGAGAGGGAAAACCCGGTATTTTAAGGGGGCGTGATTTCAAAGCACTTTTATGAACCGCTTATGAACCTCTTGTAAGGCGCTTGTGCGCTGGAAAAGTGAGGTTTTGCGTAAACTACGCGCCTCCTCTTTGGGGCCGCTGCCATCTCGCGGGCGGACCCGCACTTCACACACCATGCACCCCCTCAAAAAGCTCTTTGGCTACGCCCGTCACTACCGCCGTGATATTCGCCTAGCCACGGCCTATTCCGTGATCAACAAGTTCTTCGACATCCTGCCCGAGGTGCTGATTGGCGCGGCGGTGGACGTGGTGGTGCGGGGCGACCAAAGCTTTTTGGCGCGCAATATTTTGGTGGACTTTGGCATCACCAGCACCTGGCACCAGCTGCTGGTGTTGGGGGTTTTCAATGTGCTCATTTGGGGCGGCGAGTCGATCTTTGAATACCTCTACCACCTCAAATGGCGCGGCTTGGCGCAAGACATTCAGCACGACCTGCGGCTTGACACCTACCGCCACGTGCAAAAGCTGGAGATGGCTTATTTTGAGACCCAGCGCACCGGCAATTTGATGTCCATTTTGAACGACGACATCAACCAAATGGAGCGCTTTTTGAATGGCGGCGCCAACCAGATCATTCAGGTGGCTTGCTCCTCCTTGATGATCAGCGCGGTGTTCTTCTCGCTGCAGCCCACCATTGCCGTGATCGCTTTGCTGCCGGTGCCTGCTATTTTGTTGGGGGCGTTTTGGTTTCAGAAGCGGCTCGCTCCCCGCTACGCCGAAGTGCGCGCCGCCGCTGGCGACGTGAGCGCCAAACTCAACAACAACCTGCTGGGCTTGGCCACCATCAAGGCCTTTGCCACCGAAAGCGTGGAGGCCGGCCACATCGCCCAAGCCAGCAATGGCTACCGCAGCGCCAACACCCGCGCCATTCGCCTCAGCTCGGCCATCACGCCGGTGATTCGCACCGCCATCTTGGCAGGGTTTACCGCCACGCTGTTGTACGGGGGCTGGTTAACGATTCAAGGCGAGCTGGCCGTCGGCGCGTACTCGGTGCTGGTATTTTTAACCCAGCGCCTGTTGTGGCCGCTCACGGGGCTGGCCGATGTGGCCGACATGTACCAGCGTTCCCTGTCGTCCATCGACCGCGCCATGGCATTGCTGGAGACGCCCATCAACATCCCTTACGAAGGCCAACACTTCCCGGTGGCCCACGCGCGGGGCGAGTTGCGCTTTGAGCAGGTCGGGTTTGCCTACGACAGCACGCCCACGCTGCGCGACATTGACCTCACCATTCCCGCTGGCAAAACCACGGCTTTTGTCGGCTCCACCGGCTCGGGAAAATCCACCTTGGTCAAACTGCTGCTGCGTTTCTACACCGCCCAGTCGGGTCGCATTCTGTTGGACGGTCAGCCGATCGACACGCTGAACCTGCAAGACCTGCGCCGCGCCATTGGCTATGTGTCGCAAGACACCTTTTTGACCGACGGCACGGTGGCGGACAACATTGCCTACGGCGCCGCCGGTGCCAGTGATGAGGCCATCGCGCAGGCCGCGCGTGCCGCCGAGTGCACCGAGTTCATCGACAAGCTGCCGCTGGGCTTTGCCACCCGCATTGGTGAGCGCGGCCAAAAGCTCAGCGGCGGCCAACGCCAACGCTTGGCTTTGGCTCGCGCCATCCTGAAGAACCCCCCGGTGCTGATTCTGGACGAAGCCACCAGCGCGGTCGACAACGAAACCGAGGCCGCCATCCAGCGCTCGCTCGACGTGGTCAGTCGCAACCGCACCACCCTCGTCATCGCCCACCGCCTGTCCACTGTGCGCCAGGCCGATGTCATTCACCTGCTGGAAGCTGGGCGCATTGTGGAGAGTGGTACGCATGACGAACTGGTGGCGCGCAACGGGCGTTACGCCGCGCTGTGGCGTTTGCAAACCGGGGAGCGCGGGTAGTTGGGTTCCAGTTTCCTTTTAGGCGCTTGTCAAAGCCCAAGCGCCCCGTCAGTCCAAGCCTGTACGATGGACCCTTAGTCCATACCAACAGCGGCCAGACCGCCCGAGAGTACCCAGACCATGTCCATTCAAGCCCTTTACCAGCAAAAACGCGTTACAGCCGAAGAGGCGCTGACGCACATCCAATCCGGGGATTTCATCATCGTGCCCACGGGCGTGGGTGAACCCCCTGCACTGCTGACCGCCTTGTCGGCCCACCGACGCCAATTCACCGATGTCAAAGTGGCTCAGATTCTGGCCATTCGCAAATACGACTACTTTGACCCCGAGACGGTGGACCATGTGCGCCATGTGGCGTTTTTCTTTGGCTCGGCGTCGCGCGCCAGCGGTCAAGCCGGGTGGACGGACTTCATTCCCAGCCACTTCTCGGAGATGCCCAGCTTGATTGAGCGCGGGCAGATCCCCGCCGACGTGGTGTTTTCCATGGCCTCGCCCATGGATGCGCATGGCTATTTCTCATTGAGTTTGGGCGCTGACTACACCATGGCGGCGGTGGCCAAGGCCCGTGCTGTGGTGCTGGAGGTGAACCCCAACGTGCCCTTTGCCAACGGCAACTGCCTTGTGCACATTTCACAAGTGACCGCGCTCATTGAAAGCAGCGACCCGGTGATGGAAGTCGGCTTGCCCACCATTGGCCCGGTGCAGGAGGCCATTGGCAAGTATGTGGCGGACATGATCGACGACGGCTCCACGCTGCAAATTGGCTACGGCGGTATTCCCGACGCGGTGGTCATGCAACTCACGCGCAAGCGTGACTTGGGTATTCACACCGAGATGATTGGCGACGGCATTCTGACGTTGATCGAGAGTGGTGCCGTGACCAACCGCAAGAAGAACTACCTGCCCGGCAAGATGGTGGCGACATTCGCCCTGGGCTCTCAAAAGCTGTACCGGTTCATGGACCGCAACCCATCCTTGGAAATTCACCCGGTGGACTTCACCAACGACCCTTACCTGGCGTCGAAAAACGACAAGCTCATCACCATCAACGCCACCCTGCAAATTGACCTGCTGGGCCAATGCGGCTCAGAAAGCTTAGGCCCCGTGCCCTACTCGGGCACGGGCGGACAGTCGGACTTTGTGAGAGCTGCCAACCGCTCGCGTGACGGCAAGGCGTTCATCGTGCTGCCGTCCACCGCCAAAGGCGACAGCATCACCCGCATCGTGCCCACGCTCACACCCGGCACGCACATGAGCACCAGCAAGAACGACATCAACTACGTGGTCACCGAGTTTGGCGTGGCCCAGTTGCGCGGCAAATCCGCCAAACAGAGAACCCGGGAGCTGATCGGCATCGCCCACCCGGACTTCCGTGCTGAATTGACCGAGTCAGCCCGCCAGATGCACCTTCTGTAGCTTGAGGGGTAAGCGGAGGTGCCATTGCTTTTGTGTTTACTCTTAATTTGATAGCTACTAGCGCTCTAGGGACGTGGGTTACGGCGCTATTTCTTATATGAGTCTAGGTTTTCAGGGGCACTCCTCCTTGCGCTATGCTTGCCGCTCCTTTTGGATGAACCTGCCATGCCCCTGCCCCACTCCTCGGCTCAAACTGCTCCCTCATCACCCCTCCCCAATGGCATGATCGCCATGCTGTTGGCTGCGGGTCGCGGCGAGCGCATGCGCCCGCTCACCGACTACACGCCCAAGCCTTTGCTCTGCGTGCGCGGCAAGCCGCTGATGCAGTGGCCGTTGGAGGCCTTGGCGCGCAGCGGCTGTGTCCAGGTGGTGATCAACACCGCTTGGTTGGGGGAGCAGATCAGCGCCACTTTTAATGATGTTTTCGTGCTCCAGCCCAATTCTGATCTGTGCGAGCAGCTATCAAAAAAGAAGCAAATGACCTTGCTCTATTCCCAGGAAGGGGGGGACTTTGGCGGTGCGCTGGAAACGGCGGGGGGCATTGCGCGCGCCTTGCCGCAGTTGGGCGAGGTGTTTTGGGTGCTGGCGGGTGACGTGTTTGCGCCAGACTTTGGGTTTGATGCGGGTGCTGTGGCGCGCTTTCAAGCCAGCGACCATTTGGCCCACCTGTGGCTGGTGCCCAACCCGGCGCACCACCCACGCGGCGACTTTGGCCTACAAGACGGGCTGGCCTTGAATGACGCGCCCGAAAAATTCACTTACAGCACCCTGGGGCTGTACCGGGCCGCCCTGTTTGCACCGCCGTGGTGTGACATTGCGGCGGGTAACCCGCTGGGCGAGAAAGCGGCATTGGCCCCGCTGCTGCGCGCAGCCATCGCGCAGGGCCGGGTGTCGGCTGAGTTGTACACCGGCGCTTGGACGGATGTGGGCACGCCAGAGCGCCTGCAAGCGCTGAACGGGTGAATTTTTCAAGCGAGTGATTGTGCTGTTAACTGCCCTGTGACGCCTTGCGCTTGGATTTGCCGCCTCATTTGCTAACTCTTATGGCACGGTCTCCACTGTCACGCCACGCTCTGGAAGGCAGTGGTGTGGTGGGCGCTGCACAACGCCGTGCAGACCGTGTGAATCGCTGAAAACCCTTGGTGCGCTGCGCCCCAAGGGCCGCCTAAAATCAGATTTTTAACCCAACCTATCAGCCCAAGTATGAAACCACTGCGCATGTTGTACGTGGAGGACAACCCTGAGCTTCGTGAAATGCTCCAAGAAATGCTGGAAGGCGACCAGCGCGAAGTCATTTCCTGCGCCACCGCAGAGCAAGCGCTTGAGCTGTGGGGCACCAGTCATTTCGATGTGCTGGTGAGCGACATCGGTTTGCCTGGCATGTCGGGTACTGATCTCGCACGCCGTGTTCTCGCTAAAGCGCCCGAGTGTTGGGTGGTGCTGTGTTCGGGCTATGAGTATGGCGATGCACTGGCTGCGCTGGGGCCCCGCGTGCGGGCGCTCTCCAAACCCTTTGAGCTGGACGATTTGGAGGCTTTGATGGATGAGATTCATTTGTCGCTGGTCGGTGGCCCATGACACTGCAATTCATAAAAGGGGGGGGTGCCATGGGCGCGCTGATGCGCCAGCACCCTTGGGCCGATTCGCCATTGGGTTTACCGGCGCAATGGCCCGCGCCGCTGAAGACGCTGGTTGGCCTCATGCTGAACGCACCGCAGCCGATGTTTGCGGTCTGGGGGCCCGATCAACGGGTTCTTTACAACGATCCCTACGCGGAGATTTTGGGGGGTCACCATCCTGCCCTGGATCGACCGTTCTGGGAAATCTGGAGTGAGATTCGCGACGAGGTAGAGCCGATCATGGCGCGTGCGTACGCGGGCGAGCCGATTTACATGGACGACATCAAGCTGATAATGCAGCGCCACGGCCACGACGAGGAAACGCATTTTTCATTCTTCTACGCCCCGGTACGCGGCGATCATGGCGAAGTGATGGGCGTCTTCTGCGCCTGCACCGAAATGACTCAGGAGGTGTTGGCAAAACGCGAACGGGCAACGGAACTTGACCGCCTGCGCGAGATGTTCGCGGCGTCGCCCAGCTTTGTGGCGGTGCTGCGAGGGCCAGATCATCGCTTCGAGCTCACCAACCCTGCCTACCTGCAACTCATTGCCCACCGCGACGTCATTGGCCTGCCCATCCGTGCCGCTTTGCCAGAGGTGCAAGGCCAAGGCTTCTTCGAGCTGCTGGACCGGGTCTATCGTTCCGGCGAAGCCCATTCGGGTCAAGCCGTCCCCGTGACCTTGCTGACCGAGTTGGGGGCTCAGCCTCAAGAGCGATTTCTGAGTTTCATTTACCAGCCCATGCGCAGCGCCGATGGGCGGGTGAACGGCATCTTCGTCGAAGGGGTGGATGTGACGGACGTGGTCACCCAGGCCCAAGTGCTGCGCGAAAGCGAAGAGAAATTTCGCTCCTTTGCGCAACTGGCCCCGCACCACATGTGGACGGCTGCTGCCGATGGGCAGGCAGACTGGTACAACGAACAAGCGCTTCGCTACAGCGGCATGGACTTGCCAGAGATGGTGGCCAACGGTTGGGCCAAGATGGTGCACCCCGAAGACTTGCCCTTTGCGCAATCGTCTTGGACCGCCGCGCTGGAGAGCCGGTCGAGTTACGAAGCTGAACTCAGAATTCGCCGGGCCGATGGCATTTACCGCTGGCACTTGGTGCGCGCGCTGCCGGTGCGCGACGCGCGCGGCAAAATAGTGCGCTGGGTGGGCACCAACACCGACATTGAAGACCAACGCGCCGACCGCGACCGACTGCGTGAAGTGAATGTCACCCTAGAGCGCCAAGTGGACGAGCGCACCCGCGAACGCCAGCGCATGTGGAGCAGCTCGCCCGACCTGATCCACACGCTCGATGCCCAAGGCCTATTTTTGGATGTCAACCCGGTCTGGACTAGCTTTCTGGGCTGGGACAGAGAACAGGTTGTCGGCAAAAACGTCTTTACTTTCATTCATCCCAAAGACCGGGCCAATGCCGTTGAGGCGTTGGCAAAGGCCACGGTTGGGGTTCTCCCCGCTTTTGAATGCCGCATGCTGCACGCCGATGGCAGTGAGCGGGTGGTGGCGTGGACGGCAGCGCCCGACGGGCAGACGGTGTTTGCGTTTGGGCGCGACATCACCGCCGACCGTGAACGCGCAGCGGCGCTGGCCATGGCGGAAGAGCAATTGCGCCAAGCGCAAAAAATGGAGGCCATCGGACAACTCACCGGCGGCATTGCGCACGACTTCAACAACATGCTGGCCAGCATCTATGGCTCGATTCAGCTCATGCAGCGCAAGGTGGCCAAAGGCGAACAAGAGGGGTTCGAGAAACTGCTGGACCGCGCCTCCACCAGTTCCCAACGGGCCGCAGCACTCACGCAACGCCTGCTTGCTTTTGCCCGACGCCAAGCGCTGGAGACGCGCCGGGTCGATGTGCGCGCGCTGATCGAGTCGCTAGAAGATATGTTCGCCCGCACGCTGGGGCCGCGTATTGCGCTGGAGGTGCGCCTGCCTGAAAACCTGTGGCCCGCCAAAATCGACAGCGCTCAGTTAGAGAGTGCGCTGCTGAACTTGGTCATCAACGCCCGCGACGCCATGCCCGACGGTGGGCAGCTCACCATTGAGGTGGCCAACCGCCAACTCGATGCCGCTTATGCCGCCACGCAAACTGAGTTGGCGCCTGGCGACTACGTGGCCGTGAACGTGAGTGACAACGGTGCCGGCATGCCCGCCAGCGTGATTGCCCGTGTCTTTGAGCCTTTCTTCACCACCAAACCCATTGGCCAAGGCACCGGGCTGGGCTTGTCGATGGTGTATGGGTTTGTGAAGCAAGCCGGGGGCCATGTGCGCATTTACAGCGAATTAGGCCAAGGCACCACCGTCACCTTGTACCTGCCGCACGATGTTTCTGAAGGTGGGGTTGAGCCCGCCGTGCCGCGTGCGCGCATCGGTCAAGCGCACACTGGAGGCCATATTCTGGTGGTCGAAGACGAGCCCAGTGTGCGGGAGGTGGTGGTGTCAGTCTTGGCGGATCTGGGCTACTCCTATGCCGAAGCCGGGGATGCCGCCGCCGCACTGGCGCTGCTGGACGGCAAGGCGCACTTCGATTTGATGATTTCTGACGTGGGCCTGCCGGGCATGAATGGCCGGCAACTGGCGGAAATTGCCATGGACCGGCGACCGGGGTTGAAGGTCCTGTTCGTCACCGGCTACGCCGAGCAAGCGGCGGTGCGAAACGGTTTGCTCAGTGAAGGCATGCAAATGATCACCAAGCCTTTCGTGATCGAAGAATTAGCCAACCGAATTCGCTCCATTCTCCAGAGCGCCACGGAAAAACCCGCCATGCCCTGACCATTGAGCGCGTTGACCGGGTGGGTGACTACCAACTTCATTGCCTGTCTGCCCACACCGTGCTGCGCGCCGCAAACCTACCCCATAGCTACAGCGCCCTGGCCACCGTGCTACTTCGCCTCGCCCACCCTGGTCGCCAAGCAGCGCAGCGCCAGGCGTTGCTCAAGCGCAGCAAGCCCACTTCATTCAAATGGGCGTGTGTCCCACTGACATGGCACCGCTGACGGTCAGCATCAACCGTGACGCCCTCAAACAGCAGCGCTTGGCTTATTGAAGGCTGGACTCAAGCCCGGGATGGCGCTTGAGCCTGCTGGTATTGGGTGCAAGGGCCTCGAATCGATCCGCATCAAGCCAGTTAATCTGAGTGGGAGTTTGCAGTTTTAAAAACGTCGTGGTATCAAACGGATAGCGGCACAGTTCTTTTCCAATGGCGTTCGAGTCCGTGTTAAAAATAGAGACGGTTAAACCGCTTATTCATTGAATAATGGCAACCCATTCAACCCAAAATGATAAAAGTCGCCATTCAGGGAGAAGTGACCGATGCCAATGTGATTGACATGCTGATGAACGCAACACCGCCCACAATGCTTTTTTCTCCTGGCGCACATCGATCCTCATTGCCGCGTTTTGACGCACCGTGCCTCCATCAGGAAAGGATCCCCCCATGTCGGAGCCTGTAACGGGGACGCAACCACCGCCGACACTGACCTCGATGCCTACAAAAACCAGATCCCATCGGTCTGCTGTCTTTTTTCTGGTCCTCATGGTGATCGCCGTGTTCTTGATAGAACTGGTGGTGATGGTTTACCTGCCTTCGGTGTTTCCAATGCGGCACATCCATTCGGCGCTGTTGGACGCGGTTCTGCTGTCCTGTGTGATGCTGCCCCTGTTTTACGTTCTGAGCTATCGCCCCATGGTTCGGGGTCATGCTGAGCTGAAATCAGTTCAAGACCGTTTGCAACTGGCGCAAAGTGTCTTTGTCAATTCGCGTGAGGGCATCTCCATCACCGATGCCAAAGGCACCATACTGGACGTGAATGAGGCGTTTTCGCGCATCACCGGTTACACCCGTGAAGAGGCCTTGGGACGCAACCCCCGCATGCTGCAGTCGGGGCGTCAGTCGCCTGAGTTTTATGCCACCATGTGGCGCACCTTGATCAGCAAGGGGTATTGGAGTGGAGAGGTCTGGAATCGGCGCAAAAATGGCGAGGTGTACGCTGAAATTTTGAACATTGGCGCGGTGCACGATACCACCGGAAAGACGGTCAACTATGTCGCCCTGTTTTCAGACATCACCACCCTCAAAGAGCATCAAAGCGAGTTGGAACATCTGGCCCATTTCGACACCTTGACCGGCCTGCCCAACCGCCTTCTTCTGTCAGACCGCCTGAATCAGTGCATGAGTCAGTGCCAGCGGGATGGTCGTTCGCTGACCGTCGTCTCCCTGGATTTGGACAACATCAAGGCGATCAACGACAACTATGGCCACGCCGTAGGCGACACCTTGTTGATTGAAGTCGCCAACCGCATGAAGGCGGCGCTGCGGGAACGAGACACCCTGGCCCGCATTGGCGGAGACGAGTTTGTGGCCGTGATCGTGGACCAGCAACAGTCGGTGGACAGCCTTCCCGTACTTGAGCGACTGCTTCAGGCTGCAGCGGCACCCATCGAGATTCGCCTGGAGAGCGAGGACGACAACGCAGCGATGCTGACGCTCCAAGTGTCCGCCAGCTTGGGGGTGACGTTTTACCCGCAAGACGCGGTGGATGCGGACCAATTGCTCAGGCATGCAGACCAGGCCATGTTCGCGGCCAAACAGGCCGGCAAAAACCGCTACCACCTGTTTGACATCGCCCACGACGCCGCCATTCACACGCTCAACGAAACTTTAAAAGGGATTCGCACGGCGCTGGCGCGGGAAGAGTTCGTCCTTTACTACCAACCCAAGGTCAATATGCGAACCGGTCGGGTCACCGGGGTCGAAGCGCTGATTCGCTGGCAACACCCGACACGCGGGTTGCTGCCCCCCGCTGCGTTTTTACCCGCGATTGACAACCAGCCGGTTGGCATTGAAATTGGGGAGTGGGTGATCCAAACTGCCTTGGCACAAATGCAACATTGGCAGTCCCAAGGGCTTGACCTGCCAGTGAGCGTGAATGTCGGTGCCGATCAGTTGCAGAACGAGCATTTTTCAACCCGACTGAACGAGTTTTTGTCCTGTCAACCCTCGGTAAGTCCAAGCCGCCTGCAACTGGAAGTGCTGGAAACCAGCGCCTTGGATGACATGGCGAAGGTCAGCACGGCCATGAATGCCTGTCGCAAACTGGGTGTCAATTTTGCGCTGGATGACTTTGGAACGGGCTACTCGTCGTTAACCTACCTGCGCCGCTTGCCCGCTCACACCCTCAAAATCGACCAAAGTTTTGTGCGCGACATGCTGGACGACCAGAATGATTTGGCCATCGTGCGAGGCGTCATCGGCTTGGCCAAGGCCTTTGGCCGGGAGGTGATTGCTGAGGGCGTCGAAACATCGGCACACGGTCAACTGCTCTTGTCTTCGGGCTGTGACCTAGCACAGGGCTACGGCATCGCCCGCCCCATGCCAGCGACCGCGCTTGCCGACTGGGTTGCGA
>JAGODZ010000257.1 GCA_017997975.1 Rhodoferax sp.
TGCCATGACCGCTTTCACCATCAGCATCGTCAACGACGGCAGCAGCTACCGCTGCACGGACACCCGTAGCTTGCTTGAGGGCATGGAAGCCTTGGGGAAAAAGGGCATCCCGGTGGGTTGCCGTGGCGGTGGTTGTGGTGTTTGCAAAGTGCAAGTGCTCAGCGGCACGTTCACCAAGCGGGTGATGAGTCGTGAACACATCAGCGCGCAGGAAGAGGCCGATGGCTTCGTGCTGGCTTGCCGGGTCCGTCCCACCAGCGATGTGCAGTTGCAGGTCGTTGGATCGATGAAAAAAAATGTCTGTCGGGCGGTTGACCTGGCAGACGAGCAGAGTATTTCTCAACCTTCAAACCTATAGGAGACTTCAAAATGGCAATGACAGGTGTTTTGCGTCCGGGCCACGCCCAAATACGCGTTCTCGACATGGATGAGTCCGTTCAGTTTTATACCCACGTGCTGGGCTTGGTGGAAACTGGCCGTGATGCGTCCGGTCGGGTTTACTTCAAGACCCGTGCTGAGCGTGACCACAACAGCGTCGTGCTGCGCCAAGCGGACCGCGCTGGCATGGATTTCTTTGGCTTCAAGGTGCTGGACCAAGCCACCTTGGACGACCTCGACAGCAAGCTCAAGGCCTACGGCGTGAAGACTGAACGCATGCCCGCTGGCGAGATGCTGGAAACCGGTGAGCGCGTGCGCTTCAAAATCCCAACCGGGCACACCATCGAGTTATACGCACAAAAAACCGATGTTGGCAATGCCACGGGCTACACCAACCCCGAAGTCGATGTGATCAGCAATCCCGGCATCTGCCCGATCCGCATGGACCACTGCTTGATCTATGGCGGTGACATTGACGGCAACAAGAGCCTGTTTGACGTGCTGGGTTTCAATCTGGTGGAGCGCGTCAAGCTCGAAGACGGCACCACTGATTTGGCGACTTGGTTGACCTGCAGCGCCAAGGCACACGACATCGCCATGGTGCGCCATGCCGAAGACGACAAACTGCACCACGTCTCGTTCCTGTTGGGAAGCTGGGAGCAAGTGCTGCGTGCCGCCGACATCATGAGCATCAACCGCGTTTCGATCGACATTGGCCCCACGCGCCACGGTGTCACGCAAGGCACCACGATTTACTTCTTTGATCCGTCTGGCAACCGGCTGGAAACCTTCTGTGGCGGTTATGACCACTACCCAGACATGCACCCCGTGACCTGGACCTGGGACGAAGTGGGCCGTGGTATTTTCTACCATGATCGCAAACTCAATCCAGCGTTCCTGAGCGTGGTGACCTGAAGCCCGCCTGATCTCGGATGTTCTCTAGGGCGGGTGTGGCACTGCTGCACTCGCCATGGGGAACGCCTGGGTATGTCAGCCAACGCCCTGTCCCAACACACCAAAATTCAAGATGAAAAAAATAATCGCACAAAGCGGTCTCGCCATCCTCGCCGCCTTAGGCGGCCACGCCGCGCAGGCCGAAGGTCACTATGTGGCAGGCGTTGAAGGCATTCAAGCCGCCAGCGTTCCTCCCCCAGGAACCTACTACCTTGGCTACATGGTCCATTACAGTGCGGATGACTTCCGTATTCCGGGCACCAGTACCAGTTTGCCAGGGAGCAATACCGCGACCGTCGATGCGCTGGCCAACCGGGTGGTGTGGATTTCGACCCACAAAGTGCTCGGTGCCGATTTCGGTATGGAAGCCATTGTTCCTGTCGTGCGCACCTCACTGAGCTTCACAGCACCGGGAACGCCGCCTCCGCAGAGTGAATCTGGCGTTGGTGATGTTTACCTCGGCCCGGTGGTGCTCGGTTGGCATGGCTCGAACTGGGATGCCGTGGCCGCCGCCGGCGTGTGGCTTGACTCTGGTTCGAGCTCGACTCCGGCAGCCCCGGGCAAAGGCTTCAAATCCACCATGCTCACCGGCGGTGTCACTTATTACTTTGATTCGGCCAAGACATGGAGTGGCTCGGCATTGATGCGCTACGAGATCAACACCGCAAAAAGCAATGGCATCACCCCCGGTGATCAGGCCACGATTGAGTGGGGTTTTGGTAAGGCCATGGGCCCCGTTCAAGTGGGTTTAGTGGGTTACAACCAGTGGCAGGTCAATGCCGACAGCGGTCCTCTGGCCACAAACTTCAAGTCAAAGCGCAATGCCATTGGCGGCGAAATCGTTTACCCGATCATGAGTTCAGGCGTGATCCTGAAGGCTGCCTTGTACAAGGAATACACCTCTGAAGCGGGCAGCGGACCGGAGCCGAAGGGCTCCTTGCTGCGCTTCACCTTGGTCAAATTCTTCTAACCCTGGAGTCATTAACCGCATGATCAATCACCCTTCACCCCTGACCCCAAGCGTTGTGCAGCGGGTCATTGATGTCAGGGCTGCAGCCGAGGCGGTGCGCGCGGCGGTTGCCCATGCGGCATCAATCAACGCATGCATCAATGTCGCCGTGGTGGACCACAGCGGCGTTCTGGCGGCGTTTTTGCGCATGCCCGGGGCACCGCTGCACTCGGTGGACATCGCCATTGACAAGGCCTACACGGCAGTGAGCTTTGGCCTGGCCACCTCGCAGTGGCATGCCGCACTGCAGACGCACTCGGCGGCGGTGCGCGAAGGCATTGTGCTGCGCCCGCGCTTTGTCGCCTTTGGCGGGGGCTTGCCCATGGTGGAGGCGGGCCAGCGCATTGGTGGCATCGGTGTGTCCGGTGGCTCAGAGCAAGAGGACGAAGCCTGTGCGCAGGCCGGGCTGGCCGCCATTGGGCTGGGCAGCTGATTTTTGTGGCCCGCGTTGCCAAACCAGGGCCATGAAAGTTATTTCACCTGAACGGTGCCATGTTGGCGCACCACTTTTAGAAGGCAATTCATGAAAGACATCCAGAACTTTATCAACGGCCAGTATGTTGGAAACGTCAGCGGCACGACCTATGAAAAGCGCAACCCGGTTGACAACGCGTTGATCGGGATGGTGTTTGAGGCCGGCCAGCCCGAGGTGGACGCCGCCGTGGCTGCGGCCAAAGCCGCCCTCAAGGGGCCGTGGGGCCAGCTGTCGGTGGTGGAGCGCTGCAACATGCTTGACGGTGTCGTGGACGAAATCAACCGCCGTTTTGATGACTTTTTGCAAGCCGAAATCGCTGACACCGGCAAGCCCGCGCATTTGGCCTCGCACATCGACATCCCACGCGGTGCGGCCAACTTCAAAATTTTCACCGACACCATCAAAAACGTCTCAACCGAGTCGTTTGAGATGCGCACCCCGGACGGCAAGACGGCCCGCAGCTATGGCGTGCGCACCCCGCGTGGTGTCATCGCCATCATTTGCCCGTGGAACCTGCCGCTGCTGCTGATGACCTGGAAGTGCGGCCCGGCCATGGCCTGTGGCAACACGGTGGTGGTCAAACCGTCGGAAGAGACCCCCAGCACCGCGACCCTGCTGGGCGAAGTGATGAACAAAGTCGGCGTGCCACCCGGTGTTTACAACGTCGTCAACGGCTTTGGCGTGAACTCGGCGGGCTCGTTCCTGACCGCCCACCCGGATGTGAACGGCATCACCTTCACCGGCGAAACCCGAACCGGCACCGCCATCATGAAGGCCGCAGCCGACGGCATTCGCCCGGTCTCGCTGGAACTCGGCGGCAAAAACGCCGCCGTGGTGTTTGCCGACTGCGACTTTGACAACACCATGACCACGGTGAGCCGCTCATGCTTTGAGAACGCCGGTCAGGTGTGTCTGGGCACCGAGCGGGTCTATGTTCAGCGCCCGATTTTCGACAAGTTTGTCGCGGCACTCAAGGAAAAAGCCGAGCAAATGAAGCCGGGCCGCCCGTTTGACCACGACACCAAAATCGGCCCGTTGGTCAGCAAGAAGCACCAGGCCAAGGTGTTGGGCATGTACCAGACGGCCAAGGACCAGGGGGCCAACATCGTTTTCGGTGGCGGGGTGCCCGACATGGCAGAGGACCTCAAAGACGGCTGCTGGGTGCAGCCCACGATCTGGACCGGCTTGCCGGAAACCGCCACCGTGGTGACGGAAGAAATTTTTGGACCGTGCTGCCACATCCAGCCCTTCGACACCGAAGAAGAAGTCGTCGCCATGGTCAACAACAACCGCTATGGCTTGGCGACCGCCATCTTCACCCAAGACATCAGCCGCGCCAGCCGCCTGGCCACGCAAATTGAAGTCGGTCTGTGCTGGATCAACAGCTGGTTTTTGCGCGACCTGCGCACACCGTTTGGGGGCTCCAAGCAGTCCGGCATTGGCCGCGAGGGCGGGGTGCATTCGCTGGAGTTCTACACCGAGCTGCGCAACGTGATGGTCAAGTACTGACATGAGCGCCACGGCCCAAAACCCTGAAATCGGCACACGACGGCGCACCGGCAGCTTTGAGACCCATGTGCACGATGTGGGCAGCGGTGCCCCTGTCTTGCTGCTGCACGGCTCCGGCCCCGGTGTCAGCGCCTGGGCCAACTGGCGGCTGCTGCTGCCGGTGCTGGCGAAAAACAGGCGTGTTATTGCGCCGGATTTGCTGGGCTTTGGCACCACTGAGCGCCCACTGGACCCCACCGACAGCAGCCACTACCGCATGGACATCTGGGTTCAGCAGGCCATCGACTTGCTGGACGCCCTGCAAATAGAGCAGGCTGATCTGATCGGCAACTCGTTTGGCGGCGCGTTGGCATTGGC
>JAGODZ010000258.1 GCA_017997975.1 Rhodoferax sp.
TTGATACGGCGGGTTGCCCACAATGACATCGAACTGCATATCGTCTCCAAATAACTCGGCCATCCGAGTCTTGATGTTGTCTGTGTGAATGAAGGCGTAGGCGTGGGTTTCCAGCGCGTCGCCCCGGTCCATAGCGGCCTGACTGGCCCCGCAAAACGTGCATTTTCCATGGGCCCAAGTGTGCTCGGTGCGCTCAAACCAAATGTTGCCCGCCTCGCTGTCAAAGTCCGTGGCAATCGAATGCGCGCCATTGGCGTATTTGGAGCAATACACGCTGCGCCGCGCCAGCAAGCTGGTGAGTTTCGTGATGCCGATGCCAAACACCTGCTTCGTCAAGATGTGGTTCACCCGCTCTTGCAGGTCTGGCATCTCTTGCGCCAGCCCCAGGGTGAGCCTGCTGGTGATCTCGCGCAGAAACACGCCTGATTTGGTGAACGGGTCCAGAAACCGCACGGCCTTGTTGGCCCACAGATCGGCACCACCGTGGTCCGTGGCCCAGGCCTGGGCCAGCAGGTCCAACATGCGCCCGGCCAGCTCGGGCGGGGTAAAGACTTCGTCGTTGGACAGGTTGGCAATGCAGGTCAGCACGTCGGGGTTGCGCCCGCGCAGGGTGAAGGAAACCTGTTCGTTGATAGTGCTACTGGAAATGGGGTGTGGCATGGGCGGTGTGCGTCAAAGGAATCCAATGGGCGGTTTGGCCTTGCGCGTTTTGTCTTCTGCAATGAGTTGTTTGATGGCGTCGAAGACCTGCGAGAACTGCTCGTCATAGCGGGTTTCCATGGCCTCAATGCGCAGACGCAGATCGCGGTTGGAGTCCATTAGGCGGCGCAACTGCACAAACGTGCGCATGATGGCAATGTTGACCTCAACGGCACGTTGGGAGCGCAGCACGCTGGAGAGCATGGCGACACCTTGCTCGGTGAAGGCGTAGGGCAAAGCCCCGACGTTGCGACGGGATGCGGTCACAGTTTGTGACCGCATAGGGTCGTTTTCAGGGTATGCGGTCACAATTTGTGACCTCATACCTTCCCACTCTTCTGGTGTGAGCTGGAACATGAAGTCCGCCGGGAACCGATCGAGGTTTCGTTTAACGGCCTGGTTCAGTGCCTTGGTGGCTACGCCGTAGAGGTCAGCCAGATCAGAATCCAGCAAAACCTTCTCGCCACGGATCAGAAAAACGAGTTTTGCCAGGTTCTCTGGTTTAGGGATGATTTGATTCATGGAGTCGAAATATTTGCCGCCAACTCGCGCACCGTCATGGGCGGGTAGGTTTGGATGGGGGTGAAAATTTCGTGCTTGCCCAGGTCGGCAAACAGGGAACCTTCTTCACTGTACTTGGACGAACCGGTGAGCACGTCAAACCGGAAGTCACGCCGTTGAAACTTGCCTTTGCCCAAGTAGCCCCATTCGGCAAAGGTGATGGGCTGGCCGTTCAGGTCGCCCATGTTGCCCACGGCGCGCATGGTCAGCGCGTCGCCGTGCACCAAGTTGACCGACAAAACATGCATGGCGGCTCGGTACAGGTCATCTGTTTCAGTCAGCTTGAGGTACTCGGCAATCACACCCTGCACGTTGGCGCGGCATTCGGCCATGTTGTCGGCCAGCAGTTCGATGCCGTAAATGCACATCAGCCCCAGCAGGGCGTAATGCTGGCGCTCGAAATCAGACTGGCCATATTTGAGTTCCACTGCGGCCAGCTTGCGTTTGAGGATTGGCACGATGAAGTTGCCGCTGCCGCACGCGGGCTCCAAAAAGCGGGCGTCAATGCGCTCGGTCTCGTCTTTCACCAAGTCCAGCATGGCCTCCACCATCCAGGCGGGCGTGAAGACTTCGCCGTGGTCGGCCACGCGTTGTTTGGATTTGACGAGACTCATGCCGCCCCGCAGCGGGTGGCAACAGGGCGCTGGGGCGCGCGAGAGGTTGAATGTGTAAGGGCCATGGCTTGCTTGTAGTTTGTTCGGGTGCCATCGGGCACAAGCGGAAAGCTTAACCGCACACAAGGCCCCGTGACGCATCGGCCACCGACAAGCAAACCGGGTGGGCGCGCGGTGCATTGCGGTGGGTGTCGATTAAAGCGCTTTTAAGTAAAAACGACCTTTAGCCCATGGCCCGCTTGCGAAAGCAGCTATTTTTTTAATAGCAAAAACCGCTGCCTGCCGTCAGTTCAAACGCATGCCCGACACCAGTTGCGTCACGTTGTGCCGCATCATTTTCAGGTAAGTGCTGCCCGGCTGGGTGGGCGCTGAGAGCGCGTCGGCATACAGGCTGGCACCTACGGTGGCGCCGACGTCTTGGCTCAGTTGGGCGATGAGTTGGGGGTTACTCATGTTTTCCACAAACACGGCGCGAATTTTTTCTCGCTTGATTTGCCGAATGAGTTGAGCCACTTGTTTGGCGCTGGGTTCAGTCTCGGTGTTCACGCCTTGGGGGGCCAGAAACTGCACGCCGTAGTGGGCGGCAAAGTAGCCAAAGGCGTCATGTGAGGTGATGACTTTGCGCTTGGCGGCGGGAAGGGTGGCGATTTGCGCTTGGGCCCACTGGTCGAGCTGCTTGAGTTCTTTGACATAGGCATCGGCGTTGGCTTGGTACACGCTGGCACCGGCCGGGTCAACTTTGGCCAAACCGGCAGCGATGTTGCGCACATAGAGCACCACGTTATTGGGGTTTTGCCAAGCGTGGGGGTCGGTGTCGTCATGGCTCGCATGCGCTTTGTTGACGTCGTCCATGTGGCGGGATTTCACGCCGGTGGACGCGACCACGGTGGTGCCTTGGTAGCCTGCGGATTGGATGAGCTTTTTGGCCCACGGCTCAAACCCGAGGCCGTTGATGACCACCAATTGAGAGGACAAAATGGTTTTGGCATCGCTTGGGCGGGCCTCAAAGGCGTGGGCATCTTCGTTGAGCCCGACCAGCGTGGTCACGGCCACCCGGTCGCCGCCCACCACACGCACCCAATCGCCCAAGAGGCTGAAGCTGGCGGTCACGGGCAGGGGCGTGGCGGCGAATGCGGGGTTAACGAGCAGCGCCAACGCGGAGGCGCTGGCTAAGAAAAGGCGGCGAGGGAAGGCAGGGCGCGGGGCGAGGGGGGTCATGGAACATCTTTCAAGCAATGAGGGGAGGGTCACAACGAGGGCGTTAAGCGACGCGGTGTGAGCGGGTCCATCCGCGCAGCAGCCCACCGCCGGGGGCCAGCAGCAAGGAGATGGCATACAGCCCCCCAGCGCAGCCGATGATGGTGGGGCCCGAGGGCGTGTCAAAGTGGTAGGAGAGCAGCAAGCCCGCCGCCCCCGCCACGGCGGCCTGCACTGCGGCGTTGACCAGTTGGGCGGGCAGGTTGTCGTGCCACAGCCGGGCGCTCACGGCGGGCAGCATCATCAAGCCCACGGCCATCAGCGTGCCCAGCGTCTGAAAACCAGCGACCAAGTTGAGCACCACCAGCATCAAAAAGCCTTGCTGCCAGCACCACGACGGCAAGCCGTGGCGGTGGGCGCTCATGAACACCGGGTCGAACGTTTCCAACACCAAGCCCCGGTACATCAGCGCCAGCGCCAGCACACTGACCGTGGCCACGCCCGCCACCAGCATCAGACCGTCGGTGTCCACGCCCAGCGCGCTGCCAAACAAAATGTGCAGCAAATCCAGCTGGGTGCCGTGGCGGGCGATCAGCGTCACGCCCAAGGCCAGCGCCACCAAATAAATAGCGGCCAAGCTGGCGTCTTCTTTCAAGGCGGTGAAGCGGCTCACGGCACCAGCGAGGCCCGCCACCACCATGCCGGCCAGCACACCACCGAGCGCCATGGCGGTGAGCGACAGGCCGCTCACGATGTAGCCAATGGCCACGCCCGGCAACACGGCGTGGCTGAGCGCGTCACCCAGCAAGCTCATGCGGCGCAGCGTTAAAAACACGCCCAAAGGCGCGGCACTGAGCGCCAGTGCCAGCGTGGCCACCAACGCGCGGCGCATGAAGGCGAATTCGGCAAACGGGGCGAACCAGGCATCCCACATGAAGGTCAACAGAGGGTCCATGGCGGGGCTACTCGGCGGCGGCCAGGCGCTGCGCCAGCACGGTGTTGAACGCGGGGGCGTTGCGTTCGCCATTGGCATCGCACAGGGCGGCGGCCTCGTCCCAGGCTTCGGCCATGGCGCGGGCGCGCTGCAAGTTGGCCGGGGTGAGAACCTCGGCGGTGGGCCCCCAGGCGATGCATTCACGCGCCAACAACAGCGTGCTCGGAAAGTGCGCGTGCACCTGCGCGTGGTCGTGCAGCACGGCCACCACGGTGCGGCCTTGGTGGTGCCACTGCTGCACCAAGGTCAGCAGGCTGGCGGTGGTTGGGCTGTCCACCGCGTTGAAGGGCTCGTCCAGCAAGAGGATGTCAGCGTCTTGCACCAAGAGGCGGGCAAACAGCGCGCGCTGCAGTTGCCCGCTCGACAACGTGCCCACCGGGCGGTGTTCAAACCCTTGCAAGCCCACGGTGTGCAAAGCAGCGTCCACCTGCGCCAGCATCGGGGCGCTGACGCGACCCCAGGCCCCGGTTTGCGCCCACAGGCCCATGAGGACGCAGTCGCGCACGGCCAGCGGAAAGCTGCGCTCCAACTCGCTGCTTTGCGGCAGGTAGGCCAGGCGCAGGCCGGGGGCGCGCAACACGTTGGAATGGCGATCCAGCGGCACCAGCGCGGCCA
>JAGODZ010000259.1 GCA_017997975.1 Rhodoferax sp.
GGGTTCACCCATGGCCTGTTCAATATGGAGTTTTTCTACGACGCCGCCACTGACCGGCTCACGGTGATTGAATTCAATCCGCGCATGGCCTCGCAGTATTCCGATCTGTACCAGCGTGTGTTGGGCGTGGATATGCATGCCATGGCGCTGGCGCTGGCCTACGGGCAAGACCCGGCCCAAGTGCCGCAACAGCCCCCCACGGCAGGCACGGCTGCGAGTTTGGTGTACCGGGCGTTTGACCCGCTGGCACGGGTCACCTTACCCACCCCGGCACAAAGCCAGGCGATGGTGTCAGAATTTCCCGATGCGCTGCTGTTCCCCTACCCCAAGTCGGCGGGCTCTATCGCGCGTGATTACAAATGGCTGGGCAGCTACCGCTTTGGCATCATCCACTTAGGCGGTCGCGATGCCGCCGATTTGCGCCAGCGCTGCGAGCGCGCCAGTGCCTTGCTGGGCTGGGTGGCACCTTACGCCGACGCGCAGGAGGGGGCGACGCCTTGAACCTTCTCCGCCCCCACCCGTCACACTCTCCTCTTGCGTCTGGTTCTGCCGGACGTGCTGTTCCTTCAACTCCACAGGCAACGCCATGACATCAACCCCCATTCGCCCTCACTATTTTGGCCGTGCAGCCCTCGCTGTCTCCTTGTCCGTCACCCTCTTGGGTCTGGCCGGCTGTGGCGCCCTGTCGGCGCAAAACCCCAGTTCGGCGCTCAAGCCGGTCAACGCGGTGGAGATCGCGCCTGATGCACGCGTGATGCTCAAAGGTGCTGACGTGGTCGCGTATTTTTCAGACGGGCGTTATGAGCAAGGCTTGCCCCAGTTCAAAAGCACTTATGAAGAGGTGACGTTTCATTTCGCCACTGCCGCGCGCAAAGCCCAGTTTGATCAATCTCCCGCCGCGTTTTTGCCCCAATTTGGCGGCTACTGTGCCAACGGCTTGGTGTATGGCATTCCGTGGGGCGGTGATGCCAACACCTGGAAAATGATCGACGGCAAGCTCTATATTTTTGGCGGCCAGGGCAGCAAAGACGCGTTCGAGCTTGATGAGGCTGGCAATGTGGCCTTGTCCCAAAAGTACTGGGCAGAAGAGGTCCAAGGGGGCAACAGCTTTGCGCAGCGCGCCAAACGCATGGTGTTCCGGGTGCCGCATTACAAAAGTGGTGACGAGCTGGCCAAGGCTGTGGCAGCCGCCAAGGCTAAACAGCCCTGAACGACGCCGGCCACCATGTTGAGCCGTCGCACCTGGCTTCACGCTGCGGGCGCTTCGGTGGCCACGGGTGCGCTCAACGCCTGCTCGCTCAACCCCGATCAAGACCACAACGGACCGAACGCACCGCGCGCGCAGCCTTTGCCTCACGCCCCGCGCGTGGCTTGGGTGTTCAGCTCGGGCGGGCCGCGCGGGTTTGTGCATGTGGGTGTGGTCAAGGCGCTGCTTGAGTTGGGGTTAAGGCCCGATCTCATCGTCGGCGCATCGGCGGGCGCGGTGGTCGGCAGCTTGCTGGCCGCTGGCTTGAGTGCTTCTGAGTTGGAGGTTTTGGCGCTGGACATGCAACCCTTGAGCCTGGCACGCTGGGCGGTTGGCACGCCTGAGCGCTTAAGCGGCTCGGCGGTGGCGGACCTGATGCGCGAGCACACCCCGGTGCGCTTGTTGGAAAACTTGGCCATTCCCATGGCCTGTGTGGTGCAGCGCCAGCGCGATGGCGAGACGATCGCGTTCACTGCGGGCGACTTGGGACTGGCCGTGCAGGCCTCAGCGGCCATTGAAGGGCAGTTTGCCCCGGTGCGCATTCGCGGCGAGCGTTATGTGGACTCGGACTGGTCCATGCCACTGCCCGTGCGGGTGGCCCGCGCGTTGGGGGCGCACAAAGTGCTGGCCGTGGACGCCACGGCCCACCTGGCCTCGCCACCGCCTGGTTCAGAGCGCTACCGTGAAAGTGACTTGCGCAAGCAGGCCTTGGTGGATGTGGATGGCGTGCTGGCCGATGTGCTGCTCAAGCCCCACTTTGGTTACTGGGTCAGCCTGTCGCGCGAATTTCGGGAGCGCGCTATTTTGGCGGGCTACCGCGAAACGCTCGCCCAAGCAGACCGTTTAATCGCCTTGCACGCGGTCTAGCGCCTGTCGGTTGGGGGCAAGGGCCCGCCTCACCCCACTTCTTTGACAAGGCACGATGGCCTTGAAGAGCCCAAAGATTCAATGTCCCACGCGGCTGGCCGAGTGCAAGCCCATCACCCCGATCACGATCAACCCTATGCTCACCATCTTGATGGCCGTGGCGGGTTCCTTGAAGTAGTAGATGCCAATCAGCGCGGTCAGCACCGTGCCCACGCCACACCACACCCCGTAGGTCACGCTCAAGCCCAGCACCCGAATCACCATCGTGTTCAAGGTGAACGACACGCTGTAAAAAACCACCATCATCACCGACGGCGTCACACGGGTAAACCCCTCCGCCAGCCGCATGCTGGTTGTGCCGCCCACTTCAAAAAGAATAGCGATGGCCAGCGCAAACCAGGCTTGGGGTTGGGTGAGTAGTGGCATAGGATTGCGAATTATTACCCGCCTTGACCGATGCGTTGGGAGGCAAAGCGCCCTCACCGGCGAGGGGGTTCCATGGTGTGATGCGGGCCGACCCAAGGCACTGGCCGTGCTGGAGACTTGATGAACGTGCCAGCAAACGTTCCACCGACCGTTTCATTGGCGAAAATGCCCCATCAAAGGAACCCACCCAGATTACCGATATGACTCTGATTCAGACAAAAAATCCAAAATTCACATTGCGCTTTGCCACGCCCGACGACGCGGGTCTGGTGCTTGACTACATGAAAAAACTCGGCGCTTATCAAAAGATGCTGGACAAGATCACCGCCACAGAAGAGGGCCTGCGCAAGCTGCTGGTGGAAGGCAAAGGGGAGGCGGTGTTGGGCGATTACGAAGGCCAGACCGTGGGGTTTGTCTATTTTTTCCAAAACTCGTCGGCCTTCATTGGGCAGTCAGGGCTGTACGTGGATGGCTTCTTGGTGGACGACGCCGTGCGCTTTCAGGGCTTGGGGCACATCATGATGGCGTTCATGTCCAAACTCGCCGTGGAGCGAGGCTGTCAGCGGCTGGAGTGGGGCTGTTTAGATTGGAACGAGCCGACCATCGCGTTCTATCGAAATATGGGCGCCTACAGCGTGGACGCCATGACCATTTTTCGTTTCTCGCCAGACCAGTTGAAAGTGAATGCAGCACTTTTCTAAGTTTTTCGGTCTTGACCCAGTCGGACCCACACTGTGTGTGCAGGGGCACTGGCTCAAGGTTTCAGTGATTGTGTTGAGCGTTTTTTGCTGCCGGTTCACTGCGGGCCGCCTTGGGCCAGCTGGTAGGCTGTCAAAGGGGCATCTCTAGGCCAGCAATCTGCTAACCATCCGTGGTGATAGACCGCGCGGCAGGCGGCTTCGAATTCAGGCAGGCCAGAGGCCAAGCCTGCACCAATCATTCCTGCCAGCACATCGCCTGTGCCCGCAGTGGCCAGTTTCGCGTTGCCAGTGGAATTGATGACGGGTGTCTGACCTTGCCTTGCCACGATGGTGCCAGAGCCTTTGAGAACGATGGTGCACCCAAATCGTTGGGCCAGCGCGGTGGCTGCACTGAGTCGGTCGTTTTGAACTTCGGCTGTTGTGATGCCCAATAATCGGGCGGCTTCGAGGGGGTGCGGTGTCAGCACCGTGCTTTTTGACTGCCTTGAGCGGGATGTGAGCAATGACTGAAACGAAGTTGAAGAAGCTATTGAATTAATAGCGTCTGCGTCAATGACTACTTGGATTGCAGCCATTAATAGTCGTTGCATATGGGCTTGAATGGCATCTCCACCACCGCAACCACACACGACTGTTGCTGAGGTGAGGTCCATGTCATCCACACGCCGAAACATCAGTTCAGGTTGGTCAGGGTTCACGTTGATACTGGGATCGGCTAGCAGCCCTACAAACACCCGTCCCGCGCCTGAGTTCAAGGCGGCTGATGCGGCCAGCAGTGCCGCGCCCGTCATTCCGTTGGCACCGCCGATCACGGCAACGTCACCGTAGCTGCCTTTGTGCGATGCCTGCAGACGTGGCACTGGGTTTGGCGCTGCGGCAAGTAAAGCGGTGGCTTCAAGGGGGGGAAGAAACTGTGATGTCTCGATGCCACTGCACAGCGGATCCAGCCAAATTTCTCCTGTGGTGTCTCTTGCTGACGCTGTGAACAAGCCTGGCTTGAGCGTCAACAAGCTCAGGGTATGGGTTGCTTTGACGTGGTTCGGAATCACCACGCCAGTGTCCGCGCACAGGCCGGTGGGTAAATCAATAGCCAGCACGGGGGCGTGGCTGTCGTTCATGACGGCTGCCCACTCTGACATGCGATCGGCTAACGGGCGACGCCCGCCCCCTAAACCCAGCAGTGCGTCAATACAAAAATCAAAGTGAGAGGGCGGTGTGTCGCTAAATTCAACGCCTGCTTGATGCGCCTTGAGGTAGGAGGTGGCGGCATCACGGGGCACCGTGTCAGGGTTGCCCAGCCAAGTCACCAGCGGTTTTTTGCCCCATTGCTGTAAGTGCATGGCAGCTTCTAGCCCATCGCCGCCGTTGTTGCCTGGACCACAGGCGATCCAGATTCGTTGGCTGTGCGGTGAAATGGCCAGGGAGAGTCGGGCGACT
>JAGODZ010000260.1 GCA_017997975.1 Rhodoferax sp.
AGGTCGTCGAAAGCGAAAATCGGCCCCAGCGCCGACTAGTTTTTGACGATTTCGCAGCCCAATATCTGGATATTGGGTAAGAAAGCGGCGAAAAATAGCCCGCTGCGGTCGATTTGCAGCCGACGACTCCTAAGTCCGACAGGCTGCTAACCCGCCTATTTCACGCCATAGCAACTTAATGAGCCATAGAGACGGTTTTGAGTCCTCAACTGACATTGCGTTCGCGGTTTTTTCTCAATGGATGGGACAAACGAGCGTCATCGGTTGCGCCTGGACACAACTCCCCCCTCACCCCCGACTTGGTTGCGGTCCTTTATTGGTGTCAACGCGCAGGCCAAGCACGGCATGAGGCTCAGGGTGAGCGCAGCTGGTTTACGGCGTGCGCGAAGATGTCGGCACTGGGCCGGGCACCATCAATACGGCTGGGGCGCAAGTACGCGCACTGCGTGGGTGATGCGCAATGGGCTGCGTGGATCGGGGGGGGCAACGTGCCGCCGTCAAAGCGGCCTTCAAGCACTCGCCTGCCGAAATTGGAAAATTCGACTCGGCTGCGTGAAATATTCAGGCTAGCCCATTGCGTCTTATCCAAAGTCGAGTTCCGCCGAAACGGTTTGACCTACCCGCAACACACTCCCAATCCCTGCGGCCATGATGCAGTTCATGCCAAAAGTGACAGCCCCATTGACGCGCGCATCTTGCCGATAACCCTGCAAGGTGTCGCCCACTGCCGGGCTGCTGATCGCCGTAGCGGGGTCAATGTTAGGAATCGGGCAGCGTGGGCAAGGTTTCACAGGTTTAAGTGACACCGTGGCAGGCTCAGCGTCCACCCGTATATGCGCGACGCGATCCTCATCATGGGCTTCAACACCACCCAGCACGAGGTTGGGGCGAAAGCGCGCCATGGTGACCGCATCATGCCCGGAGTCCTGCAACCGCTGGTTCAAACCATCCAATGAAGACTCGCTAATCACCAGCAACGGAAATCCATCACAAAACTGGTTCAAGGCGGGCACACCATCGGTCCACTTCAAACTGGCCACGCGCCGATGGGCCAGATCAAACCGAACCAAGCGGTAGTGCGTCGAATGGGCGTCGTCACTTAAAAATTGGCTGAACCACGCGGCCACTTGGTCGCCCATGTCATGTGCTGGAACGTGATCGTCCCAAACTTGAACGCTCACCAACGGCCCAACGGCGTCAAACTGCACGGCCAGCACAGGCATGCCAGGCGCACGCAACTCCAACTCGGTCGCCATCAGCGTGGGCTGAATCAAGGCCATGCGCGGCAACTCGCGCTGAGTAACAAATTGACCCTGGCGATCCACCACCATCCAGGCCCGGTCCCACTCTAAGCCGGTTTCAGTCAGGCGAGCCGCTTGCACCTCAATTCCGGCACAGGATTTCACGGGGTACACAAACAATTGGGCAATGGTGCCAGTCACATCACTGTGCGGCAAGTCACTTGGATTCATACAAACACTCTCATCAGAAGAAGAATAGGGATTTTGCCCTGCCTCCTACAATCTTCACTATGACTCAACCCTTAGATATATGTATCCGCGGCAGCGGCATCGTGGGGCGCACGCTGGCTTTGCTCTTGGCCCGGGAGCGGCTGCGTGTTGGACTGGTGCAGCAATTCACGCCCACTGCGGGGTCGCCCGCCGCCCCTGATGTGCGGGCTTATGCCTTGAACGCCAAATCTCGCGCTCTGTTGGAGTCAGTGCGCTGCTGGCCCGACGCGCAGCACGCCACCGAAGTCCTGAACATGCAGGTCAAGGGAGACGACGGAGGCGAAGTCAACTTCTCAGCCGGCGAGCTTCAGGTACCCGGCCTGACTTGGATTGTGGATGTGCCGGTATTAGAGAATCAATTGGCGGATGCCGTTCGGTTTCAACCCCTGATCGAGATCCTAGACGCGCCCAGACCCGCTAAATTGACCATTATTTGCGAAGGAAAGGCCAGTAGCACACGCAAAGAGTTTGGCATCGATTTCGATGTCAAACCCTACCCCCAACACGCCATTGCCGCCCGCCTGACTTGCGAAACACCGCATGGACAAACGGCGCGCCAATGGTTTTCTCAGGGTGAAATTTTGGCATTTTTGCCCATGGACGGGCCGCAAGGGAACGCTATCGCCTTGGTGTGGTCAGTCCATGAGTCACGGGTGCAGGCCTTGCTCAATGACAGCGCACCAGATTTTTGTCAGCAGCTCGCAATTGCCAGTGAAGGCTGCCTCGGCCAGTTGTCACTGAGCAGCGAGCGCGTCGCGTGGCCATTGCAAATGGCGCGCGCTGAACGCTGGGCGGGTGTACACGATGGAAAAACTTGGGCGCTGGCAGGTGATGCGGCGCACAACGTCCATCCTCTGGCCGGTCAGGGTCTGAATCTGGGTCTGGCCGACGTCTCTGCTTTGACCAAAGTAATTCATGAACGCGAGTACTGGCGGTCGGTGGGAGACGAAAAACTCATGCGTCGCTACGAGCGCTCACGCAAGGCGGATGTGCTGGTGACCAGTGCGACGATGGATGGGTTGCAGCAGTTGTTTTCGCGATCGGGTGGCGCTTGGCAATCGGCCCGCAACGTGGGCATGAACGGGTTTGAGCGAAGCGGTTTGCTCAAACAATGGATAGCACGTCAGGCCATGGGCCTGCAATGATGGATGAACGAAAACATGATGAATTTCACAAAAACGCTGCTGATGACAAGCACCTTGCTGCTTGGTTTTGGCGTCAACGCCCAAGAAGCGACCATTCGCAAAAATCTGGCAGAACGCGTCCCTCAATTGCCCTCCATTGACGAAGTCACCAAAAGCGCCATGCCAGGCTTGTTTGAGATTCGTGTCAACGGCACTGAAATTTATTACACCGATGCCAAAGGTGACTTCCTGGTCAATGGCAGTTTGATTGACACTCGCCAGCGCCGTAACCTCACGGAAGAGCGGGTTGACAAATTAACCGCCGTCAACTTTGACACCTTGCCACTTAAAGATGCATTCACAACGGTCAATGGCAACGGAAAACGCACCTTGGTGGTTTTTGAAGACCCCAACTGCAGCTACTGCAAGCGCTTTGAGCAAGACCTGCAAAAGGTCAAAGACGTCACGGTGCATCTGTTTTTGTACCCCATCCTAGGCGCAGATTCTGCTGAAAAATCCAAGAATATTTGGTGTGCCAAAGACAAAGCCAAGGCTTGGCAAGACTGGATGCTGCGCGAGAAAACGCCTGCCGCTGCCAGCTGCGATGCCAGCGCCGTCGCTCGCAATGTAGAACTGGGGCGTAAATACAAAATCACGGGCACCCCCACCCTGATTTTTGCTGATGGGTCACGCGTTCCAGGGGCTATTGGTGCCGAGCAGATTGAAGAAAACTTGGCAAAACGCAAGAACTGACCATGACCACCGCCATTGCCTACAGCGTGCGTGCCCTCGACCGGCACGCCCACTTGTTTCAAGTCATCTTGACAATCGCTGAACCTGCAGCCGACCAAGTTGTCAGCCTGCCGGTCTGGATTCCTGGCAGCTACCTGGTTCGCGAGTTCTCTAAAACGCTGCAAAACTTACGGGCTAACCAGGGGGAAAAACCTGTAGAAATGCGACAACGCGACAAGCGCAGTTGGCAAGCCACCTGCACCACGAGCAGGCCATTGGTGCTGACTTACGAGGTCTATGCGCTTGACAATTCGGTGCGGACCGCTTGGCTAGATGCGTCTCGCGGATTTTTTAACGGCACCAGCTTGTTTCTGCAAGTCGAAGGCCAAGAGTGCATGCCCCATGCGCTAACCCTGCAGGCTGACCAAACGCTGGTCGGCTGGCAAATTGCCACCGGACTAACGCCTCTCAAGATCGATAAAAATGGGTTTGGCCGCTACTTGGCAGCCAACTATGACGAGTTAGTCGATTGCCCCGTCGAGATGGGCAGTTTTTGGAGCGACAGCTTTGTGGCTGGTGGCCTAGAACACCGCTTTGTGGTGGCAGGCGCGCCCCCCAGCTTTGATGGCGCACGTCTGCTCAAGGATACGCAGGCCATTTGTGAGGCTGAAATCAGTTTCTGGCACGGCGCCAAAAAAGGCCGCAAAAAGGCCGACCAGCCACCCCACAAAAACTACTTGTTCATGCTGAACGTGGTGGACGATGGCTATGGCGGGCTGGAGCACCGCAACTCAACCGCCTTGATTTGCATGCGCAAGGACTTGCCGCGCCTCAATCAACCCGCGCTCACGCCCCCCAGCGCCAACCTGCCCGACGCCAAACCCGCCGTCAACGACGGTTATGTCCAGCTCTTGGGACTCATCAGCCACGAATACTTCCACACGTGGAACGTGAAGCGCCTGCGCCCTGCCGAGTTCGCCCGCTACGACTACGCCCGAGAAAACTACACCGAGTTGCTCTGGTTTTTTGAAGGGTTCACCAGCTACTACGATGACCTGTTGCTTCACCGCGCGGGGCTAATCGACAACACCACCTACCTGCGTTTAATCAACAAAACCATCAACCAAGTCCAGCAAACGCCTGGTCGAGCCTTACAGACCGTGGCACAGGCGAGTTTTGACGCTTGGGTCAAGTATTACCGCCAAGACGAAAACACGCCCAATGCCACGGTGAGCTACTACACCAAAGGCGCGTTGGTGGCGCTGTGCCTCGACCTGACCCTGCGCCAAGCAGGTCACACAACC
>JAGODZ010000261.1 GCA_017997975.1 Rhodoferax sp.
GCCAGCGCGGGCAACACAGGCACCCAAATGGGCGGCTGGTACCGCAAAGAAATCAAAACGGTGGCGGACCTCAAGGGTCTGAAAATGCGTTTGGGCGGTGGTCTGTTCGGTGAGGCCATGGCCAAACTGGGTGTGGTCGCGCAAAACATGCCCGCTGGTGACATTTACCAGTCGCTGGAAAAAGGCACGCTGGACGCGGCCGAGTTTGTGGGGCCTTACGATGATGCCAAGTTGGGCTTCAACAAAGTGGCTCCGTTTTACTACTACCCCGGTTGGTGGGAAGGCGGCGCTGACCTTGAGTTTTTCATCAACGTCAAGAAGTACAACACCTTGTCAGACGAGAACAAGGCCATCTTGGATGCCGCTTGCAAGGTTGCAGCGGTTGACATGAGTGCCAAATACGACGCCTGGAACCCCATTGCGTTGAAGAAACTCGTGGCCGAGAAAACCAAGCTCAAAGCGTTCCCGAAAGCCGTGATGGACGCCGGTTTCAAAGCGTCCATGGAAGTGTTTGCTGAGCACGATGCCAAGTCACCTGAATTCAAGACGATTCACCAAGACATGCGTGCTTTCCAGCGCGACCAGATCCTGTGGAACCGCTTCTCCGAGTACCCGTTCAACCAGTACATGAACACGCTGAAAATTTAAGCTGTTTTCAGCTTGCCTGTTGAAGGCAAGTCCCAAAAAAGCCACCGCATGCGGTGGCTTTTTTAATGGAAGAAAAGCAAGCCGGGCTGTGAATTGAATTGCCCTGCCTGAGTTGTTACTTCTTGCCGCTGGGCTCTGTGGCTTCTTGCATGTCCTTGAGCGGATCGTCTTCGGGAACGTCTTCTGACGGCTCCGGCATTTCTGCCTCAGGCACAACCACGCCTGCCGGAGCCGCGTCATAAATACTCTCGGAGGCGGGCAGACTGTCACGCATCTCGTCGCCAATGCTCTCCATGTTGTACACCTCCTTCTTGTCCAAATTACCGGTCACCAACTGTGGGAAGGCAATCAAAAGGCCAACCATGGTGAGCTGAATGAACAAGAAAGGCACGGCACCCTTGTAAATTTGCATGGTGGTCACCGGCTCCATGACTTTGCGGGTGACGCGGTCCACATAGGGCTTCTCGGGTGCAACCGAGCGCAAGAAGAACAGCGCAAACCCAAACGGTGGGTGCATGAACGAGGTCTGCATGTTGACGGCCAGCAAAACGCCGAACCAGATCAAATCAATACCCAGCTTGTTGGCCACGGGCGCCAGCAGCGGCACCACAATGAAGGACAGCTCAAAGTAATCGAGGAAGAAGGCCAAGAAGAAGATCAAGATGTTGACCACGATCAGGAAGCCCACTTGACCGCCGGGCAGATTGCTCAGCAGATGCTCCACCCAGATCGGACCGTCGGCCGCTTGGAACACCAAACTAAAGGTGGTCGCGCCAATGAGAATAAACATCACGAAGCTCGACAGCCGGGTGGTAGAGGCCAAGGCTTGCTTGAGCAGGTCCATGTTCAATCGCTTGCGGGCCCAACCCATCACAAAGGCACCCATGGCGCCCATGGCACCGCCCTCGGTGGGCGTGGCCACACCCAAAAAGATGGTGCCCAGCACCAAGAAAATCAGCAGCAAGGGGGGAATCAGCACAAAGGTCACCCGCTCAGCCAAGCGTGACAGCAGACCCAATTGGGTGACTTTGTTAAACAGCGCAATGATGAGTGCCACCGTCACACCGCCACACATCGCCACCACCACCTTTTCGTCGGTCGCGACTTGCAGCACTTCCTTGCCCTGCCACCAGCTGTGCAGACCCGCCATGTTGCTGGCCAAAGTGACGGCCACGGCTGTGGACAGAGCGGCCAGCAGGGTCAGGGAGGTGTAACCCCCACTGCCATCGGGTTCGCGGAAGGTACGCGCCTCTGGTGGCAAGGCGGGGACCAAGGTGGGCTTGAACACGGCCAAGAACATCACATAAGCCACATACAGACCCATCAGAATAAAGCCGGGCAGGAAAGCCCCCTTGTACATGTCGCCCACGCTGCGGCCCAACTGGTCGGCCATGATGATCAGCACCAGCGAAGGCGGAATGATTTGCGCCAACGTGCCGGAGGCGGCAATGACGCCACTGCTCAGGCGTCGGTCGTAGCCATAGCGCAACATGATGGGCAGCGAGATCAGGCCCATGGAAATGACCGAGGCGGCGACCACGCCGGTGGTCGCGGCCAGCAAGGCACCGACAAAAATTACCGCCAAGGCGAGTCCACCGCGCATGGGGCCAAACACTTGGCCGACGGTGTCGAGCAGGTCTTCCGCCATTCCGGTGCGTTCGAGGATCAGCCCCATTAAGGTGAAAAACGGCACCGCCAGCAAGGTGTCGTTGGCCATGATGCCAATCAGCCGCTGGGGCAGCCAGGCAATCACGGAGGAAGGAAAGACCCCCATCTCAATGCCGACAAAACCGAAAAACAGGCCGCAGGCCCCGAGGCTGAAAGCCACCGGGAAACCCAGCAACAAGAACATGATCAGCCCCACGAACATGATCGGGGCGAAATTGGTGGTGAAAAATTCCATGGCGTATGTGCTCAGATCACTTAGCGGGGAGAGACAGCGCCGGTGGCGGGGCTGTCATTCAGGGGTTCGGCTGCCGCTTGGGCGCGCAGGGCTTCGGCCAGTTCTTCTTCGGCCGACTTGTCGGTGACACGCCCCATGGGGTCAGGCCCTTCGCCGCGCAGGAAGGCAATGCGTTTGATCAGTTCCGACCAGCCCTGCAGCAGCAACAGCGTGAAGCCAACAGGCAGTGCGGCCCAAACGGGCCAGCGGATCAACCCGCCCGAGTTGCCCGACATTTCACCCGTTTGGTACATCTGAATCGCCAAGGGCGTGCTGTAGTAAAGAATCACCAAACACAGCGGCGTGAGGAACAAGCTGAAGCCAATGATGTCGATCCAAACCTGCACCCGCTTGGGCAGTCGGCTGTTGAGCACATCAATGCGCACATGCTCGCGGCGCAGCAGGGTGTAGCCAGCCGCCGCCAAGAACGACCAAGCGAACAAATACCACTGCGCTTCAAGGTATGCATTGGAGCTGGTATCAAACACCTTGCGCACGATGGCGTTGATGGCGCTGACGGCCGTGGCGATAAAAATCAACCAAATCACGTATTTGCCGACTTGGGTGTTCAGCCAGTCAATGGCTTTGGAGAACTTTAGAAGCGCTTGCATGGAGAGTCCATCATCAGAGAGTTTTAGAACGGCAGAGGGTAATGATCCAGCGGATGCGTCGCATAGAAAAAATAAGAGAGGCTGAAGGGTAGCCTGTTACGGGCCGGCGAAGTTCAGCGATTTCATCTGGTTTGATTAGGGTAAACGCTGCAAACTGCCTCGGAGCCGAACCTCACGATGGCGTTGGCCACTGCCATCAAGGCTGCAAATTATGCTTGATGCAAAAATCCCTTCTCTTGACTCGACTGAAATACGCCAAGAGTTGAGTGCTCGAATTTCCATCAAGGTGAATACGCAGCGGCCATGTTGCGCTAGGTGCCCAGCGCTCATGCCCGCGCGATGCGTTGCACTCAAGCAGCCGCTTTGAGCGCCGATGCCGCGGTGTCCAAATGCGCTGCAAACCGCGTCTTCACAGCGGCTTGAATCCCTACCGCATCCAAGCCTTGCAAGGCCAACAGTTTGGCAGGGTCACCATGCTCAATGAATTCGTCTTTCAAGCCGAGTTGCAACACGGGTTTCATCACCTCTGCGGCTTGCAGCGCCTCCAGCACCGCACTGCCCGCACCGCCCATAACGGCGCCCTCTTCTAGGGTCACCAGCGCATTGTGCTGGGCGGCGACGGCGAGCAGCAGTTCCGTGTCCAGCGGCTTGGCCCAGCGCATGTTGACCACGGTGGCATTCAGCGCTTGCGCAGCCTCTAGGGCGGGGTACAGCAGCGTTCCAAAGGCCAAAATAGCCACGCCCTTGCCCTCGCGTTTGACTTCGCCCTTGCCAAACGGCAGCCCTTCCAAACTTTTCTGTGGCGTGATGCCAGCACCCGCACCCCGGGGGTAACGCACTGCCACCGGGTGGTTCTGCGCATAGGCCGTGCTGAGCAACTGACGGCATTCATTCTCGTCCGCCGGACAGGCCACGCTGACATTGGGAATACAGCGCAGAAACGGGATGTCATAAGCCCCCGCGTGGGTCGCCCCATCCGCGCCCACCAAACCAGCGCGGTCCAGTGCAAACACCACGGGCAGGTTTTGAATCGCCACGTCGTGAATCAACTGGTCGTAACCACGTTGCAAAAAGGTGGAGTAAATCGCCACCACCGGCTTCAGACCTTCGCAGGCCAAGCCAGCAGCAAAGGTGACTGCGTGTTGCTCAGCGATGCCCACATCAAAATAGCGTTGGGGAAACAGCTTCTCGAACTCCACCATGCCAGAGCCTTCGCGCATGGCGGGCGTGATGCCGACGAGGCGGGCATCTTGGGCCGCCATGTCACACAGCCAGTGCCCGAACACTTGAGTGAAGGTTTGTTTGGGCGGCGTGTGGGGGCTTTGCAAGCCTACGGCAGGGTCAAACTTGCCGGGACCGTGGTAGGCCACGGGATCAGCCTCCGCCAGCTTGTAACCCTGCCCTTTTTTGGTCACCACATGAAGGAACTGAGGGCCCTTCAAATGTTTGATGTTTTCCAGCGT
>JAGODZ010000262.1 GCA_017997975.1 Rhodoferax sp.
GTCTTTCCACATGGGCATTGCCATACACCCTGTAATTGGACTCGCTGCGAGAGGGTGCCTCTAACAGGCCTTCCCGCTCGTAGTACCGAATGGTTTCAATCTGCGTGTGCGCATTGGTGGCCAGTTCTCCAATTTTCATGACGACGTCTCCCAAATTAATCACCCCATCACGGGGACTTGACTCTGTAGTGGCTACAGGGTTTTTAATACTGTAACGCGAGAATTTGACCACCCAAGGAAATCCATGAGCCAGCACGCCCCCTCTAGCCACGAGCACGCCAAAAATCCGACTCCCTGCGCGGGCCACGCCGGCTGCTCACCCAAGGTGGCTGCCACACCAACACCCGCTCAACCGGGCGTGGCGGTTTACCGCATTTCGACCATGGACTGCGCTGCCGAAGAGGGTGAAATTCGCCATGCTTTAAAAGACCTGCCGGGCTTGCGCAGCCTCAACTTTCAGTTGACGGCACGCACCATCGCCATTGATGCGCCCCCGGAGTCCTTACCGCAAGCGTTGGAGGCGATTCGCAAAGCGGGCTTCAAACCAATACCTTTGGCGCAAGCAGGTGCGGAGGCGGACGGTGATCACGGTCACCCCCCTCACGGCCACCACCATGCCCATGGAGAAGCCAAGCCGTGGCTCACCGAGGGCTTGCCACGCTACGCCTTGGCTCTGGCTTTTGCCCTGGGTGCTGAGGCGGTGTCGTTTCTTGCCCCGCCAACCCTAGCATTCAACGGGTTAGGCATGGGGCTGGCCGCCATCGCCATCGCCTTGGCCGGATTTTCAACTTATGTGAAAGGCTGGGCGGCCCTGCGCAATGGGCGGCTCAACATCAACGCGCTGATGACAGTGGCCGTGACGGGTGCTTTTCTGATTGGGCAATGGCCTGAAGCGGCGATGGTCATGGCCTTGTACGCGATTGCCGAGTTGATTGAAGCGCGGTCGGTGGACCGGGCCCGCAATGCGATCAAAGGGCTGCTGGACTTGACGCCCCAAACCGCTGAAGTTCGGAAAGCGGACGGAAGCTGGCAAGAACAGTCGGTCAAATCAGTGGCCGTTGGCGCTGTCATTCGCGTCAAACCGGGTGCCCGCGTGCCATTGGACGCCGAGATTGTTTTGGGTGAAACCTCCTTGGACCAAGCGCCAGTAACCGGGGAGAGCATTCCCGTGGACAAGAGCGTCGGTGACGCTGTTTTCGCAGGAACCATTAATCTATCGGGTACCGTCGAAGTCAGAGTCACCAGCGCCTCGGGCGACACGCTGCTGGCACGCATCATCCACGCGGTGGAGCAGGCCCAGGGGTCACGCGCGCCGACGCAAGCCTTTGTGGACAAATTTGCCTCGGTGTACACACCTGCGGTCTTCGCCCTGGCCTTGGCGGTGGCGATCCTGACCCCTTGGCTGATGGATTGGACTTGGATGCAAGGCATTTACAAGGCTTTGGTGCTGCTGGTGATTGCCTGCCCTTGCGCGCTGGTGATCTCCACCCCCGTGACGGTGGTCAGCGCTTTGGCCGCTGCCGCCCGGCGTGGCATTTTGATCAAGGGAGGTGTTCATTTGGAAAACGCCCGCCACATCAAAGCCATTGCGCTCGACAAAACAGGCACCATCACCGAAGGTAAACCCAAACTGGTCGCCCATGAAATCATCGCCTCAGACATCCCCACCGACCAGGTTTTGCATTGGGCGGCTGACTTGGCGACCCATTCAGACCACCCCGTCTCACAAGCCATTGCCGCTGGCTTAGCGGATAACCGCTGCGACGCCAGCCTGTCTGGGTTCAAAGCCTTGCCCGGACGCGGTGTCCAAGCGCAAGCCCATGGCGTTGAATTGGTCTTGGGCAACCACCGTCTGGTGGAGGAGCGCGGGCTTTGCACCCCCGACATCGAAGCACGCCTGGCGCTGCACGAAGCGCAGGGGCGCACCGTCACACTGCTGGCGTCCACCACGCAGGTACTGGCCCTGTTTGCTGTGGCAGACAGTATCAAAGCGACCTCGACAGAAGCCATTGCCCAACTGCATAACTTGGGCGTGGCCTCCATCATGCTCACCGGTGACAACCAGGCCACGGCCAGTTCCATCGCCCACGCAGCGGGCATCGACGATGCGCGTGGCAATTTGCTGCCTGAGGAAAAAATGGCCGCCATCGACGCCATGCAAAAGAAATTCGGCTTTGTGGCCATGACGGGTGACGGCATCAACGATGCGCCGGCGCTTGCCCAATCCAATTTAGGATTTGCCATGGGCGGTGCTGGCACCGACATCGCCATGGAAGCGGCCGATATTGTCATCATGAACGACGACTTGCGGCGCATCCCCCAAACCATTCTTCTGTCCAAAAGAACGCACTCAGTGCTGTGGCAAAACATCGCTCTGGCGCTGGGCATCAAAGCTGTATTTTTGGCGCTGGCAATTTTTGGCAACGCCACCATGTGGATGGCGGTGTTTGCCGACATGGGCGCGAGTCTGATCGTCGTGGCCAACGGCCTGCGCTTGCTCAAGGTGAAGCGTGCTTGAGCCGAACACCGCATTGGCCTGGGCTGCTGCAACTGGCTTCGACGCGTGCTTGAACACAATCGGTGAGGTGACATCCCCATGAAACATGGTTGGATCTGGCTCATGGCCGCTTGGGCGCTCGCCTTGGTGGCCACACTCGGTGCCCTGTTTATCGGTGAGGTGATGGGCATGACGCCCTGCCTGTTGTGCTGGTACCAGCGCATTTTTATGTTCCCGCTGGCGTTCATTTTGGGCCAAGCGGCCTTTGCGGAGGATCGCCGGGGTGCTGTCTACGCCCTGCCGCTGGCCATGGGTGGCGCCTTGGTGTCGGGTTACCACACCGCACTGGTGGCCGGTTGGGTGCCCAAGTGGTGGGTGCCCTGCGGGTCGGGGCCGTCGTGCAGTGAGCAAAACCTTGAAATTTTGGGCGGTATTCAGATTCCTTGGTTGTCGCTCTTGGCCTTTGTGGCCCTCACCGTTCTTCTTTTTGTTTATTTGAGAAAGTCCCGTTCATGAACGCGAAAAAATTCACCGTTGTCGGTCTCCTAGCCCTGGTGGCCCTGTTTTTCTACTGGGGCGTGACCACTTACCAGCAGCGTGTGCAGTCAACGCAAGATGCGCAGGTGTTGGCAGAGCAGTCGCGCTTGGTTCGCATGCACTCTCCTGTGTTGGGTCCTCAAAATGCACCGGTGACCATCGTCGAATTTTTTGACCCGGCCTGCGAGACCTGTCGCGCGTTTTACCCCCTCGTCAAAAATTTGATGGCACAGCACCCAGACAAGATCAAGCTGGTGATTCGCTACGCCGCGTTCCATCAGGGCTCAGATGTTGTGGTCAAGTTGTTAGAGGCCGCCAAGAGCCAAGGCAAGTACCAAGCGGTCCTCGAAGCCCTGTTGGCGGCTCAACCTGCTTGGGCCGACCACGGTCAACCCAACCTGGAAACCGCCTTCGCAGTGGCCCAACAAGCGGGCTTGGACCTCAGCCAAGCGCGACAAGCCATGGAAAGCCCCGCGATGCAGGCATTACTTCAACAAGACATGGACGACTTGACCGCGTTGCAAGTCACCAAAACGCCCACCTTCTTTGTCAATGGCCGCAGCCTGCCCAGTTTTGGACCGGATCAATTGGCCGCGCTGGTGGCCGAGGAAGTGGCCAAGTCAAGCCAATGAAAGGACCAGCGGCCAGCCTAAGCGCTTGGCGGCGCAGCATGATGGGGGAGGTGAGCGCTTGAAAATGGGGTCGCGTGACAGTGGCTGACTAAGTGCGGTGGTCGGCCGCACGGGGCGCGCAATCCGCAGGGGCTGCAGGGGCTGCAGGGGCGGCAGGCCGCATGGGGGGCGTTAAAACTGCCGATTCGGCGTCCAAGTCCACAGCGGCAACCCCACTTTCTGGCTAAGGGCCTCCAACGGAACCTTCATTCACGGGGTGCACCGTTTACCGTCGAGGGGGCATCTCACTCAAGCGCGTCCCTGGCTTGACACCCAAGCGATCAGCATCAGCGCGCCAATCATCACCGGTTGGTGCACCATGTAATAGCTCAAACTCCAGCGGCCCAAGCGGACCAGCGGCTGAAAAACGGGGCGCACCTGGCCCGTCACATGCCCTGCTTTCAAGGCCGCCCCCAACCCGTTCCCTGCCGCGACACCCCACCACATGACGCCCAGCCAAGGCAGCAAAGGCACATAGTCTTCGGTCACGGGCTTCACCGTGATCAGCCCCAACCAGTTCAAGCTGGGGGAGTTTAATAAATCAACCAATCGGGGGCTGGCCAGCGTGGTGATTGCGTAAGGCGCTATGAAGTAAATAGCAATGACGCTGGCACCTGCGGGCCACAACCCGCGTCCCCAGCCCACGGTCAGCCGTGCCAACAACAGCATCGCCGCCATGCCGTGCAAGACGCCAAAGTAAATAAACGTCTGCGGGTACATCAGCCAGGAGCCTGCCGTGACCAACAGCGCGCAGCCCGCCACCTGCGCCCAGCGCCGCCAAAACCGCACCCAACTTTGCCCAGCCGCCACCGCCAAGGCCTGCCCCATGCCAGCGCAAGCCAGAAACAGGCTCACGATGAGCGTGCGTTGCCCGGTCCAAAACGGATCGGTATAAAAATTTTGGTGAATGTAGCCGAACTGATTGAGGTCGAAACTCAAGTGAAAAGC
>JAGODZ010000055.1 GCA_017997975.1 Rhodoferax sp.
CCCTGGGGCAGCTTCAGCTCTTTCAGTCGCCCACTCAAAGACACTGCAGGCGGGTCACCGGCGCGGCCTGCCGCGTAGTTGTTCAGGCCCACATGGATCTTGCCATCCAGAAACGTGCCTGCGGTGAGCACCACGGTCTTGGCGCGAAACTGCACCCCAACCTGCGTCACCGCGCCCACCACCCGGTCGCCCTCCACCATCAGGTCGTCTACGGCTTGTTGGAACAGCCACAAGTTGGGCTGGTTTTCTAGCCGGTAACGAATCGCGGCCTTGTACAGCACCCGGTCCGCTTGGGCGCGCGTGGCACGCACCGCCGGGCCTTTGCTGGAGTTGAGAATGCGAAACTGAATGCCGCTCTCGTCCGTGGCGGCCGCCATGGCCCCACCCAACGCGTCCACCTCTTTGACCAAATGGCCTTTGCCAATGCCACCGATCGAGGGGTTGCAACTCATTTGCCCCAGCGTCTCGATGTTGTGGCTGAGCAGCAAAGTTTTGCAGCCCATGCGGGCCGCCGCCAAGGCCGCTTCGGTACCGGCGTGACCGCCGCCGACAACAATGACGTCGAAATGTTCAGGATAAAGCATGGTGTGTGAGTCTGTGGTGGGGGCGAAAAATTAACAGCGCGCCCTGCGCCCGTGGGGGCTGAAGGGCTTGATTTTACCGGCGCTGCCCATTTTTGGCTTGCCATGCGGGCACAATGGCCCGCATGAAAACACTCATCTTCGCCGGCAGCACCCGCCAACACTCCTTCAACCGCCAACTGGCCGCGCAAGCCGCCACCCTCGCCCGCGCCGCTGGTGCAGAGGTGACCCACCTGGAACTGTCCACACTGGACATCCCTTTGTACAACGCCGACCTGGAAGCCCAAGGCACCCCCGCTGACGTGATCCGCCTGAAGCAACTGATGTTTGACCACCCCGCCTGGATCATCTGCTCCCCCGAGTACAACGGCAGCTACACCGCCTTGCTGAAAAACACCATCGACTGGGCCTCCAGCCCGGTTAAAGGCGACGCCATCTGGGCCAACGGTTTCAAAGCTTTCGAAGGCAAAGTCGTCGGCCTGCTCAGTGCCTCACCAGGCGGCATGGGTGGCCTGCGCTCCCTCAGCCACCTGAACCCCCTGCTGCTCAACCTGCAATGCTGGGTCGCCCCGAAGCAGTTCGCTCTGGGTGGCGCAGGACAGGCGTTTGATGACCAAGGGCAACTCAAGAGCGATGCGCACCGGCAAGGCGTGCAGTCGGTGGTGGATCAGGTGCTGTGGGCAGCCAAGCGCTTGGCCTGATCTTGCCGCCGTTCATTTAGCGGCCTTGCAGACCCAGGTGGCAGAAACTTCAAAACCTTGTTCACCCCCCTCTCCCCAACCCTCTCCAACCCCGCCGGGGGGATGAGGTGAGCTCAACAGCCGTATGTGGCCAACGCTTTGTGAGGGGTTGAGTTCAATCTAAAACGCCAACATTCAAACTCGCCGGGGACCATGTTGCCGTGTTCAAGTGGATGCTGCCCTGATCACTGTGAAGGTTGGCAAAGCACCATGCACCCCCCACCTTCAAACCCATTGCCAAATACGGCTGTTAAAGGCCCATTTGAATGTTGGCCGCCCACGTTGAACTCAAAACCTAAAAACACGCGACCACATAAGGCTGTTGGCCCCCCTCTCTCGCCCGGCGGGGCGAGAGAGGGGTTGGGGGTGAGAGTGGGGGTTGTAACGCAAGAATGACTGCATTTTCAGTAGCAGCTCGCGCAGCCCAGACAAGGGCGAGCGACCCAAAACCCACTCAAAGGCCTTCCAAAACGAGATACGGCTGTTGAAAACCACGTTGAATGTTAGCCGCCCACGTTGAACTCAAAACCTAAAAACACGCGGCCACATACGGCTGTTGGCCCCCCTCTCTCGCCCGGCGGGGCGAGAGAGGGGTTAGGGGTGAGAGTGGGGGCTGTAACGCAAGAATGACTACATTTTCAGTAGCAGCTCGCGCAGCCCAGACAAGGGCCAGCGACCCAAAACCCACTCAAAGGCCTTCCGAAACGAGATAAGGCTGTTAAACGCCACTTTGAATGTTGGCCGCCCACGTTGAACTCAAAACCTAAAAACACGCGGCCACATACGGCTGTTGGCCCCCCTCTCTCGCCCGGCGGGGCGAGAGAGGGGTTGGGGGGGGTGAGAGTGGGGGTTGTAACGCAAGAATGACTACATTTTCAGTAGCAGCTGGCACACACTCGACAAGAGCCAGCAGCCTAAAAACCATTCAAAAACCTTGTTCACACCTCCCCCTGCGGACACGACAAGACCCGCGTGAATAAGCCAGTGCTGAACCCACCGGCCATCGCAACGCCAACCCCTCAAGGCCATTCAGCCCAACGTCGAACAGGCTGGCAGCTTCAACATTGAGCGGCACAATCAACGCATGGACGCTCACACTGCCTTTCCCTTTCTCAAGGAAATTATTCTTTTCCTCACCTTGTCGGGCGTGCTGATTCCCCTCTTGGCGCGCTTGCGAATCAACCCCGTCTTGGGGTTTCTGGCAGTGGGAACGGTGCTGGGGCCGGACGGTCTGGCGGGCTTGAGCGACGCGCACCCGTGGCTGGACTATTTCACCTTTTCCCGCCACGAGGGGGTGGATGTGCTGGCCGAGTTGGGCGTCATTTTTCTCATGTTCATGATCGGGCTGGAGATGTCCGTGAACCGGCTGTGGTCCATGCGACGGCTGGTGTTTGGCATGGGTGGACTGCAGGTGGGCTTGACCACCGCCGTCATTGGGGTCGCTGCTTGGCATTTTGGCAACCCGGCAGAAGCCTCTTTCATTCTGGGCTTGGTGTTGGCGTTTTCCTCCACGGCCATCGTGATGCAGTTGCTCAGCCAGCGTCGGGAATTGGGTTCCCCTTTGGGACAGTCCGCCTTTGCCATTTTGCTGTTTCAGGATTTGGCAGTGATTCCGCTGCTGGTGCTGCTCAGCATTTTGGGCGCACAGGCAGGCACCGAAAGTTTTGGGTCGCTGTTGGGCATGGCAGCACTCAAAGGGGTGCTCACCGTGGTGGTGATCTACCTGGTGGGGCGGCGAGTCGTGCGGCCTTTGTTTCACCAAATTGCGGCCAGCCACCAGCCCGACACCTTCATGGCGCTCACGCTGCTGGTAGCGCTGGGCGTCGGAGCCATCACCTGGGGGGCAGGCTTGTCCATGGCGCTGGGCGCTATGTTGGCGGGCTTGATCATTGCGGAGACTGAGTTTCGCCACCAGGTCGAAATCACCATTGAGCCGTTTCGGGGCTTGCTCATGGGGCTGTTTTTTCTGTCTGTGGGCATGGGCATTGACCTGCGTGCCGTGTTGGATCAGCCGCTGTGGATTCCCCTGTCGGTGGTGGGTTTGCTGCTGCTCAAAAGCACGCTGATGCTGGGCTTGCTGCGCGGGTTTGGGCTGAGCTGGGGGCGCTCAGTGGAAGGAGCGTTGCTGCTCAGCCAGGGCGGTGAGTTTGCGTTCATCGTCATTGGTTTGGCGGTGTCCATCAATGTGTTGCCGCGCGAGGTGGGTCAGTTCATGCTGATCGTGGTGGGCCTGTCGATGCTGGCTGCCCCCCTGGTGGCACGCGCGGGCAATAGTTTGGGTGATTGGGTGGACCGGCGCGTCGGGAAAGCGCCTCACCCCGAGGGCAGCTTCAGCGACATGCAAGGCCATGTGCTGATTGCCGGTTATGGCCGTGTGGGCCACTTGGTGGGACGAATGCTGCAGGCGCAACAGGTGCCGTTTGTGGCGATCGAGAGCGACGCGCGGCTGATTGCCCGCCACCGGGACGAGGGGGTGCCGCTGGTGTTTGGCGACGCCAGCCGCCCTGAACTGCTGGGCAAACTCAGGCTGTCAGAGGCGCGCGCGGTGGTGTTGACGATGGACGACACCGCAGCGGCCGTTCATGCGGTGCACGGCATTCGCCAACTGATGCCCGACATCCGCATCATTGCCCGTGCGCGTGACGAAAAGCACGCCCTCACCCTGCTGGATGCAGGTGCCTCGGTGGTGGTGCCCGAAGCACTGGAAGCCAGTTTGAAATTGGCGGACGCGGTGCTGGGCTCGCTGGGCGTGTCCCCCGAAGAAAGCGCACGCCAGCAAGACCAACAACGCGCGCTCTGCATGGCTGCGCTGCGAGACAGCTAAAGCCCAGTCGCTTTGCCGCCCCTCCGGTTTTCAGCGCAGGGTTTTAGGGGGGCACTTGGCTCAGCATCCACTCCCTGAACACGCTCACGGCGGGACGTTCGCTGTCGCGCTCCGGGGTAATTAAGTAGTACGCCCGCTCACTCAAAGGGGCCTGTGGGCAAGCCAACACCAGTTCACCGCGATGCAACTCCGGCTCAATCAACAGGCGCGGCACCAAGGCCACGCCCAAGCCACAGGCAGCGGCGGCGGCGGTCATGGAGAACAGCTCAAAGCGGGGCCCAGCCAGCGCGTGCGGTGCGCTCACCGCCACCGCCTCAAACCACAGTCGCCAAGCGTCAGGGCGGGTGGTTTGTTGCAGCAGCGGCAGCTGCGCCAGTGCCTGCGGGGTGAGCGCCGCGTGGCCTGCCAACCAGTGGGGGCTGCAGACTGGCACCACGTCTTCGTCCATCAACCGCACCGAGCGCGTGCCGGCCCAATTGGCCACCTGCTGCACCGTGCCCGCGTACAGCGAGGCGTCAAAAATAGCGTCAGAAAACATGAACGGGCGGGTGCGCGTTTCTAAGTGAATGGTGATCTCCGGGTGCTGGGCGGCGAGCTGCGGCAGGCGGGGAATCAGCCAACGCGTGGCAAAGGTGGGCACGGCGGCCAAATGCACCGTGCCACTGCGGCTTTGCGGCGACATGATGTCCAGCGTGTCTTGCTCTAAGTTGTGCAGCCGCTGTGCCACTTGCGTGGCGTATTCCGCCCCGCGATCGGTCAGCGCCACGCCGTGGCGGGTGCGCCGAAACAAGGTGACGCCCAAAAACTCTTCCAGCGCCGTGATTTGGCGCGACACCGCACTTTGCGTCAGCGCCAGTTCTTGGGCCGCACGGGTGTAGCTCTCATGCCGGGCAGCCGCCTCGAAGCACAACAGGGCGTGGGTGGCAGGGATTTTTCGGCGCATGGGGGCAGCGTGAGTTAAGGTGGTGTGGCGTCCGCCAAATGGGTGCACTTCAACCGCGCGGCGGCCAGTCGGGGGGCGAGCAGTGTGGCAAATACCAATGTCGCATCGCGCCCGGCTTGCGCCAGCACAGCGCCATCGGGCGCAGCCACCGTGCTCAAGCCGCCGTAGTGAATATCGGCCTCATGGCCCACGTAGTTGGCATAGGCCACATAGGTTTGATTCTCGTAAGCCCGCACCGGAATGACCGCCGTGGAGACGAAATCAAACTCCGCCATGTTCGCCGTGGGCACGGCAATCAGGTCGGCACCGGCGCGTGCCAAGCGGCGGGTGTTTTCAGGAAACTCCACGTCGTAGCAAATCAAAACACCAATCTGCCAGCCGTTCAAATCCACCAAGGCGGTGGTGGGTTGACCAGGCGAAAACTGGGCTTTGTCCAGCGTGCCATAGAGATGGGTTTTGCGGTAGTTCAGGCAGCGTTCGCCCTGCGCGCTGATCCACTGCGCGGCGTTGAAAATCGCACCGCCCTCACCAAGTTCGGGGTAGCCGTACACCACAGCCAAGCCGTGGCGTTGAGCGATCTCGGCCACGGCCTGTGCATAGCCACCGTGCGCAGGTTGTGCCAGTTGGCGCACGCTGCTGGCACCAATGTTGTAGCCCGTCACAAACATCTCTGGGCCAATCAGCAGGTCAGCGCCACCTCGCGCGGCTTGTTCAGCGGCCACATCCAGCCGCTGCAGGTTGCCGGGCACGTCCAGCGGGCCGGGCGTGCACTGCAGCAAGGCCAGCGTGAGAGCAGTTTTCATTCGGGCAGCTCAATCGGCCCCAGCGTGTCAAACACGTCGCCTGGGCCGGGGTTGTCCGCGTGCGTTGTTCCGCCCAAATGGTGCACGATGCCCCACACGGCATTGAGCGAGGTTTGCACCGCCCCTTCCACCCAGGCAGGCGTCCAAGACACGTCGTCACCGGCAATAAAAATACCGCGCTGCTGCTCGGGAAAATGATCTTGCATGAAGTGCGCAAACATGCGCTGGTTGTAGCGGTAGTGTCCCGGCAACGCGCCTTTGAATGCCCCCAAAAAGTGTGGGTCCGCTTCCCACGACACACAAATCGGGTCGCCGATGATATGGCTGGCAATATCCACATTGGGGTAGATTTTTTTGAGTGCATCCAGCGCCAACTTGACCCGCTTTTCCACGCTTTGCGGCAACATTTTCAGGGCGTCGCCCATCCACGCGTAAGACAGGCACATCACCGCTGGTTGATCGGGACCGTTGTCAAACAAATAGGTGCCGCGCGTCAGCCGGTCGGTCAGCGTCATGCTCATCACGTCACGCCCGGTCACCGGGTCTTTGTCTTTCCAAAACGGGCGGTCCACCATGACAAAGGTCTTGGACGATTGCATGTAGCGGGTGCGGTCCAGCGCCATCCACACCTTGTGCGAAAAGAGCGATTCTTCGCACTCAATTTGCGTGGTCAGCAGCCAGCTTTGGCAGGTGGTCAACACGGCGGCGTAGGCGCGTTGGCTGCCCCAGCAGTCGGTGACTTCCAAGCGGCCATCGGCGGCGCGGGCAATGCGCGCCACGCCGGCGCGGGTGGCACCCGCGTGCAAAGACGACAAGGTGGTGCCTGCGGGCCAGTGGGTGATCTGATCAGGGGCGTGGCGCCACAGGCCGTGCGGCACCTGGTCGGCGCCACCGACGATCAAGCGCTGGTTTTCGTCACAGTTGGTCATCACCACGCGGAAGATTTCCAGCATCGAATTGGGAAAGTCCGAGTCCCAGCCGCCGGTGCCAAAGCCCACCTGCCCAAACACCTCGCGGTGGTGAAACGACAGCCGCGCAAACGCTTTGGAGGTGGCCACAAAGTCATAAAAAGTGCGGTCGTCCCACAAAGGGATGAGCGTGTTCCAGATGGCTTTGAGCGCAACGACATCGCGCTCACGGATGGCCGCTTGCACGCCCGAAAACCGCGCATCGGTCTCCAGCGCTTCGGCCCACGCATCGGCCACTTCACGAAACAGCGGAGGCAGGTCGGCCAGCGACTCGGCGTAGTAAGTTTGGCCCTCCAAATCAATCACCGTGCTGCCCGACGCAGGCGTGAGCGGGTTGGGGAAGGCCTGCGATTGCAAGCCCAGTTTCTCGACGTAATGAAAAAACGCCGTGGACGACACCGGAAACCGCATGCCGCCCAGCTCTGCGACCACGCCTTGGGTGCCTTCAAAAATTTGGGAGCGCAAACGCCCGCCCATTTTGGAGGCCTCATAGATCACCGGCTTCAGCCCGAGCTTCATGAGTTCATAAGCCGCCACCATACCGGCCATGCCCGCGCCCACAATGGCCACCTCTTCACCCATCCGGCTGGCAGGCAGGCTGCCCAAGCCGCTGGGGTGGCTGATCCAGTCGTCAAACGCGAATGGAAAATCAGGCCCAAAGTGGGTGATTGGCTTTTGGGCAGCTGGGGTGTGGGGCGTGGAACTCATGGCTCTCCTTGCTGGCGGCCAGAGCAGACGGATGGAGTGCTCTGGGTGTGCCGTGACAGTGAATAAGGGGGGATGGACGCCGCCACTATAACGCTGCGCCCATCTCAGGTATGCGCCAAGCGCATGTCTAGATGAGAAATGATTGATTGTGAGTTGCGCCTTGCGCCAGTAACATGCAAGGCGCAACACCCCCTTCCAACCCCCTTCATTCATTCACGGAGATTTACCATGGCCCACGCTGCATTCAACTGGCAAGACCCCTTTTTGCTCGACAGCCAACTCAGTGACGACGAGCGCATGGTGCGCGACGCCTCCGCCGCCTACTGCCAAGACAAACTGCAGCCGCGCGTGATTGAAGCCTTTCGCCAAGAACAAACCGACGCAGCCATCTTTCGCGAAATGGGTGAACTCGGCCTGCTCGGCCCCACGATTCCCGAAGCCTACGGCGGCCCCGGCCTGAACTACGTCGCTTATGGCCTGATCGCCCGCGAAGTCGAGCGCGTGGACAGCGGCTACCGCTCCATGATGAGCGTGCAAAGCTCGCTGGTGATGGTGCCTATTTTTGAATTTGGCAACGAAGCCACCAAGCAAAAATACCTGCCCAAGCTGGCCACCGGTGAGTGGATTGGCTGCTTTGGCCTGACCGAGCCGGACCACGGCTCTGACCCCGGCTCCATGATCACCCGCGCCCACAAGGTGGACGGCGGCTACAAGCTCACCGGCTCCAAAATGTGGATTTCCAACAGCCCCATCGCCGATGTGTTTGTGGTCTGGGCCAAAGAGGTGAGCGCCTCCGGCCAAGTGGGCCCGATTCGTGGCTTCGTGCTGGACAAGGGTGCCAAGGGCTTATCTGCCCCCGCCATTCACGGCAAAGTGGGCCTGCGTGCCAGCATCACCGGCGAGATCGTGATGGACGGCGTGTTCTGCCCTGAAGAAAACGCCTTCCCTGAAGTGCAAGGTCTGAAAGGCCCGTTCACCTGCCTGAACTCAGCCCGTTACGGCATTGCTTGGGGCGCACTGGGTGCGGCCGAAGACTGCTGGTTCCGCGCCCGCACCTACACCATGGACCGCAAGCAGTTTGGTCGCCCACTGGCCGCTAACCAGCTGATTCAGAAGAAGCTGGCCGACATGCAGACCGAGATTGCGCTGGGCTTGCAAGGCTGTTTGCGCCTGGGCCGCATGAAGGACGAGGGCACGGCTGCGGTTGAGATCACGTCCCTTTTGAAGCGCAACAGCTGCGGCAAGTCGCTGGACATTGCGCGCTTGGCGCGCGACATGATGGGCGGCAATGGTATTTCCGATGAGTACGGAGTGGCGCGCCATTTGGTGAACTTGGAAGTGGTGAATACCTATGAAGGCACGCACGACATTCACGCTTTGATTTTGGGCCGGGCGCAGACGGGGATTCCTGCGTTTTCTTGATGTTTTTGGGCTGTAGCCCTTTTGCTTGTTGCGTCAGCAGCTATTGAAGTTGTAGCAATTGTTGCGTTACAGCCCCGCCCCCGCCCTCACCCCCAACAGCCCTATTTGGCAATGGGTTTGAAGGCGGAACGTTCTTGGTGGGCGGCCAACTTTCAAAGTAAATTCCAGCCACCTTCCGCGCCCTTAGACAGGCTTCACTTCATGCGCCAGCCGCAAGCAGCTTTGAAAGGCCAGCGCGGCACGGGAAGGTTGAGGGGAACGCCGCACGATGCTGAAAAACTGGCAGTCGTAGCGAAACAGCTCAGGGCGCAAGGCCCGTATTTGCCCCGTGCGGGCAAAGGCTTGGGCGTAGTGGTCCGGCAGAAAGCCCAAGTACTGGCCCGACAAAATCAGCGTGGCGATGGACTCTTGGTCATAGGCCGTGGCTTTGCGCGGCAGGCGCACCTGCTGGGTGATTTCCATATTGGGCGAGTGGTAGCCTAAGCCCGCAAAAGCGTGGGCGCGCAGGGCGTCCCAATCGGGTGGAACCTGCTCGTCTGGCGCAAGAAACAAAGGGTGATGGGCACCACAGTAAAGCGACATGGTTTCGCTGAACAGCGCGTCATAGGCCAGCGCCTCTGAGCTGCGGTGGCCGGGAATCACACCGACCTGAAACTGCCCGTCCAACACCCCCCGCTCTATCGCGTTCAAAGGAGCCACGTGCAGGTGCAAGCTCACCTCGGGTGCCAGTTCGGTGAACAAGGCAATGGCTTGGCCCAGATGCGCTTCGGGGTTGCTGGCGGTTTTATCAAACACGGCAATGGTGAGTTGCCCGCCCATGCGCTTGTGAATTTCATCCACGCTGGTGCGAAACGCCTCGACCCCAGCCAGCAAACGCAGGGTCTCGGTGTAGATTTGCTGGCCTTCGCTGGTCACAGAAAAACCGGCACGGCCCCGGCGGCACAGGGTGAGCCCGAGCCGGGTTTCCAGGTCTTTGATGTGGCGGCTCACGGTGGAGGTGCCAATGTTGAGCTCCAACTCGGCGGCGGCCATGCCACCGCACTCCACCACGCTTTTGAACACGCGCAGCAAGCGAATGTCCATGTCGCTCAATTGGCCCAGCGCGGCGCGGCTTTTTACTTTCATAGATCTGCAACTGAATAGTGATACTTAGACATTTATAAGAGTAACAGATGCCCCCAAAATCGCCACCTTCAGCCCCCTCTAAGGATCCACCATGAACATGAATGACGTTGCCCCTTTGGCCGCCCCCCGCACCGACGCGGCCTTTCTTGAAGCGCATTGGATGCCTTACAGCGGCAACCGAAATTTCAAAGCCAACCCGCGCATGATCACCAGCGCCAAGGGCTGTTACTACACCGACCAGCACGGCAAGCAGATTTTTGACGCCCTCTCCGGTCTGTGGTGCTGTGGCTTGGGCCATGGTCGCAGCGAACTGACGGCTGCCGCCACCAAGCAAATGGCCACGCTGGACTATGCGCCTGCATTTCAGTACGGTCACCCCCTGTCGTTCGAGCTGGCCAACCGGCTGGTGGAGATGACACCTGCGGGGCTGGACTATGTGTTTTTCACCGGTTCGGGCTCTGAGTCAGCCGACACCTCGCTCAAAATGGCGCGCGCCTACTGGCGCGCCAAGGGGCAGGCCAGCAAGACCATCATGGTCGGGCGTGAGAAGGGCTACCACGGCGTCAACTTTGGCGGCATCTCCGTCGGTGGCATTGGCCCCAACCGCAAGGCGTTTGGCCAAGGCATTGCCGCCGACCACATTGCCCACACGCAGTTGCCGGGCAACGTCTTCAGCCGCGGCATGGCGGAAAAAGGGGCCGAGACCGCTGACGACCTGCTGCGCGTGATTGCCCTGCATGACGCCAGCAACATCGCCGCCGTCATCGTCGAGCCCATGTCAGGTTCTGCCGGCGTGGTGGTGCCACCGCAAGGCTACTTGCAGCGCCTGCGCGACATTTGCACGGCCAACAACATCTTGCTGATTTTTGACGAGGTCATCACCGGCTTTGGCCGCATGGGCGCCAACACGGGCGCCGAGGCGTTTGGTGTCACGCCGGACATCATGAACATCGCCAAGCAAATCACCAACGGCGCGCAGCCCATGGGCGCGGTGCTGGCCAAGAAAGACATTTACGACACCTTCATGGCGCAAGATTTGCCGGAGTACATGCTGGAGTTCGTGCACGGCTACACCTACTCAGCGCACCCCGTGGCCTGCGCGGTGGCACTGGCCACACTGGACATTTTGCAAAGAGAAAACATGGTGGACCAGGTCAACGCCTTGTCGCCTCATTTTGAAAATGCCGTGCACAGCCTCAAAGGCACCCAGCACATCACCGACATTCGCAACTATGGTTTGGCCGCCGGTTTCACCATTGCTGCTGTGCCGGGCGAGCCTGCCAAACGGCCTTACGAGATTGCCATGGCGATGCTGAAAAAAGGGTTTTACGTGCGCTACGGCGGCGACACCATTCAATTGGCACCGCCCTTCATCACCACCCCCGCGCAGATCGACAGCCTGATCAATGCACTGGGCGAAACCATTCACGAAACTGCTTGAGAGAACTCACATTCATGTCCACACTGCCCACCATCCAACACCTGATTGACGGCCAACTCGTCAACGGCGGCACCCGCTCGCAAGACGTGTTCAACCCCGCCACCGGCTTGGCCGAAAAGCGCGTTTTGTTGGCTGACCAGCTCACCGTGGAACTCGCCATTGCCAGCGCCCAAGCGGCCTACCCCGCTTGGCGCGCCACGCCGCCGCTCAAACGCGCCCGCGTCATGAGCAAGCTCAAAGTTTTGCTGGAAGACAACGCCGACAAAATTTGCGCGCTGGTCACCGCCGAGCACGGCAAAGTGCTGAGCGACGCCATGGGCGAGTTGCAACGCGGCATTGAAAACGTCGAATACGCCTCTTACGCGCCTGAGCTGCTCAAAGGCGAGCACAGCAAAAACGTCGGCCCCAACATCGACTCTTGGAGCGAGTTTCAAGGCTTGGGCGTCACCGCCGGCATCACCCCGTTCAACTTCCCCGTGATGGTGCCTTTGTGGATGTGGCCCATGGCCGTGGCCTGCGGCAACACCTTCATCTTGAAACCCTCTGAGCGCGACCCCAGCAGTGCTTTGCTGGTGGCTGAATTGGCCCTGCAAGCCGGCTTGCCACCGGGTGTGCTGAACGTGGTGCACGGTGACAAAGAAGCCGTGGACGCGCTGCTCACCGACCCTCGCGTGGCCGCCATCAGCTTCGTGGGCTCCACCCCCATTGCCGAGTACATCTACGCCACGGGCTGCGCCCATGGCAAGCGGGTGCAAGCTCTGGGTGGCGCTAAAAACCACGCCGTGGTCATGCCCGACGCCGACATTGCCAACGCCGTCAACGCCCTCATGGGTGCCGCCTATGGCTCCTGCGGTGAACGCTGCATGGCCATTCCCTTGGTGGTGGCGGTGGGTGAAGCCACGGCAGACGCCATGGTCGAAGGCCTGAAGGTCGAGATTGCCAAAATGAAAGTCGGCCCCGGCACCGACGCCAGCAACGACATGGGCCCGCTGATCACCAAGCAGCATTTCGAGAAAGTCACCGGCTTTGTCGAACAAGGCGTCAAAGAAGGCGCCACGCTGGTGGTTGACGGACGCGGCGTGCGTGTGCCCGGCCATGAAGCCGGTTACTTCCTCGGCCCCTGCCTGTTTGACCACGTCAAACCCGGCATGGCGATTTACCAAGAAGAGATTTTTGGCCCCGTGCTGGGCGTGGTGCGCGTTAACTCGTTGCAAGAGGCGATGGACATGATTGATGCCCATGAGTACGGCAACGGCACCTGCATCTTCACCCGCGACGGCGAAGCCGCCCGCTATTTCACCGACCACATTTTGGTCGGCATGGTGGGTGTGAACGTACCCCTGCCCGTGCCCGTGGCGTACCACTCGTTCGGCGGCTGGAAGCGCTCCCTGTTTGGTGACCTGCACGCCTACGGCCCCGACGCCGTGCGCTTCTACACCAAGCGCAAAACCATCACCCAACGCTGGCCCTCCGCCGGTGTGCGCGAAGGCTCGGTGTTCAGCTTTCCAAGCAGCCGTTAAGTTGTAGCGCGCTGGCGATTGAGCCAGTTTTTCTGCTCCATCAAAAACCCGCCCGGCTTTGGCAAGCTCGGCGGGTTTTTTGCGCCAACATGAGCGCCAGCATCTGCCCATTCGCCATCGTTCCTTTGCTCCCTTCGAGCCCTCTCAGAGTACCAGCGATAGCGGTCCAAAGCGAAGATCTGCGTCAAGAAGCTCAGTCCCCTTTGCCATTGTTTTCTATGCCACTGCGTAGAGGAAAATACACCCATTCCCCATTCCCCATTCCCCAAGACCGCAGTGACCCCGTCCCAACAATCCCTTTTGTCAAAGCTCGGCTTTCGCTTTGGTACCAATGGCCCACACGCGGCGCGGACCATGATGCTGGACGACTTGCGGGTGCTTTTTGCCCATCTGCCAGCCGATGCCACGCGCGCTGACTACGTCACTGAGGTGGTTTCGAACAATACGCTGGGCAAACCCACCAAAAAGGCACGTGAGTTGGCCCACCGCCATTTGGCAACGCTGTACGCGCTGGACACTCAATCCGCTCTGTTTCGAGCCCTGCGCCGCCTTTGGACCTCTGACGAGGCGGCCCAACCCATGCTTGCGTTGACGGCTGCACTCGCCCGTGACCCTCTGCTGCGCGGCACCCAGGCCTTTATGCTGCAAAAGCAGCCCGGCACCCATGTTGCACGTGAAGAACTGGAAGAGTTGCTCGCCAGCAGCTACCCCGACCGGTTCAGTGCGGCCTCTTTGAAGTCGTTTGCACAAAACGTCAATGGCAGCTGGACTTCGGCTGGTTTTCTGTCCGGGCGTCTGCGCAAGACCCGCGTCATGCCCATCATCAGCCCAGCCAACGTGGCGTTCTGCCTGTTTTTGGGCCACTTGGAAGGCCTGTCGGGTCAGCGTCTGTTCACCTCGTCATGGACGAATCTGCTGGGGGGCGCACTGGGCGAGCTCGAAGCCCTGGCCAACTCGGCCTCGCATCGCGGCTTGCTTGTGTTCATGAACTCCGGGGGCGTGAAAGAGCTGCGCTTCCCCGGCTATCTCACCGCCCAAGAAGAACAATGGCGGCAGGAAATCATCAATGTCCTCTAAAGTCGCCAAACTCATCTCCACCTACCGCCAACACCTCACCGTGCCCTGGCAAAACGGCCTTGCCGCCATCCAACGCGTCATTTTTGCGGTGTACGATAAAACCGACGAGCTCCGGCTGCGCGCCAACGTTGAAGAATTTGCTTTGGCCACCAAGGACGCTGGCAAAGAATGGCTGCTGATGGATGTGACCCATGCCTTCCCGCAGTGGATGGCCGCACAGGAGTACCGCGATGCCTATTTTGAAAGCCCAGAAGACCTGGCCGGCTACCAGTCCGGTGAGCTGACCGAATTTGTCGCTGCATTGACCGAGCAACTCAAGACCCGCATTGCCGCCGAAGCGGGCCCAGACACGGTTGTGGCGCTGATGGGGGTGGGTAGCCTCTTTGGCCTTGCCCGTGTGTCTGCCGTGGTTGAAGGTGTCAAGGACGGCGTAGCCGGTCGCTTGTTGGTCTTTTTCCCGGGTGAGTACCACCCAGAAAACCACACTTACCGCTTGCTAGATGCGCGCGATGGCTGGAATTACCTCGCCGTGCCGCTTCTGGCCACCGAATAAACACACAAAGAAAAAGAAAGCAGGGACTGCCATGTTGAACCGGGAAATTTACAGCAAACCGCCCAAAGAAAACCCCCTCGTCAATAACGGCGTGGTTGAGGTATCCGAGGACTACTCAGAGTCAGCGCAAAGCGTTTTGCGCTACGAACTGGAGACCTTCGTCTGTGACGGCCAGTACGAAAAGGGCCTTGAGACCATTCTGGACAAGTTCCTGCTTAACCTGGGGCAGCGTGCCGAGCAGCCCGGCGTGTGGATTT
>JAGODZ010000056.1 GCA_017997975.1 Rhodoferax sp.
TCAACGCCTACCAATGGAAGACAGAATTGTTTACCCAGGTCGTCGCCGCTTTCGTCACTGGTTTCATTCCTGGCAAAGAGCACTTGACTCCACAATTTCGTGCGGCTGTCAATGCGTAAGTCCTAGGTGGTTAGGTGAAGACCTGACCAACCCACCCGAATCCGCTGTGCCCGCGCTGGAGGCCGATGCCTATTACCGCCGCATTCTGTATGTGACCGTGCCGGTGTTGTGGGTCTCGGTACTGATCAACTTGGTTTTTCTGGGCACGCATGACTTGCCGTTCGCCCCTTGGCTGGCCACCGTGATGGCCACGGGGGCGGTGCTGGGCTTTGGGCTGAATTTAAGCCATGAACTGGGTCACAAAACCAGTTGGCTGCCGCGCAAAGTGGCCCTCTTCAACACCGCACTCGGCGGGTATGGGCACTTTTCGGTGGAGCACAACCGGGGTCATCATCGCCATGTCTCAACGCCTGAAGACCCGGCTTCTTCCAAGCTGGGAGAAAGCATTTACCGCTTTGTGCTGCGCGAGATGCCGGGCGCGTTTGTGCGGGCGTGGCACTTGGAAAGCGACCGGCTGCAGCGGCGCGGCATGCGTACCTGGCATCTGGAGAACGAAATTCTTCAGGCCGGGCTGGTCACCGTGCTGCTTTACGGCGGCTTGATCATTGCGCTGGGAATTCACATGGTTCCGGTCTTGGCCCTGGTCGCATTCTGGGGGGCGTTTCAGCTCACTTCGGCCAACTACATTGAACACTATGGTTTGCAGCGCCGTCGATTGGCCAACGGCCGCTACGAAGTGTGCCAGCCTCACCACTCATGGAACAGCAATCACTTGGTCTCCAACCTCGTGGTATTTCAACTGCAACGCCATTCGGACCACCACGCGCATCCTGGGCGCAGCTACCAGTCGCTGCGCGATTTTCCGGACCTGCCTCGCCTGCCCTCGGGCTACTTTGGCATGTTTTTGCTGGCCTACATCCCTCCGCTGTGGTTCCGTGTGATGGACCCCCGCGTGATCAAGGCGGTGCATGGCGATATTGAGCGCATCAACTTTTTACCGTCCAAACGGCAAGCCTTGATGGAGCGCTTCGATCTGCGCCCGCGCTGAACGACTTGGTTAAAGTGTGCTGGTTCAGTGCCAGGCCAGCAGCGGCCCACACCCTCCAAAGGCCCGCTTTGAGCGCATGGATTGCATAAAAGTTGACAATCTACCCCCGAAGCAGCGCACACCAAGCTGCGCTTCCCCACCCTTCTTGATGCCGACTTCATGCCGACACTCCAAGCCAAGCACTGCCCAGAAAACTCTTCACTTGATGCTGTCGTTGACATTGTTTACCTTTGGGTGGACGGCTCGGACCCCGTCTGGCAACAAAAGCGCCGCCGGGCCTATGCGGACTGGATCGACCACAACCCCAACGAATTGGCGGTATTTGGCAACGCGGCCGGGCGCTACCGCGACAACGGTGAACTGCGTTTTAACCTGCGGGCGCTGGAGAAATTTTTCCCTCAGCACGGCCATATTTACATCGTTACCGATGGGCAGACACCGCACTGGCTGTGCCACCACCCTGGCGTGACCTTGGTGGACCATCAAGAGTTGCTGCCCCAGGGCCAAGGGCCGGTGTTTGATTCGGGCAATATCGAGTCTTATTTGCACCGCATCAAAGGCTTGTCGGAGCGCTTCATCTATATGAATGACGACGTCTTTTTTGGTGCGCCGGTCGATACCAATTGGTGGTTTGGACCCCAACCCAAAGTCTTTTTGGAAGCCTCCGAAGTTCCTGATTTTGAAGGTTACCAACCGGGCGAAACGTCGCTGATCAACGCCTCCCTGTTGTCTCGCGACTGGCTGGGCCAGCACTACCCCGGCTACCGGCACGAGGCGCGCGTGTTCTCGCACGCCCCACGGCCTATGCTTAAAAGCGCGATTCAGGAGCTGGAAGCGTTGGCACCCGCCTTGTTTGCCCAGTTGCGCTCGACCGTATTCCGCTCTTGGCGCGTGCCGGCCCTGGTTCCCGACTTGGTGCCACGCTGGATGGTGCAAATGGGTTACGCCGAGCAGCGCACGCTGGACCCACTGCATATTTGCACTTGTAGCCCGCAGGCGGAACAGGAATTGGAGTCACTGGCCGAGCAGTTCGGCACCCTGCCCTTTTTTTGCATCAACGACACCTGCGACGACGCGCATGACAACGACCGCAGACTGCTGCGCATCAGCGATGCATTGCAAGAGTTGTTGCCCTTGCCCTCCTCGTTTGAATCAATCCCTCAAGCGCCCGCACCAGAGTCCCTGAGCGAAGCCAGCGGCTGCTTAGCGTAGCGACACCCCCATGCGTTAAGGCAAATCGCACCCCGCACTGCTCAGAGACTTTGCCTCACAACCCGTAATCTCGTTCCACTTTGGTGATACGCGTCTTGAAGGCGCTGTACCATTTTTGATGGCCTAGGGCCTGCGCCTGAAGATGTTCGGCCTGAACCTTCCACTGGCGAATGGACTCCAAGTCTTGCCAATAGGACACCGTGACGCCCAAACCTTCCCGGGCGGATTCCACGCCCAAGAAGCCGGGCTGACGCGCCACCAATTCAAGCATGCGATCGGACATGGCACCGTAGCCGTCATCACCGGCGGTGCGCAATGAGCTGAAGATGACCGCATAGTAAGGCGGAGTGGGGGTGTTGACGATGACTGACATGGAGCTCCTTCCCTCTTAAAAGCCGTGTGCAGTGCGCCCGGCGACAAGGCTGCGTTGAGCGCACTGTACAGCCTCAAAGACGCAGGCCTGCAGCGCATCACGCGCGATGCGAACCCCGTTGGATTGAGCCAGATCAAGGAAATGAGGTTTGATGAGGTCCGTAAGCGAAAAGCGCTTTAAGTAAGCCTACAGTTCAGCCTCGACGGTGAATCGACCTTTTATGTGAGCACAAGGAGGTTGCCGTTGACACTTGGCAGTTTGACGCCATCGGGACGCCAACTGTTTTCACCCCTAACGGCTGGAAGTCCACTCATGAAACGCAGACAACTCCTCACCGCCACTTGCGCGGCCACCCTTTTCGGCCTGCACGCCATGCCAGCGCTCGCCCAGGTGCGCGACCTGAGCGACGCGATCAACAAGGCCGGGCGGCAGCGGGCCTTGAGCCAGCGCATGAGCAAGGCTTGGATCATGCTGGTGCTCGGTGTAGAAAAAACCAACGCCCAATCGGTGTTGGACAAGTCGCTGGCTGTGTTTGACCGCCAGTTGATTGAACTCAAAAGCTTTGCGCCCACACCGGACATCAAGGCCACCTACGCCCTGATGGACGCCAATTGGAGCGAGTACAAAACCATTCTGGTTGGCGCCGCGCCCGCGCGCGCAGCCGCATCCGCCTTGCTGGCGTTGGACAGCAAAGTGCTGGCACTGGCACAACAAGGCACTTCGCAGTACGAAGCCGCGCTCAATCAACCCTTGGGCAAACTGGTCAACATCGCAGGCCGTCAGCGTATGCTGAGCCAGCGCATGGCCAAGTTTTACCTGGCCGCCAATTTACCCGTCGATGCAGGCGTGGCCGCACAGGAAATCACCCTCGCACGCACCGAATTCATCGCCGCCCTGAGCACCTTGCGCAACGCACCCCAAGCCACCGCCCGCATCAAAGAAGAGCTGCAACTGGCTGACGCGCAATGGCTGTTTTTTGACGCTGCGCTGAAGAAAATGAACCAGGGCGCAGCCGACAACAAGGCCTTGTCTGATGTGTTTGTGGCCAGCGAAAACCTGTTGACAGTCATGGACAGCATCACCAGCCTCTACTCGGCTATCAAAGTTTGATTCACCGAGAAAATGGTTCTGCCTGCCGCTTGTACCCTTCGTTTGAGCCGGTAGGAATGTCAATGATGGGCCGCTCCCACTGCCCTCACCTGTAGCGGCGACCCCGTGCCAAGCGGCCAGAGAGACGGGCCACAAAGGTCCAGCTTCGCCACGCCCTCCCCTGCATAAGCTCATGGGTCTGTGACATATCAATTCACAGACAATTGCCCCATGAGCATCAGTCATTACCTCAAGGAAATCGGGCGCGGCAAAGACGGCGCTCGCCCACTCAGTCGGGAGCAGGCTGCTGATTTGTTTGGTCAGGTGTTGGACGGCACGGTGACGGACTTGGAGATCGGTGGCTTTTGTCTGGCCATGCGCATCAAGGGTGAAACCGACCAAGAAATGGCCGGCTTTTTGGACGCCACGCAAGCGCGGCTGCACCCCGTGCCCACGGGTGGACGCACTGCGGTGGTGCTGCCCAGCTACAACGGGGCACGCAAATTACCCGTACTCACCCCACTGCTGGCGTTGCTGCTGGCGCGGGAGGGCTTGCCGGTGGTGGTGCATGGCACGTCCACCGAATCGACTCGAATTTCTACACAAAATGTGCTTAAAACCCTTGGTCTATCTGCGCAAGCAGCTATCGAAGCGATAGCACCCGGTAAGGTTCAGTTTGTGCCCACCCACCTACTGTGCCCCGGTCTGCAACGCCTGCTGGAGGTGCGCCGTGTGGTGGGACTGCGCAATTCAGCCCACAGCTTGGTCAAACTCATGAACCCCTGCGATCACCCCGCTGTGGTGGTTGGCAGCTACACCCACCCGGAATACGCGCTCTCCATGGCCGCGACCTTTCGCCTGAGGGGCACCACCGCTTTGCTACTGCGCGGCACCGAAGGCGAACCCGTGGCCGACCCGCGTCGCACGCCAGCCATGGATGCGTTTTTGAACGGCGAAGTCACCCGCGTGCAAGAACCCCAAGGCGGCTCATTGGCCAGCGTGCCGGGCTTGCCTGCGCCGGACGTGGACAGCACGGCGCATTGGATTCAAACCATCCTGTCGGGCGAGGTGCCGGTGCCAGCCCCGATTGCACACCAGGTGGCACACATCGTGCGTCTGTCTCGTTCCTAAGAACTCCCACATGACACAACCTAACGCCTCCTTCTCTGGACTGGGCCGCTGCACCTTGGTGGGGGCCGGCCCGGGCGACCCGGACTTGTTGACGATCAAAGCGCTCAAAGCCATTCAGGCCGCCACCGTGATCTTGGTGGACGACTTGGTCAGCGACGCCATTCAAGCCTTGATTCCGCCCAGCACCCGCGTTGTTCACGTGGGCAAGCGCGGCGGGTGCCAATCCACGCCACAGGCCTTTATTCAAAAGCTGATTGTGATGGCCGTGCGAGAAGGTGAAAACGTGGTCCGACTCAAAGGTGGCGACCCCTTCATCTTTGGCCGAGGCGGCGAAGAGGTCGAGCACCTGTCTCAAATGGGCGTCCACGTCGAAGTCGTCAACGGCATCACCGCCGGGCTGGCCGCTGTGGCCTCGCTGGGTGTGCCGCTCACGCACCGGGAGCACGCGCATGGCGTGGTGTTCATCACCGGCCACCCCAAGCCCGGCAGCACGGGAACCGACTGGCGCGCCTTGGCGGCCACCGCGCACAGCGCGCGGCTCACGCTGGTCATCTACATGGGGGTGAATGGCGTGGGCCACATCCAGCAGGAATTGCTCACGGGCTTGCCCGCGCAAACCCCCGTGGCCATCATTCAAAATGCCTCTTTACCCACCCAGCGCCACGCCATCACCACCCTGAATGGTTTGCAAAAGACCATTCTTGAAGAAAAACTAGCCAGCCCCAGCGTGATCGTGGTGGGTGATGTCTTTCAGGGCTTACTCACCCTGCAGCCATCCACCCCGCTGTCCCACGCCGTCTTTAGCTAAGGCGGGGCGGCGGCGCAGGCCCAGCGTCTAAACTCCCGCCCATGCAAAAATTTGATGTCGTGATCGTCGGCGCAGGTGCGGCCGGTTTGTTCTGTGCTGGCGTAGCGGGGCAGTTGGGTTTGAAGGTGCTGGTCATCGACCATGCGGCCAAGGTGGCGGAGAAAATTCGCATCTCTGGCGGCGGACGCTGCAACTTCACCAACCGAGACACCGGCCCGGCTAATTTCTTAAGCGACAACCCGCGTTTTTGCCGCTCCGCCCTGTCACGCTACACGCCCGCAGACTTTGTGGCTCTGATGCAAAAGCACCAGATTGCGTTTCATGAAAAGCACAAAGGTCAGCTGTTTTGCGACCACTCGGCGGAAGACCTGATCAACATGCTGCTGGCCGAATGCGCGGCGGGCGGCGTCACCCGCTGGCAACCCTGTGGCGTCAAAAATATAGCATTTTTGGCCTCTAACCCTTATGGGGACTGCGCAAGCAGCTATGAAATTGAGAGTGACCAAGGCCCGGTGCATTGCGCGGCGGTGGTCGTCGCCAGTGGCGGTTTGTCGATTCCAAAAATTGGGGCCACCGACTGGGGCTATCGCATTGCCCGCCAATTCGATATTCCTGTCGTCACGCCCCGCCCCGCACTGGTGCCACTGACGTTTGACGCCGAGAGTTGGGCCCCCTTTGCCCAACTCTCAGGGCTGTCACTGCCCGTCAAAATTGCCACGGGCAGTAAAAAAAATAGCATCTCTTTTTCTGAAGATTTGCTGCTCACCCACCGGGGTTTGAGTGGCCCTGGGGTGTTGCAAATATCGAGCTATTGGCAGGCCAATACGCCCATTCAGATTAATTTGGCACCTCAGGTGGACATGGCGCAGCACCTGAAGGAGGCTAAGGCCACCTCACGCAAGTTAATCGCCAACGAACTCGCTGCTCTCGTGCCGTCCCGGCTGGCCGACACCTGGGTCGACCAAGGTGCCGTCTTGGGACAAAACTGGGCACGCCCAGTCAACGAAGCCACCGACAAATCCTTGAACGCGTTGGCCGAACGTTTAAGCCGCTGGGAACTCACGCCCACGGGCACTGAAGGCTACAAAAAAGCAGAAGTGACTGCGGGCGGGGTGGACACCACCGCCTTGTCCAGCCAAACCATGGAGTCGCGCCAAAGTGGTTTGTACTTCATCGGCGAAGTGGTGGATATGACCGGCTGGCTGGGCGGCTACAACTTTCAGTGGGCCTGGGCCAGCGGCTTTGCGTGTGCGCAGGGGTTGGCCGCTAAGCTGCGTCCAGCGGCGCAAAATAGTTAAACATGTTTGGATTTCAGAACGGAAAACGCTATAATCCAAGGCTTTGCTGGCAAACTCCCGCTGCCTGATCAACTTTTAAGCGGGAAAAAATCGCCGAACGCGGCGTGTGGGGCTCGATCTCCTCACGCGACCATCGTCGGCACAATTTGGATCACATTACGTAATGACAACTGTCCGTGTAAAAGAAAACGAACCCTTTGACGTCGCCCTTCGCCGCTTCAAGCGCACCATTGAAAAATTGGGCCTGTTGACTGACTTGCGTGCGCGCGAGTTCTACGAAAAGCCAACCGCCGAGCGCAAGCGCAAGAAGGCTGCCGCCGTCAAACGCAACTACAAGCGCATCCGCGCCATGCAGTTGCCTAAGAAGATGTACTAAAAAGTACGCCTTCAAGGCACAAAAAAAGCTCACCGGGGACGCTCAGGTGGGCTTTTTTTACGCCCTCATTTTTTCTAATACCCACTCCAAAGGAACACCGCAATGTCACTCAAAGACCAAATCACCGAAGACATGAAAACGGCCATGCGCGCCAAAGACAGCGAGCGTCTGGGCGCCATTCGCCTGCTGCTGGCGGCGGCCAAGCAAAAAGAAGTCGATGAGCGCGTGGTCATTGACGACGCCATGATGATCGCCATCGTGGACAAACTCATCAAGCAACGCAAAGACTCGATTGCCGCCTTCACCTTGGCCGAACGCATGGATTTGGCCGACAAAGAAGCGTCTGAAATCAAAGTGCTGGAGGTGTACCTGCCTCAGCGAATGAACGCAGACGAAGTGACTGCTGCTGTGAAAGAAATCGTGACCCAACTTGGTGCCACTGGCCCCGGCGACATGGGCAAAGTCATGGGTGCGGTGAAAACCCAACTCGCGGGCAAAGCCGACATGGGCCAAGTGTCAGCCGCCGTGAAAGCGGCTTTGGCCGGTTAAGCCCAAAATTTGAACCTGAGGGGTGGATTCACCCTCTCAGTCCATCGCAGTTCAAAGGCGCAGGTTGCCTGGGTCAGCCGGTATGCCGACGGGGCACTGCCCCGCTCAACCGCAGTTCACCGGCGCACCCTTTGAAAGTCAGCTTCCCGCGACTTTCATTTTGTTCACCAAAATCGAACCCACTGTTTTCGCGCCGTAGTTGTAGGTGTCCGCACCCACCGCCTTGATGCCCTTGAGCATGGTTTTCATGTTGCCCGCGATGGTGATCTCGTGCACGGGAAACGCAATGCAGCCGTTTTCGACCCAAAAGCCGCTGGCCCCGCGCGAGTAATCGCCAGTGACGTAGTTCACCCCACTGCCCATCAGCTCGGTCACCAACAGGCCGGTTCCGAGCTTTTTCAGCATGGCATCCAAGTCATCGCCCGCGCGCGTCAGCCGCGAGGTGAGCGTCAGGTTGTGTGAACCGCCTGCATTGCCGGTGGTCTTCATGCCCAGCTTGCGCGCCGAATAGCTGCTCAAAAAATAGCCTTGCACGCAGCCGGCTTCTACCACTTGACGCGCTTTGACTTTGACACCCTCATCATCAAACGGAGAGCTGCCCTTGCCCCGCTTCACGAACGGATCTTCCAAAATATCAATGTGCTTGGGCAGCACCTGTTTGCCCAAGGAATCGAGCAAGAAAGAACTTTTGCGGTACAGCGCGCCGCCGCTGATGGCTTGCACCAGCGAGCCCAGCAAACCCGCCGCCAAGGGCGATTCAAACAACACCGCGCATTCCGTGGTGGGAATTTTGCGGGCCTTCAAGCGACTCAAGGCGCGCTCTGCCGCGTAGCGCCCCACGGCCTCGGGTGAGGCGAGGTCGTCAGCACAGCGCATGGAGGTGTACCAGGCATCGCGCTGCATGTCTTTGCCTTTGCCGGCAATCGGAGACACCGACATGCCATGGCGTGAGCTGGCGTAGCCACCTCGAAACCCGTTGGTGTGCGCGCTGAAAAAGTGCGATTGCTGGGCCGACACGCTGGCCCCTTCGCTGTTGGTGATGCGCTTGCTGACGCCCAGCGCCGCCGCTTCAGCGACCAAAGCCAATTGAGCGGCTTGGGCGCTGTCAATCGCCCACGGAAAGAACAAATCGAGGTCGGTGCGCTGCTTGGACGGCGGCGCGATGTTTTTGGCGTCAGGCAGGGCGGCAAACGGATCTTCTGCCGTGAAGCGAGCAATGTCATAAGCTGCTTGTACCGTTTGGTGAATGGCCGCTTTAGAGAAGTCCGAGGTACTGGCATTGCCACGGCGTTTGCCCACATAGACGGTGACGCCCAGCGACTTGTCGCGGTTGCGCTCCACATTTTCCAGCTCGCCTTTGCGAACCGACACACTGAGACCACAACCCTCGGAGGCTTCGGCCCCAGCATCGGAGGCGCCGAGCTTTTTGGCATGGTTCAGCGCGGTGTCCACCAAGTCTTCAAAAAAGGGGCGGCTGTAGCTAAAGCCACGGTCTGCGGCGGGCGGGGCGGGGGGCGGGTTGGATTTCTTCATATCGGCGGCTATGATACTTGGCTGCGCGCGACTCCTGCTGCGCCCCTCTCTCTACCCCCACACCATGTCACGCAAATTCAAAAAAGGCTATTTCGTTCGCGGCGAGTTTGTTGCCGAAGGCAGCGAACGCGATATCGAACTGAAAGCCGAACTCAAAGGCACCGACGACCAAAGTCGAACCGACCTCAAACGCGAGAGCGATGAGCTGCAAAAATTGGGCGAAGACCTGCTCACCCTGCGCGGCGATTTGCTGGCGCGCCTTGATCTGACGGAGAAACTCAAAGACGCCATCGCCGAGGCGAAACGCATCACCAATTTCGAAGGCAAGCGCCGCCAGATGCAGTTCATCGGCAAGCTGATGCGCAAAATTGAGCCCGAGGTCATTCAGTCGATTCGCATCGCACTCACCGAGCAGCACAGCGGCTCGGCCCATGAAAACTTGGTGCTGCACCTGTCTGAAACTTGGCGGGACCGCCTGATGGCCCATGACAACGCGTTGGGTGATTGGATCACCCACTACCCCGACACCGACAGCCAGCAATTGCGCGCCCTGATTCGCCAAGCCCGCAAAGACGCGGTGCCTGAAAAGCCCGGTGAAGCAGTTCGCCATGGCCGCGCTTACCGTGACATTTTTCAAATGGTGCGTGAGCAGTTAAAAACCGCAGAGAACCCCAGTGCCCCCGGCCAGTCGGCTCCGACTGAGGACGATGACAACGAGGAAGCAAGGTCATGACCGGCATCGCCGTGACTGGTTTGGACGCCGTCACAATCGGCATTGTGTCCATCAGTGACCGGGCCTCCAGCGGTGTGTACGAGGACAAAGGCTTGCCCGCGCTGCAAGATTGGCTGACACGGGCGGTCAAGAATCCACTGCAGTTTGAACCCCGGCTGATTGCGGACCAGCAAGCCACCATCAGCGCCACCTTGGTTGCCTTGGTTGACGCAGGCTGCTCTCTGGTCCTCACCACCGGCGGCACCGGCCCGGCGCTACGGGACGTCACACCCCAAGCCACGCTGGCGATCGGCGACAAAGAAATGCCGGGTTTTGGGGAGCAGATGCGCCAAATCAGCCTGCAGTTTGTACCGACCGCCATCTTGTCGCGCCAAGTGGCGGTGATTCGCGGGCAATGCCTGATCATCAACCTGCCGGGCCAGCCCAAGGCCATTCAGGAAACCTTGGAGGGCTGGCGTGACAAGTCCACCGGCGAGTCCATCATGGCGGGTATTTTTGCCGCTGTGCCGTACTGCATTGATTTGATCGGCGGCCCGTATTTGGAAACCAACGAGGGCGTGTGCAAGGCGTTTCGGCCCAAGTCGGCCATACGGCCCACGGCATAAATCACTTCTGCGGCTACTTGCCGACAAGTTGGTTCAGCTTGTCGGCCTCAAAATGCTCCAGCAGGGCCGCATCGCAGGGCACACAGTCGGTGGCCGAGCGATTGGCCTGTAAGGTTTCAATCGCTTTCCACAGCAAGGCAATTTGATGCTCTTGTGAGCCCGCGTTGTCAATCAAGCCGCGCATGGCTTGACTGAGCGGATCGTCATTTTGCGTGACACCGTAGGCAGAAAATCCCATTTTGGACGCCGCCTCTTCGCGCTTCACATCGACATCAGCTTGAATGATGCGTGCTGGGTTGCCCACCGCGGTGGCGCCGGCAGGTACCGGTTTGGTGACCACCGCGTTGGAGCCCACCTTGGCTCCATCGCCCACTTCAAAGCCCCCCAGCACCTGCGCGCCCGCACCGACCACCACGTCGCGGCCCAGGGTTGGGTGGCGCTTGGCACCTTTGTAGAGGGACGTGCCGCCCAGCGTGACGCCTTGGTAGATGGTGCAACCGTCCCCAATCTCTGCCGTCTCGCCTACCACCACGCCCATGGCATGGTCAAAAAAGACACGTTCGCCAATTTTGGCGCCAGGGTGAATCTCAATGCCGGTCAAAAAACGGGAAAAGTTGGAGATAAACCGACCTGCCCACTTGTAGCCGTGCGCCCAACACCAATGGGCACGGCGGTGCAACATGACGGCGTGCAAGCCGGGGTAACACGTCAGCACCTCCCAGCGGCTGCGCGCTGCGGGGTCGCGTTCGAGAATGCAGTCAATGTCGGAGCGAAGTCGTGAAAACATACGAGAAGTCTAGCTTTCTGCAGCGTTGTTTGCCTTCGACAAGGCCTTGCCTGCTGTCGCAGACTGGTCCACCGATTTGGCAATGCCACGCAGCATATTCACCTCTTCCAGCGTGATGCCGGCCCGGTTGAGCAGCTGATTCAAACGCGGTATGAGTTTTTTCGGCGCTTTGGGGTCCAAGAAACCAATCGTCATGAGCGACTGCTCCCAATGCGCCAACAGCCCCGCAATTTGCTGCGCGTCGGCCAACGTCGGCGTGGCCGTGGCTTCTTCGACCGCATAGGCGCCCAGCGCCAAGCGCCACTCGTAGGCAATCACCTGCAATGCCGCGCCCAAGTTCAAGGAACCAAATTTGGGATTGCTGGGAATGCTGAGGCAAGCGTGGCAACGGTAAACATCGTCATTGCTCATGCCGAAGCGCTCACAGCCAAACAAGAACGCCACGCCAGAGTTTTGATCGTTTTTGCCCTCTGGCCCATATCCAGAGAGCGCAGGCAGCTCCCCTTTTGATAGCACCTCGAAATGCTCACGGGGTGTCACGGTGGGGGGGCCGAAGTCGCGCGGCGTCATGGCGGTGGCGCACAAATGCGACATGCCATCCAAGGCCTCGTCCAGCGTGGCCACAATGCGGGCGTTCTTCAACACGTCTAACGCGCCACTGGCCCGCTGAATCGTTTCCTCGCGGTTCAGCACGTTGGGCCAACGCGGTGCCACCAACACCAAGTCGTCAAACCCCATGGTTTTCATGGCGCGTGCGGCGGCGCCCACATTGCCCGCGTGGCTGGTGTTGATCAAGATAAATCGGGTTTGCATGGCGGTCGTCCCACTCCCCCGCCCCCGCAAATGCACGTTGGCAGGCTAAAATCCACCTATTGTCGCCGTCTGCATCGCCAGACGGTCCTGAAACGTTCTTGGTCTGTCGTGAAAACTTGGTGTTTTTGCGACCACTTCTCAAAATTTATGTCGTCTCCCAATCTGCACCCCATGATCAACGTGGCCATCAAGGCTGCCCGCGCCGCTGGCTCTCTCATCAACCGCGCGGCGCTTGACGTTGAATCCGTGCGGATTTCTCAAAAACTGGTGAATGACTTTGTCACTGAAGTCGACCACGCGGCTGAGAAAGCGATCATTGAGACTCTGCTCACCGCCTACCCCGGCCACGGCATCTGGGCCGAAGAATCGGGTCGGGAGCACGGCGCACAAGATTCAGAGTTTGTTTGGATCATTGATCCCTTAGACGGCACCACCAACTTCATCCATGGCTTGCCGATTTACTGTGTCAGCATTGCCCTCACCGTCAAAGGCAAAGTCGAACAGGCGGTGGTGTACGACCCCACCCGCAACGATCTGTTCACGGCCACTAAAGGGCGCGGGGCCTTCATGAACGACCGTCGTTTGCGGGTTTCCAAACGTATTCGCTTGAAGGATTGCTTGATTTCCACCGGATTTCCTTTCCGCCAGGGGGATGACTTCAACACCTATTTGCGCATGATGGGCGACATGATGCAGCGCACCGCCGGTCTTCGCCGCCCCGGTTCCGCTGCGTTGGACCTGGCCTACGTGGCCGCAGGTTTCACCGACGGATTTTTTGAGACCGGCCTGCAGCCTTGGGACACTGCGGCGGGGTCGCTGCTGGTGACCGAAGCCGGTGGTTTGGTGGGCAACTTCTCAGGCGAAGCCAACTTCTTGGAGCAACAAGAATGCATGGCCGGTAACCCCCGCATTTACGGTCAATTGGTGAGCATTCTGGGCAAATACAGCAAGTTCGCCAGCGCCGGTGAGAAAGCAGCCGTCAGCCAGGCCGTGAAAGCGTTGGCGGCTGAAAGCCCCGCCCCCGCCAAGGTCACGGTAGCGCCCGACCAAGCGCCCTTCTAACTCCGGATGACGCAGTCAGACACAGAGCAATCCATTTCAGTCTGAAACAGCGTTGAAACACCAGGCAGTTCCGCAAAATCCTTGACCTTTCCTCTGCCGGAAATTGTGGAAAAAAGACACTGCTGTTTTATGATGATCCATCACATTGCAGCGGTTTTCAGTGACACAAGAGGGCAAGATGAGCAAAGATAACGACGCACAGCACGGCGTTCAATCATTTGAAATTGGCATGGCAATTTTGCGTGTCATGACCAACGGTCACCGCGCCATGATGCTCAAGGACATTGCCGCTGCCGCCGACATGCCCGCCTCCAAAGTCCACCGCTACATGGTCAGTTTGGTGCGCTCAGGGCTGGTGGAGCAGGACCCGGTCAGCGCGCGTTACGATCTGGGCCCGTTTGCCCTGACGGTGGGACTGGTGGCGGTGGATCGCCTTGACCGTGTGGGATTGGGTCTGTCGGCGATTGCTGCGCTGCGCGATCAAATCAATGAAACCACGGCACTGGCCGTGTGGAGCGACAACGGCCCAGTCATCGTGCGCTCAGAGCGCCCTACCCGTCCCATCACGGTGAATGTGGTGACCGGAACCGCCTTGAATGTCCTGACCTCTGCCAGTGGGCGCGTCTTCTCAGCCTGGCTGCCTCAAACAACCGTGGCACCGCTGATTGCACGTGAATTGTCTGTGCCCGGCTTGCCTGTCGAAGTGCAGACACTCGGGGCCATTGAATCCATGAACGTGCACATCCGTCAATGTGGCGTGGCGGCGGTCACAGACTATCACCTGGTTCCTGGTGTTGCCGCTGTGGCGGCACCCGTCTTCAACGCCGACAAGCAGATCACACTGGTCATGTTGGCCATTGGCGTCAAAGGCATGATCAATATGTCGCCAGACGGCCCGGTTGTGGCCGCCCTCACCAAGGCCACCCAAACCCTGTCACAGCGTTTGGGCTACCGTAGTCAGCCCTCCGATATTTGAATGCCTTTTAGTGCCACAGCCCATACAGGTTGTGCGCAAGCTGCTATTCAAGTCATAGCAGCTCCAGAGACCGTGACCGACCTACTTGGCCAGCGTCCAGTCCCCACCCTTGATCTCCAGCATGCGAAAGGCCGACAGGTCCAGCCCCATGTGGTCGGTGGCGGACATGTTCACCACGCCCCCGGTGCCCACGTAGCCTTTGGTGGCTTCGATGGCGTCTCGGACTTTGGCTTTGTCGGTGCTGTTGGCGCGCTTGATGGCGTCCACGGCAACCATCAGGCCGTCATAGGCGTGGCCTCCAAAGGTGGAGACTTCGGTTTTCCATTGCGCGCTGTAGGCTTTGCTGTAGGCCAGGGCCACTGCTTTTTGAGGGTCGTTGGCGGCCAGTTTGTCTGCCACCAGCAGGCCTGCGGCGGGTAAGCGCACGCCTTCAGCGGCGGGGCCGGCGAGTTTGATGAATTCGTCTGAGGCGACGCCGTGGGCGTGGTACAGCGGCA
>JAGODZ010000263.1 GCA_017997975.1 Rhodoferax sp.
CTGTTTCCTGGCGAAAAAGCGCCTGTCGTCAGTGTTGACAAGAGCCAGGCGTACTGGCGCGAAGCCATTGAGTTCAGTGATCCCCAAGTCTTTGTTGCCACTGATGACGATGTGGTGGTGGGTTTTGTGGGCTTTGACCGCTCTCGCGACGCCAAGACACCCGCCACCACTGGCGAAATCTGGGCGATTTACGCACTGCCCTCGCACTGGGGCCAAGGCGTTGGTTTGGCCTTGTGGGATGCCGCGCGAGACGGTTTGATGGAAGAAGGCTGCACCAAAGTCACCATTTGGGTGCCCATGGGCAATGAGCGCGCGCTGCGGTTCCATGACATGGCAGGTTTCAAGCGCGAGATGACCACCATCAAGACCGTGCCTGTGGGCGACGACCTCAGGGTGGAAGAAATCAGGATGAAGCGCGACCTGAACTGATCGCGCACCTGAGTTGGCACAGCCGCTTAGGTGCGGCGAACCACCGCACTGCCAATCGAGTAGCCCGCGCCAAACGAGCAAATCACGCCAATTTCCCCCGCCTTGATGTCCTCATGGTGGCGGTGAAACGCAATGATGGAGCCCGCTGACGCGGTGTTGGCAAACTCATCCAAGATGACGGGTGCGTCGTCTGGCGTGCTGTCCCGGCCCAGTAACTTGCGGGCAATTAGCTGGTTCATACTCAAATTAGCCTGATGCAGCCAAAAGCGGCGTACGCCGCTTGGCAGCAAGTCATGCGCGGCCAAGTGCGCGGTCATGTGCTCTGCTGCCATGGGGCACACCTCTTTGAATACTTTGCGCCCTTCTTGGTAGAAGAGCTGATCGCGGTCCTCCGGGTCGCGGTCTTCGCTGCGTGACATGAAGCCGGCGTTGTTGCGAATGTTGTTGGAAAACGTGGTTAATAAGCGGGTGCCCAGTACCTCAAAGGCACCCGCTGGCGCGTGGTCCAAGCGCTCAATCAGGATCGCGGTGCACACGTCGCCAAAGATAAAGTGGCAATCACGGTCCTTCCATGCCAAGTGCGGCGAGGTGATCTCGGGGTCCACCACCAACACGGCGCGGGCAGAGCCGGTTTTCACGGCGTTGACCGCCATTTCGATGGCAAAGGTGGCCGAAGAGCACGCCACATTCATGTCAAAACCAAAGCCCTGAATGCCCAAAGCGGTTTGAATCTCTACCGCCATGGCGGGGTAGGCCCGCTGCATATTGGCTGCGGCGCAAATCACGCCGTCAATGTCTGACGGTTGTTTGCCTGCGCGGTCCAGCGCATCACGCGCCGCAGCCACGCCAATCTCGGCCATCAAAGACAAGGCGTTGTCAGGCCGGGCTTGCAGGCGGGGGAGCATGCGCGCGGGGTCCAGCACGCCTTCTTTGTCCATCACGTACCGCTGCTTGATGCCCGATGCCTTTTCAATGAACTCGACACTGGAGTGCGGCACGGCTGCGCGCGTGCCGGCGGCAATGGCGTCGGCGTGCTTTTCGTTCTCTAGGTCAGAGAAAAGATTGAACGCTTTGACCAGCTCTGCGTTGCTGATGGTGTGGGGGGGAACGTACAGGCCGGTACTGCTGATGGCGACACGATGCATGGTGCGGGTCTCAATTAAGTGGGGGTTAGGTCAACCCGGGAAAGGCGGGATTATGAACCGACGCGATGGCTGGAGGCGACAATATCGCTCCCCCAAGACCGTCCCCCTCAGGAAAGATTCTCACCATGGCCACCAGCTTGCTCGCACTCATTGATGACATGGCCTCCATTTTGGACGATGTGTCGGTGCTTGCCAAAGTCGCCACCAAGAAAACGGCGGGCGTGTTGGGAGATGACTTGGCACTGAACGCCCAGCAAGTGTCTGGCGTGAAAGCCGACCGCGAGTTGCCCGTGGTGTGGGCGGTGTGCAAGGGGTCGCTGCTCAACAAAGCGATTTTGGTGCCAGCGGCATTGGTCATCAGTGCCTTCGCCCCTTGGTTGGTGACGCCCTTGCTCATGGTGGGCGGGGCATTTTTGTGTTTTGAGGGGTTTGAAAAGCTGGCGCACCGGTTTTTACACAGCCCGGACAACGAAGCTGCGCGCCGCGAAGCCCGCGTACAAGCGTTGGCCAACAGCGACGTGGACGTGGTGGCCATGGAAAAGGACAAGGTCAAGGGCGCCATCCGAACCGACTTTATTTTGTCAGCGGAAATCATCGCCATCACCCTGGGCACCGTGCAGAGTAGCCCCATGCTCACCCAAGTGATGGTGCTCAGTGGCATTGCCCTGGTCATGACGTTGGGCGTTTACGGACTGGTGGCCTCTATCGTCAAACTCGATGATGGGGGCCTGTACTTGAGTCAGAAACCGGGCGAAACGACACTGGCTCAATGGCAACGCAGCTTGGGGCGTGGGGTGCTGGTCTCGGCACCGTACCTCATGAAAGCCCTGTCGGTGGCCGGCACTGCCGCGATGTTTCTGGTGGGGGGCGGCATTTTGACGCATGGTTTGCCGATGGTTCACCACGCGATTGAGTCGCTGAGCCAGCGCCTAGGCGCTGCCGTTCAACCGGTGTTGGCCATGGCGTTGGACGGTGTTTTTGGCATTTTGGCGGGTGCCACCGTGCTGCTGGGTGTACTGGCCTTTCAACGGGTGAAATCCAAGGTGAAGGCCTAAATGCCTTGCAACCCTTGCTGCAGCTGTGCAGGCAGCTATTTAAAGCATAGCATCTCAAGCCTGTATTCACCAATGAAGGGGCCCGCCGACGCTGGACACCGTGCTGGCGTCGTGGGCCATCCCGAACGGTGGCCTTTTTAGACTTCGCCGCCAAATTTTTTCGTTAAATTGTCCAAATACTGCTCCACCATCTTCTCAAATTCAGACTCGACGACCGGACCCACCACCATCTTCATCAGGCCGGGCAGGGGAATAGAGAGGTCGCCTTTGATTTGCAAAATGATTTTGGTGGATGTTTTCAGGTCTTCAATCTTCCAGTGCCCCGACACCAGCGCATTGCCTTCGCCCTTGACCGGCGTCCAAGTGACAGTGCCTTTGGCGCGGTTGGCGACGTATTTAGACGCGTAAATGGTTTGCAGGTTGATCTGCGCAATGCCGATCTTCTCCATCTCCCAGCGGTAAACGCCGTCACCCAAATCCACCAACGCGTCCACCTTGGGAAAGTGGCTGGCGGAGGCGGGTACGTCGGACAGCAGGTCAAAAACCTCTTTCGCTTTGGCCTTGACCTCCAGCTCGTAGCCAAGATCGATGTTGACATTGATTGCCATAAGTCTCCTTCAGGGGGTTGTGAAACGTGTTTTTTATTCCGCTCAAAGTATAGGGTCGCCAGAGCCGATGCTGTTTAATAGGCTCCCGTATGAAGATCGACCCCACCATCATTCAATTTCAAGCCGAAAACGTTCGGGCGCAGGTGATTGTTCGCCCCGCCGAGAAGAAACTGGGCGCTGCAACGGTGCTCAAAATCCAAGAAAAAGTGCCCCTTTTTCGGGGGATGCCGATGGCGCTGTTGGTGCGGACACTCGCCATTTGCGAACAAGTCACCATTGAGCCTGGAAAAAACGTGTTCAGAGAAGGGGACATTGGAGACTCGTTCTTTGTCCTCATCGCTGGCGAAGTGGAGGTGGGCAAAGACAGAGGCGACCAATGGATTGAACTGGCCCGCTTGGGTGTGGGGGACTGCTTTGGCGAGATGGCCTTGGTCGGAAAGCCGGTTCGTTCAGCCACCGTTCGCGCCAGCGGCCAAGCGGTCACCATGCGTTTTTACCGCGAAGCGGTGGACGCCCATGCCGAGAGTGCCCATATCATCTACCGCAATATTGCCCGCATTTTGGCCCAGCGCTTGGAGGAGTCCAGCGCGACCATGACCGATTTGCTGGTGCAAAACATCCGGGTTTAACGCCCCGCTCTCTGTGGCGTGAGCCAAGCGCATTTTTCGAGCTGTTTTTTTTTCCTATTTCCTCTTTTATGACCATTCTTCTCGCCCCGATGGAGGGGCTGCTGGACTTTGTGCTGCGCGACATTTTGACCCGGGTGGGTGGGGTGGACCGTTGTGTGTCGGAGTTCATTCGGGTGACCAACACCTTGTTGCCCGACCGGGCGTTTGTGCGCGTCATCCCCGAGCTGTTGCAGGGGGGGCGCACGTTGTCTGGGGTGCCGGTGCGCGCCCAGTTGTTGGGCTCCGACCCGGTGTGCTTGGCAGAAAACGCAGCCTGTCTGGCGGCTTTGGGGCCAGACGGGATTGACTTGAACTTTGGCTGTCCGGCCAAAGTGGTGAACCGCCATGGCGGTGGGGCGGCTTTGCTGGACGACCCCGAACTGCTGTTCCAAATCGTGTCTGCCGTGCGACGCGCCGTGCCCGCGCACCTGCCGGTGTCGGCCAAAATGCGCCTGGGTTTTAACGACGACACCCGCGCTGAAGCATGCGCCCAGGCCATTGAAGCCGGGGGGGCCAATGAATTGGTGGTGCACGCCCGCACCAAAGCAGACGCCTATCGCCCCCCCGCCCACTGGCACCGCATTGCCGATATTTGTGCCACCGTGCGCCTGCCGGTGGTGGCCAATGGCGACATTTGGACCGTGGCTGATGCGATGCGGTGCCGCGAGGTGTCGGGCTGCCACAGCCTCATGTTGGGGCGCGGTAGGGTGGTCGATCCGGGCTTGGCGCGAGG
>JAGODZ010000264.1 GCA_017997975.1 Rhodoferax sp.
TTTCAAACGCAGTTGCAAAGCCACATCACCGGCTTGGCCCCCGTGGTGGCCGAAGGCCATTGCTGCCCCAGCTGCAAAGCGCCGCTGGCCCCCGATCAAGAAGAGTGCCCTATTTGCACCAAGGTTTTGCACACCCCGCCCAGCACGTGGACCTTGTTCCGCTTGTGGCGCTTTGCCAAACCCTACAAAGGGCAGTTGCTGCTGGGCTTTTGCCTGACGCTCTTGGGCACCGCCGCCAGTTTGGTGCCGCCTTATTTGGCCATGCCGCTGATGGACGAGGTGTTGATTCCGTTTCAAAACGGCCAGCACATTGAGCCCAGTTTGGTGGCCTTGTATCTGTCGGGTCTGTTTGGTTCGGCGTTTTTGGCCTGGGCCCTGTCGTGGGCCAAAACCTATGTGCTGGCGCTGGTGTCAGAGCGCATTGGGGCGGATTTGCGCACCACCACCTACGACCATTTGCTGCGCATGTCGCTGGAGTATTTTGGCGGCAAACGCACGGGCGACTTGATGTCGCGCATTGGCAGCGAGAGTGACCGCATCTGCGTGTTCTTGTCGCTGCACCTGCTCGACTTTGCCACCGATGTGCTCATGCTCCTCATGACGGCGGCCATCCTTTTCTCCATCAACCCGTGGCTGGCCCTGGCCACCTTGGTGCCGCTGCCCTTCATTGTTTGGATGATTCACTCAGTGCGCTTCAAGCTGCAAACCGGGTTTGAGAAGATTGACCGCGTGTGGTCCGAGGTGACCAGCGTGTTGGCCGACACCATTCCGGGGGTGCGCGTGGTCAAGGCCTTTGCCCAAGAGCAGCGCGAATCGGCGCGTTTCAAAGAAGCCAACAAGCACAACTTGGCAGTGAATGACAAGCTGAACAAAATTTGGTCGCTGTTTTCACCCAGCGTGTCGTTTGTCACGGAGCTGGGCTTGCTGGTGGTCTGGGGTTTTGGCATTTATTTGGTGTCCCAAGGCGACATCACTGTGGGCGTGCTGACGGCTTTTGTGGCTTACATCAGCCGCTTTTACGGGCGGCTGGATTCCATGAGCCGCATTGTGTCCGTGACCGAAAAGTCCGCCTCGGCTGCCAAGCGCATTTTTGACATCTTGGACCATGTGTCCAGCGTGCCAGAGCCGATCAAACCGGTGCCGCTGGGCACGGTGAAAGGCAGCATTGAGCTGACCGATGTGAGTTTTCGCTATGGCAACCGCGAAGTCAACCGAGGCATCAACCTGAGCATTCAGCCCGGCGAAATGATCGGGTTGGTGGGCCACAGTGGCTCGGGAAAAAGCACGTTGGTGAACCTGATCTGCCGTTTTTACGACGTGTCCGAAGGTTCGATCAAGGTCGATGGCGTGGACGTGCGCTCCTTTGCCGTGGCCGACTACCGGCGCAACATTGGCTTGGTGTTGCAAGAGCCCTTTTTGTTTTTTGGCACCATCGCCGAAAACATTGCCTACGGCAAGCCCGATGCCAGCCGCGAAGAAATCATCGAGTCGGCTCGCGCGGCGCACGCGCATGAGTTCATTTTGCGTCTGCCCCAGGGCTACGACTCCATGGTGGGTGAGCGCGGTCAGGGCCTGTCGGGCGGCGAGCGCCAGCGCATCTCGATTGCCCGCGCCTTGTTGATTGACCCCCGCATTTTGATTTTGGACGAGGCCACGTCCTCGGTGGACTCTGAGACCGAGAAAGAAATTCAAAAGGCGCTGGAAAACCTCGTGCAGGGTCGCACCACCATCGCCATTGCCCACCGTTTGTCCACGCTGCACCGGGCCGACCGCTTGGTGGTGCTGGACCGAGGCCAGGTGGTGGAGATTGGCACGCACGACGACCTGATGGCGCAAGAGGGCGCTTACTTCAACCTGTACCAGGCGCAAGCCCGCAACATGGACGTCGATAGGGACGCCGATAAGGACGCTGCCCCATGAGCCCGATCATTCGCGTGAACAAGTCCCACTTTCAACTCACCCGCGACTCCTTTGGTCGCTTGGTGCTGACCAACCCCGAGGGCGAGGTGTTTGAAGGCGTGGTGCCCGTGCGCGCCTACCCCATTCAAGCGCCGCAAGACGGCGTCGCCTTGGTGGCCACCGACGGCCATGAGGTGGGCTGGCTGGACCGCCTAGCCAATGCGCCGCCATCGGTTCAGGTGCTGATTCAAGAGGCACTGGACACGCGGGAATTCATGCCCGAGATTCAGGACATTGTCAGCGTCACCAGCTTTTCTACCCCGTGCACCTGGACCGTGAAGACCGACCGGGGCGACACCCGGTTTGTGCTGCGTGGCGATGAAGACATTCGCCGCGTCGGCCCCACCGTGTTGCTGGTGACCGACTCCCACGGCATTCAGTTCAAAATTCGTGACCTCTCGCTGCTCAGCAAAGAGAGCCGTAGAATCATGGATCGTTTTTTATAACAAATTGGCCTCTAGCCCTTGTCGGATGTGCGCAAGTAGCTATCATTTTGGTAGTAACTTGTCGTGCTCTGATGCTCGGGCGGTAAACCACCTTGCGGGCTTCCCATGACCACTCCTTTTGATTTTTCCCCTGCCGCCTTGGCCGCACTTGCACAAACCGACGCCGCTCGTGCCTTGGCAGAAGACGTGGGTGCGGGCGACCTCACGGCGGGACTGATTGACGCCACCATCCAGGCCAAAGCCCGTGTGCTGGCCCGTGAAGCCGCCGTGATTTGTGGCACCCCCTGGGTGCAAGCCACCTTGCAGCAGGTGGACCCTACCGCCACGATTCAGTGGCTGGTGGGCGAGGGCGAGCGGTGTGCGCCGGACCAAGTGGTGTTGGAGATGACCGGTTCTGCCCGCGCGCTGCTCACCGCCGAGCGCACCGCGCTCAACTTCTTACAAACCTTGAGCGCGGTGGCCACCAAAACCGCTGGCTACGTGGACGCGGTGAACGCCGTGCCCGGCAACCGGGCGCACATTGTGGACACCCGCAAAACCCTGCCGGGACTGCGGCTGGCGCAGAAGTACGCCGTGCGCACGGGTGGTGGCACCAACCACCGCATCGGACTCTATGACGCGGTGCTGATCAAAGAAAACCACATTGCCGCAGCGGGCAGCGTCTCAGCCGTGCTGGCGCGTGCTGCGCAAGTGGCACCCAGTGCCACCTTTGTTGAAATCGAAGTCGAAACCTTGGCCCAACTGGCCGAGGCGCTGGACGCGGGCGCGGCCATGGTGCTGCTGGACAACATGACGCCTGAGATGCTGCGGGAAGCCGTGCAAATCAACGACGGGCGGGCCATTTTGGAGGTATCAGGCGGGGTCAATATGAGCACCGTGGCCGGCATTGCTGCCACGGGAGTGGACCGTATTTCTATCGGAACCCTCACCAAAGATGTGCAGGCCATCGACTTTTCGATGCGCTTCAGCGCCCAATAAGTCACCCCACCTTGATCTGGGCTGGCTTGGCCTGAACTGACCCAAGCTGTCCTGCTTCGAGAGTTGAAGTTGTTAAGAAGCCGAATTTTTTGAGTTTTTGAGGAGTGCCCTGATGTCCACCCTGTTGAACGTTGAATATGAAATGCCCCAGCAAAACGCCGATTCAGGCACGGAGGTGTGCGCCATCAAATACGCCTGGGCCAAAGTGCCCACCGAGCCAGGCCCTGAAGAGCGTGAAGAATTAAAAGACAAAATTCGCCGCCTGTTGAAAGAACGCAACGCGGTCATGGTGTCGCACTACTACGTGCACCCCGACTTGCAAGACCTGGCCGAAGAAACCGGCGGCATCGTCAGCGATTCGCTGGAAATGGCGCGCTTTGGACGCGACCACCCCGCCACCACGCTGGTGGTCTCGGGCGTGCGCTTCATGGGCGAAACCTCCAAAATTCTCTCGCCCAATAAAACCATTTTGATGCCTGACCTGGGCGCCAACTGCTCGCTCGACCTCGGTTGCCCCATCGACGAATTCAGTGCTTTTTGCGACGCCCACCCCGACCGCACCGTGGTGGTGTATGCCAACACCAGCGCCGCCGTCAAAGCCCGCTCAGACTGGTTGGTGACATCGAGTTGTGCGCTGGACATCGTGAGCGCCCTCAAAGACAAAGGCCACAAAATTTTGTGGGCCCCTGACCGCCACTTGGGCGGCTACATCCAGCGTGAAACCGGTGCCGACATGGTCATGTGGGGCGGCTCCTGCATCGTGCACGACGAGTTCAAAGCCTTTGAGCTGCAAGCCCTGATGCAAGAGCACCCCGGCGCCAAAGTGCTGGTGCACCCCGAGTCCCCCATGGACGTGATCGCGCTGGCCGACGCCGTGGGCTCCACCTCCGCCATCCTCAAGGCCGCCAGCGAGATGGACGCCCGCACCTTCATCGTCGCCACCGACAACGGCATGATGCACAAGCTGCGCACCCTCAACCCCGGCAAGGTATTTTTAGAAGCCCCCACCGCCGGCAACAGCGCCACCTGCAAAAGCTGCGCCCACTGCCCCTGGATGGCCATGAACGGCTTGGCTGACGTGGCCCGCGTGCTAGAAACCGGCGCCAATGAAATCCACATTGACCCCTCCCTAGGCGAACGCGCCCGCGTCCCCATCGACCGCATGCTGGCCTTCACCTCTGCCCTCAAAGGCGGGCAAGATGCGGGCAGTTTGGTGCCGAATATTGGGGCGGCGTGAG
>JAGODZ010000265.1 GCA_017997975.1 Rhodoferax sp.
GTCGGGTGTGTCCACAGTTTTGACAGACGAACTCGGATTGGGATACCCGGTTGTCCTTATGAATGTGGCCACATGAGCCGCATTCCTGCGAAGAATAAAACGCCGGTACTTCAATCACCCGCTGCAGCAGGGTTTGTGCCTGTGCGGGAGTTGGGCAGCAACGAAAACGATTCCCGATTTGCATATTGGTGTTATGCCGTTTTAATAATTAAGGCGCAAGCATTAAAAACAACAACCAATAAAGCTAAAACGCTGTTTTCAAAATTAAGCCACATATTTTTTGTGACCAAATATCGGCGGAAAACACGTCTTACCCGACGTGCTGGCATACCTCAAAGGTGACTGTTCAGCCTAAGCTGCGTAAGGGCCTAGGTGGACGCACAAGGAACGGAAGAACACGCGAGAAAAGCCAAAGCAAAGACCAACAGCCTCCGCTAGTCCCCCCCCTCTGCTGGCGATTCGGCTTTGCCTTAATGCCGCTTTGCGGCCACCTGGCCTAGCAGCCTGTCGGACTTAGGAATCGTCGGCTGCAAATCGACCGCAGCGGGCTATTTTTGGCTTCGCCGCTCTGAGAGAACGCCGCTTTCTTACCCAATATCCAGATATTGGGCTGCGAAATCGTCAAAAACTAGTCGGCGCTGGGGCCGATTTTCGCTTTCGACGACCTAAGCCCGACAGGCTGCTAGCAGGGGGAATGCGCGGATTTAGGGTTCATCGCGATCACATTGCTAACTGTGTGTCCAAAATTTGCGAAGTGCGCCGCGCCCTGCTCTGGGAGTTAACGCCCGAGGGTGCGGACGATGTCGATGCGATGGCCCGCGACAGCAATGTCCACAACTGGCGCTCGCAATTGCCGGTTTACCTGTACTACGGCCGCGATGCAAGCGCAAGGCGCAGGAAATAGTGTCAGCCTGACCGACTGCCCCGCTACGCCGTCCAGCCACATCGGGTGCGTGCCCCCTTCTTGGGCTTCGTGCTCAGCACAATCGCATTGGTCGCACAGAACTTGTAACTTAGCGAATGGTTTAACCCTGGCTTTGACGACCACTTGAACAGTAAGGCCAAGCCCATGTGCCGCAAGGGGACCAGCGGCCCCGGTGGTTTGACTCGTTATGCGCTGCACTCGGTTCCCCAGTTGCTCATCGACGTGGGTCGACATCGACATCAGCATCTGCACCCGACTGCCACGACCTTGGTGAGGTGCCTTGCGTGCGCTAACGCACAGGCACACCAACCCTTGCCGACAATCATTCTGAAAACAGCAGCAGTTACAGAAAGCTCGGAAAAATTGTCACTCAATATTCTAAAAAAAAATGGTTCGTTTAGATTCGATTCGATTCGATTCGATTCGATTCGATTCGATTCGATTCGATTCCACATTATGAAATTTAATGTGATCGCAACTTTGATTTGCGTCAACCATTTGTAAGTTTTTTTCCATCAAAAATGTCGCTTTCAAGATAGATTGAACACCATTCCGTTGGCCTCTGCGTCAGTGGAAATACCAAAAATAGGGGGCATAAATGAAATCAATCAAACAATTGTTCTTTTTACTTTTTGTTTTTATTTTTGTTCTGATTGCAGCCACTGCGGCTTCCATGTGGATGGTTCGACAGACAGAACGGGAATTAACACGTGTCAACGCTGACCGTTACCAGTCCTACTTATTGGCAGACGAGTTGCGGCAAAGTTCGGACGACCTAACCCGGTTGGCGCGCACTTACGTGATATCGGGTGACCCGATGTGGGAGCAGCAGTATCTCGAAGTGATTGAAGTGCGCAACGGTAAGCGCCCGAGGCCGACTGAGTACGAAAAGATCTACTGGGACTTTCGAGCCGCGGGTGTCATGCCGGTTCGAGACGTAGGCGAAACCGTTTCCTTGCACGATTTAATGGTGCGGGCCAAGTTTGACGCCGCAGAATTTGGCAAGCTCAATGAGGCGCAGGCCAATTCAGACGATTTGGTGCAGACCGAAACCGTTGCAATGAATCTCGTCAAAGGGAAATTTGCGGACGGTAAAGGGGGATTCTTGCTGACGGGTGCCCCTGATCTCCCAAAAGCGCAAGCCATGATGAACAGCAAGGACTACCACATATTCAAGGCCAACATCATGAAGCCCGTAGATGAGTTCTTGACCCTAGTGGACCGACGCACCTTGGGTGCCGTGAGAGCGGCCGAGCAGCGGCAGGTGCGGTGGTACACCATCCTAGGCGGATTGGCCATGCTCACCGCCGCCGTCATTCTTCTGGGGCTCACGTTCTTGAGTCGACAGGTTTTCTCACGTCTGGGTGGCGAACCTGCCGTCGTGAAGGCAGCGGCTGATGCGGTTCGCACCGGCGATTTGACAAACGATATCCCCGTCAAGCCCGGTGACACCAGTAGCGTCATGGCGACAATGAAACTGATGCGAGATCAACTCGCACAGGTGGTCACCGGCGTTCGCCAGAACGCAGATGCGGTGGCAATCGCCAGTGAAGAGATTGCCAGTGGCAACACCGACTTGTCGGCACGCACCGAAACGCAGGCGAGCGCTTTGGAAGAAACTGCCGCCGCCATGGAGGAGCTGAGTGGCACGGTGCGCCAAAACGCTGACAACGCACGCCAGGCGAATCAGCTTGCAGTGAATGCCTCGTCCGTGGCACAGCAAGGTGGCGAGGTGGTGGGCCAAGTGGTGGCCACCATGAAAGGCATCAATGAAAGCAGCCGAAAAATTGCAGACATCATCGGGCTCATTGACGCGATTGCGTTTCAGACCAACATTTTGGCGCTGAACGCTGCGGTGGAAGCCGCCCGGGCAGGCGAGCAAGGTCGCGGATTTGCCGTGGTGGCCACTGAAGTCCGCAGCTTGGCGGGACGAAGCGCCAACGCAGCCAAGGAGATCAAAGCACTGATCACCGACAGCGTGGAGCGGATAGAAGAAGGCAGCGTGCTGGTGAATAAGGCCGGGGCCACCATGAACGAGGTGGTGGAGGCTATTCGGCGGGTGAGTGACATCGTCAGCGAGATCAGCGCGGCCAGCACAGAGCAAAGTGCGGGCGTCTCCCAAGTCGGAGAAGCCGTCATGCAGATGGATCAAACGACACAGCAAAACGCCGCCCTGGTTGAGCAAATGGCGGCGGCGGCCACAAGCCTCAACGCGCAGGCCGCAGAACTGGTCCGCGCAGTCGCCGTCTTTCAACTCGACTCTGGTTCACAAAATGCATGCAGTCCAATCGGCTTCATGCCGGAACGCGGGATGGCGCGTTCGACTCAAAACTCACATCTGAAACAGCTCAGGGCTTAAGTAGCGCCAGTCTCGTTCGTTGTTGTTAAAGAGGCGCACCTAAGTCTGCGTCAGCTTAAGTTGTACCAAAGTAAGGCCCGAATGCGCCTTTAACATGGAAGAACATGGCTTCTCAATCGCTGACCTCCCTCACCCTCCCGGCAGAGATGAGCGCCACCATCCGGCCGCTGGTGGGAGAGTTTGCGGACGAGGCATTGGAGCTGGCCTTCCGGGAGAGCACTCTAGGGCGCGTTGCGCAACAACAGCGCATCAGCTTGATGGTGTGGGCGCTGCTGATGCTGGCGGTTGTCGTGCCCGAGTACTTTGAGATAGGTGCAGTGCCGCAGTTTTGGTGGCTCACGTTCTACCGGGTCACCATGGCGGCGGCGCTGCTAGCCGGGTGCGTGGCGCTGAAGCGCGCACCGACGCTGGCGCTGCATAGTCACCTGCTGATGTGGATGGGCTTGGTGTGCTGGCCGTACTTTTTTCTTTTCAACATTTTGCGACCGGATATTCGTGTGCTCAGCACCGCAACCATCATGATGGTCCAGCTCGCGCTGTTTATTTTCCTGCCCTTTCGCGTGAGGTTGGCGCTGCCGGTGGCGCTTTTGGGTACGGTCGGAGCGACGCTCAGTGTGTGGGTGGCCAGTTCCAATGGGGTCCACAGCATCACAACCGCATTTCTGGTCACCCTGCCTGCCGTGGTGGGGTATGTCTTTGCGTTGCGTCTGCAAAAAAACGAACGGCATGCGTTTTGGCTGCGACGCCAGTTGCAGGAAGAGATCGCCCGACGCATCGCCTTGCAGGACGAGCTTGAACGCAAGGCCATGACCGACTTGCTCACAGGCCTGCCCAACCGGCGCGCCTTTTTGGATCGGTTGAACGCCGAACTGGCGCGGGCGCAGCGCAGCGGCGAGGCCTTGTCATTGGCCATGTTTGATTTGGACCATTTCAAGCAGGTGAACGACCGCTACGGCCACGCTGCAGGGGATGCGGTCTTGCGCAGTGTCGGCCAACTTTGCCTGCACAGTTTTCGGGGGGCAGACATGGCTGCGCGGGTGGGGGGTGAGGAATTTTTGGTGCTGCTGCCCGGCTCCACGGTCGAGCAGGCGGCGGCGGTCATGACTCGTTTCGTCTGCACCCTGGCCGAGACGGTGATTGACATTGGCACCCAAACCCTGCAGGTCACCGCCACAGCAGGCGTGGTGCAACAAGCAGGTGAGTCCCTGGATGCCCTGATGGCCCACGTCGATGCAGTCATGTATGCCGGCAAGCAAGCCGGGCGCAACCGCGTGGTGCTGGCGGCGGCACTCGCCATGGGCGACCTCAGTGCGGATGCGGTGGCT
>JAGODZ010000266.1 GCA_017997975.1 Rhodoferax sp.
GCCATGGCGTCAAAACAAACGCCCAAGGTTTGCTCGATCAACGGCGTGTCGGTGGCACCGCTGGACAGGCTGAGGGTCAGCGCCTGCTCGTTGGTGGGGGTGGCGGGGAATCGTGTCATCGTGTTTCCTCAAAAGGGCGCAGCGGCGCTAGCAGCCTGTCGGACTTAGGAATCGTCGGCTGCAAATCGACCGCAGCGGGCTATTTTTCGCCGCTTTCTTACCCAATATCCAGATATTGGGCTGCGAAATCGTCAAAAACTATCCTCGCTGGGGCCGATTTTCGCTTTCGACGACCTAAGCCCGACAGGCTGCTAGCGGGTGAACTCAAGGTGCAGCATAGGCCGATGGCTTGATCGGTGTCGGCCACTGAGGTTGCAAATACTGCCAACCCCATCACCACTTGAGCCTATGATTCACTCTGTGAACACGCTCGCCGCTCTCCAGAACGCCCGCCTCTCCGGCCCTTCGGTGACGCCGATGGCCTTTGTTCATGCCATTGTGCAGGCCTACGAGCGGGCCGGCATGAGCCCCGAAGCGGCACTCATCAAGGCACAAATCACGCCAGAACTTTTCAGTACCGTTGGGGCCTGCATTACCGCCCTGCAAATGGAGCTGATTTCAGGTGCGGCCATGCAAGAGCTCGATGACGAAGGTTTGGGCTGGTTCAGCCGCCGCCTGCCGTGGGGCAGCTACGGCATGCTGGCCCGCGCCTCCATCAGCGCGCCCACGCTGGATGTGGCGCTCAAACGCTGGTGCCGTCACCATGGACTGATCACGGACGACATCACCCTCACACTGAGTGTGGCGGGCGACACGGCCACCTTGAGCCTAGCTGAGCACCGCGATCTGGGGGCCTTGCGTGAGTTTTGTCTGGTGTCGGTGTTGCGCAATGTGCATGGCGTGGCCTGCTGGCTGCTGGACTCTCGCATCCCCATCAAAGAGGCGCGCTTTCCTTTTGTACCTCCGCCGCACGCGCCGGTTTACCACGTGCTGTTCTCTGGCCCCACGGTGTTTCACGCGGCGCAGGCCAGCCTTCACTTCGACGCTCGCTACCTCAGCTTGCCGCTGCACCGCGACGAAGCCGCCTTGCAACACATGTTGCAACGCGCCCTGCCCCTGACCGTGCTGCCCTACCGGCGAGACCGCCTGCTGGTGCAGCGCGTGCGCCAGACCCTGCTCGCCCACCCAGAACACGCCCACAGCGCGGACGATTTGGCCGCCCTGCTCCATATGTCACCCCGCACCCTGCACCGCCAACTGAAGGACGAAGGGGCCTCCCTGCAGGCGTTAAAAGATGAGGTGCGGCAAAAACAAGCGCGTGACCTGCTGCTGCGCACCGAGCGCCCGATCAAACAAGTCGCTCAGGCGAGCGGCTTTCTGAACGAGAAAAGCTTTATTCGTGCGTTCAAAGGCTGGACCGGGGTGTCTCCCGCCGAGTTCCGCCGCCAATCGTCGGCGCTGTAGCTCGCCACGGTCCCCTTCGGATTGGGTGGGCCTGTGAAGTAGTTCCATCATTTTGTGGATAACTTTCAAGGCCAACTCCAGAACCAGAGCGCGATCGTCAAGCGTGGCGCGGGCTGGCACCGTATTCCATCGAAACAGGCCGCACACAAACCGCCACTCAGCATGCTTTTAACGGAGAAATTCATGCGCCCACCCGGTTGGACCTCTCTCTTTAAAAATAACTCCACAAAAATTGTGAATAACTTTGTGCAGTACACACGGGACAAGTCTTGAAAGCCTTGCTGGCATTGGCCTGCAACGCGATGCCTATTATTTAAGCACTCGGTATAAGCACCCCACCCTGGCACTCAAACCGCTCACTCTCCTAGCATATCTAAGCGGCTTATCTGCGGTTTAAGAAAAATAATGAACGAAAAATGAATGCTTTTTGAAGGCTTTCCTGCGCCTGACCGGAGCGCAGCGGCATGGCCTGAACTCATGCACAAATTCTGGGGATAACTTTGTGGAGAACGCCCGGGACAAGTCACTCCAAGCCAGACAGGACGGGGCTTAGCGCCCGATGCCCGTCAAAAAGGCAGCCAGCGTCGTTTTCAGGTCACAGGGTTAGACTGAACGACCACCCCCCCTTCATTGGGCACCCCCTCTCAGGTTTCAGGAGCCCGACCCATGACCCACCCGTTTCCGCTACACAACCAGCCCCTCACCCCGCCGCTGCATTTGCGCGTCGGGTTCGAGATGGAATACGAATGCCCACGCCCCACGCCCATGCTGCTGGCACTCAACATTCATTACTCGCGCGCCTCTGATTTGGTACAAGCCGACCAACTGCACACCACACCCCCCGTGCCCTTGTCGGCGTACCGCGACACCTTTGGCAACTGGTGCAGCCGCTTGGTGGCACCGGCGGGCCGGTTCGTGATCACCACCACGGCGCTGCTCAGAGATTCGGGACTGGTGGATGCCTCGGCCGTGGGCGTGCCTCAAACCCCGGTGGAGTACCTGCCCGAATCGGCCTTGGAGTTTCTGCTGGGCAGCCGCTATTGCGAAACCGACCACTTGTCTGACTTCGCGTGGGCGCAGTTTGGCAACGGGCCGACCGGCGGCGAACGGGTGCAGGCGATTTGCGACTTTGTTCACCACCATATCGAGTTTGGTTACCCCCATGCGCGGCGAACCCGCTCTGCGCTTGAAGCCTTCAACGAACGGCAAGGCGTGTGCCGCGACTTTGCTCACTTGGCCATTGCCCTGTGCCGGTGCATGAACATCCCGGCGCGTTACTGCACCGGCTACTTAGGCGATATCCGCATTCCCGCCGTGCCGGGGCCCATGGATTTCGCCGGTTGGTTTGAGGCCTACCTGGGCGACCGCTGGTACACCTTCGATGCGCGCAACAACACCCCGCGCATCGGCCGCGTGCTGATGGCCCGTGGCCGAGACGCCTGCGATGTGGCGCTCACCAACACCTTTGGGGCCAATACGCTGCAACGCTTCAATGTGTGGGCCGATGAAGTGACCCCGACTTAAAGGCATCCGCACAAAAAAGCCTCTCGCTTTGCAGCTTGTGTGGATAACTTTCGCGGCTGCTCCTGAAATGAGGGCTTCAAAGCGTGGTGTGACGGGGCTTACGGGAGGGTTGGGATGCCGCCGCGCCTCATGGAAGGGACTTCAATGCAGTCGCACGCCAGTCGTTACGGGTGGCATTTCATGATGAGAAAAAACCAAGCCGATTGATCCACATTTTTTGGGGATAACTTTTGAAACTCATCCTCAAATAGGGCTCACATCCCTTATTCCATGCGGGTTGCAACAGATTGCCCACAAAATAGGCAGTGCGCACAACTTTCAGAATTGATCCTATTTTTGGCCTCTTGGCTAGCATACATTAGGGCCTATGAACGCCCCTCATCCTCAAATTTTTCTTTTTTTCGGGGTTGACTTGTTCAGTTTTTCGTTTTTTTGAGGCGAGGGAATCTCGGTGTGCACTACTCCACAGATTCTGTGCATAACTTTGTGGACAGCCCCCGGTACAAGTGGGCCAAAGCACCAGTGGCTGCGGCTTTGCAGACGGTGCCTGTCGCGTGAGCAGCGTTGGCGCAGCGCCCCCAAGCACTCCGGCTCATTCGGCCTCGAACAACCCCCCCACATTCAACAAGGCGTAGGCCCACTCAGGGTGCTGCTCCAAGCTGCGTTTGATGGCGGCTGGAATGGCTTGGCGCGTCTTGCGGCACAGGCCAGGCTGCTCCCGCACCCGAATGGTGATGCCGCGCAGGGTGCGAACCCCCTTCGGGCTGGTGCTGATGTCAATGCGCACACCCAACTGCTGCTCGATCCGCGCTTGCAGGTGCCGCCAATCCGCAAGGCTGCTCAGGCTTTCCAACCGCGCCAGCAGCCGCTTCTCGTCATCACGGGTCAAACGCAACACCCGCAGGTCTCCGTCGCGGTTGGCCAACAAGGCATCTCGCCCGCAAATACAAGCACCGGGCGGGCATTCGGTGCGAAGGGGATAAGGGAGGGGTGCGGTGGTCATGGTGATGAGTCACGGATCATAGTCAAGCCCAATGTCTTGGCGTTGCAGCGGCCCCACCCAAGCACAGGTCACTGGTCTGCCTGCTGGGGACAACTTTTGCGCCCCGCGCTGGCACGACGCAGAGATGCGCGCACGCCAACTGGTGTGACAGGGGCAAAACAGGGGCCAAGATTCCTGGTTCAAGTGCCCGCAGGGAGCGCCGATGAACGAATCGAGAGCTCTTCCCCTAGAAAAAAGCAGCGCATTGCACCGTCCACAATTTTTGTGGATAAGTGTGTTGACGTCCTTGGGAGAAGTGGCTCAAACCCATAGCCCATGCGGGTTGCAACACGGTGCTTAAAAATAAGGCACTGGGTACAAGTGCACTTTCCGCTAACTTTTACCGCCGTTTGACTAACACAGTAATTGACGTAAACCGACAAACCAACCCACTCACCAAGACAAATTAGCGCCTGAATAGCCTGAGGGGCTGGTCTCTGCGGGTGGGGATGAAGTGCCCGCTCAGAGGGCGCCACTCATGCACAAATTCTGTGGATAACTTTGTGGACAGCACCCGGTACAAGCCACGCAAAGCCAACAGG
>JAGODZ010000267.1 GCA_017997975.1 Rhodoferax sp.
ATTGTGGGCCTGCTGCAAAAGCACCTGCCGGTGGATGCGGTATTGACCAACGGCGCAGGCAATTTCGCCAGTTGGATTCACCGCTTTTACGTGCACCACGGCTTGGTTAAAGGGCATAAAACCCAGTTGGCACCGACCAATGGTGCCATGGGCTATGGGGTGCCTGCGGGCATTGCGGCCGCCATCACCACGGGGCGACTCGCTTTCACCATCGCCGGCGATGGCGACTTTTTGATGAATGGCCAAGAGTTGGCAACGGCCGCACAATACGGGGCCAAGACCATCATTGTGCTGCTCAACAACAGCATGTTTGGCACCATTCGCATGCACCAAGAGCGAGAGTACCCACGGCACACCACAGGCACCCAGCTCAAGAACCCTGACTTTGCAGCGTTGGCCCGTGCCTACGGCTATGCAGGCGTGAGGATCACCCAGACGTCGGAGTTTGAACCCGCTTTGTTGGCCGCTTTGGCGCGTGACGAGGGAACACTGATTGAAGTGCTGCTGGACCCAGAAGTCATCAGCACGCGAGGTACTTTGAGCGCGGTCACTGAAGCGGCATTGAATCGACAAAAATCAGTTTAATTGCTACTAATTTTATAGCTGCTTGCGCATATGAATAAAGGGTTAGCGCTATAAATGAGCATAAAAAAAGGCCGGTTTACTGGCCTTTTTTGATCACCTTGTCAGGTGGTTATTTCATGTCAACGCCATAAAAAGAGTGACGTCCAAATGGGCTCAGTTTGAAGTCAACGACTTCTTTGCGCACGGGCTTGATCTGCACCGCGTGAGCGATGGTGAACCAAGGTGCCTGTTCTTTGAAGATCACCTGGGCTCGTTCGTACAACTTGGTACGTTCCGCGATATTGGTCACGACCTTGGCCTTTTGGACCAACTCTTCAAACTTAGGATCGCAAAACTTGGCCACGTTGGAGCCATTGTTCTTAGAGGCCGCGCAGCCGAGCAGCGTGTTCAAGAAGTTGTCAGGATCTCCGTTGTCACCGGTCCAACCCAACATGCCCATCTGATGCTCGCCCGACTGCATGCGCTTGCGGTACTCGCCCCACTCAAAGCTCTTGATCTCGGCTTTGATGCCGACCTTGGCCAGATCCGCTTGCATCAACTCGGCAATACGCTTGGCATTGGGGTTGTAAGGACGCTGAACCGGCATGGCCCACAAGTCGGTCGTGAAGCCGTCAGGATATCCGGCCGCGGCCAGCAACTTCTTGCCAGCAGCGGGGTCAAACGCATCGTCCTTGATGGACTTGTTGTATGACCACATGGTGGGTGGAATCGGGTTGGTGGCAGGAATTGCCGTGCCCAAATACACCGCATCCACAATGGCTTGCTTGTTGATGATCATGTTCACGGCTTTGCGCACGCGCACATCATCAAACGGCTTTTTGGTCGTGTTGTAGGCGAGGTAGCCCACGTTCAAGCCGGGCTGCTCCATCAGAGTGACATTGCTGTCCTTCTTGATCGCAGGCAGGTCAGCTGGGTTGGGGTAGGGCATGACATGGCACTCACCCTTTTGCAGCTTGGCCCAGCGAACCGACGCATCAGGCGTGATGGCAAAAATCAGGTCGTCAATCTTGGCTTTTCCAGCCCAGTACTGGGGGAAGGCCTTGTAGCGAATGATGGCATCTTTCTGGTACTGCACCAGCATGAAGGCACCCGTGCCGAGAGGTTCTTGGTCAATCTTCTCAGGTGTGCCTGCTTTCAGCATGGCAATGGCGTACTCTTTGGACTGAACGCCCGCCCACTGCATGGCCATGTTGGCCAAGAAGGGAGCCTCTTGCCGGTTTAAGGTGAACTTGACGGTGTACTCATCAATTTTGTCGACGCTTTTCAGCAGCTTGGGCATGCCCATGTCGCCAAAGTAGGCGTGGTTGGAGCTGGTGACCTTGAAGTAAGGGTCGCTCTCAATCCACTGACGCTCGATCATGAACAACACGTCATCCGCATTGAAATCACGGCTGGGTTTGAAGTTCTTGTTGGAATGCCATTTCACGCCCTTGCGCAGTTTGAAGGTGTACTCCAAACCGTCAGGAGAGATCGTCCAGCTCTCAGCCAGACCAGGCACTACTTTGGTGCCGCCGCGCTCAAATTTGACGATGTTGTCGTAAATTTGTTCCGTGGCGTCAAAGGAGGTTCCGGTGGTGTTGATGCTGGGAGAGAAGTTCTCCGGGCTGCCTTCGGAGCAATACACCAGCGTTTTGGCGGACGCAGGGGCCAACGCCATCAAGGCGGGCAAGGCCAGCGCGCAAAGCACGGTGGGCTTGATAGCTAGTTTTCGTCGAAAGATGGACTTGGATGGTGTCATCTGATGGACTCCTCTGGGTTATTGCTGCTAGGCAGCGGGTTGGATAAAAAGTTCAGCCTCATGGCAGGCGACCTGGCGGCCGGCGAGTTCTCGAAGCACCGGGCGTTCCACCCGGCATCTTGCGGTCACATTCGGGCAGCGGGTTGAAAAAACGCAACCTTTGGGTGGGTTCAAGGGCGAGGGCAGCTCACCACTCAGCACAATGCGTTGGCGCGAATCACCCGTGCCCACAATGCCGGGCGTAGACGCCAACAGGGCTTGGGTGTAAGGGTGAAGTGGCTGCGCAAAAATAGCTTTCTTCTCGCCTTGCTCTACCGCATGGCCCAAGTACATGACCAGCACATCATGGGCAATATGCCGGACCACGCCAAGATCATGCGAGATGAACAAGTAGGCTAAGCCGAGTTCTTTTTGCAAGTCCGCCAGCAGGTTGAGGACCTGCGCTTGAATGGACACGTCCAGTGCAGAAACAGGCTCATCGGCCACGATCAAGGAGGGCTTGAGCATCAAAGCCCGGGCAATCGCCACGCGTTGGCGCTGACCACCCGAGAACATATGCGGGTAGCGGTCATAGTGCTCAGGGCGCAAGCCGACCAGCGCCAACATGGCGCGGGCTTTTTCAGCGCGCTCTGGGGCCGTCAACGTGGTGTTGATCTCTAGCGGGGCTTCCAGCACCGAGCCAATTTTTTTGCGGGGGTTCAGGGAGCCAAATGGGTTTTGAAACACCATCTGCACGGTTTGGCGCAGCGCCTTGCGTTCTTCCTGCGTCGCGGTCAGTACATTGACATTGGTTAACTTCAACTCGCCCGCGGTGGGCGTTTCGATTAAGGACACCATGCGAGCCAAGGTGGACTTGCCGCACCCGGACTCGCCCACAACCGCCAATGTTTTACCGGCATCTACGGAGAACGACACGCCACCGACCGCTTGCAAATGATCGGCTTCCTTCATGAAGCCTCGGCTAATTTTGTAAACCTGGCGCAGGTCTTTTGCCATCACTACGGGTGAGGTGGCCATCGAACTTGAGGAGGAAATGGTTGGCACGGTGGCATTCATACGGTTGCTCCCATCGCTCTTAGCGCATCGGCTTCAGCCGTGACTTTGGGCGACTGGGCGATGGGGTAGTGACAGCGCACCATGCCGTCTTGCCAAGTGCGCAGCAGCGGGCGCTGCGCGCGGCAGCTGTCGTCGGCGTAATTGCAACGGGGTGCAAACAGGCAGCCGGTAGGACGGTCATAAAGGCCAGGCACCATGCCAGGAATGGTGGCCAGCCGGGAAAAGCCGTCACTGCGTTCTGGCATTGCAGCCAACAGCGCCTCGGTGTAGGGGTGTTGCGGGTCGTTGAAAATAATTTGCGCGCTGCGCTCTTCCATCACTTGACCGGCGTACATCACCGCCACACGCTGGGCCATCTCGGACACGACGCCCATGTTGTGGGTGATCATGACCAGCGCCATGCCGCGTTCTTTTTGAAGACTGCGCAGCAGGTCCAAAATTTGGGCTTGAATGGTCACATCAAGTGCGGTGGTGGGCTCGTCTGCAATCAACAACTTGGGGTTGCAGGCAATGGCCATGGCAATCATGACGCGCTGGTTCATCCCCCCCGACATTTGGTGCGGATAGTCTTTCAGGCGTTTCTCGGGCGCTGGAATACCGACTTGCTCCAGCAATTCGATAGAACTCTTTTTGGCCGCTTGGCCCGTCATCCCTAAGTGGAGCTTGAGGGTTTCTGCCAACTGATATCCCACCGTGAAGCAGGGATTCAGACTGGTGGTTGGATCTTGGAAGATCATGGCAACGTCTTTGCCAATAAGCTTGTTTCGCTCACTTTGAGACAAAGTCAACAGGTCATGGCCGTCAAAACGGAGCTTGTCCGCCGTGACGCGACCCGGGTAGGACACCAAGCCCATCAACGCCATCATCGTGACGCTTTTTCCAGAACCGGATTCACCCACAATGCCGAGCACGTCGCCGGCTTCTAAACTCAAGCTGACACCGTCAACGGCATGCATGACGCTGTTCTTGGAGGGAAACTCCACGGACAGGTTTTCAATTTCTAATAAAGGCATAAGTAAGTGTGCTTTCAGCGCTTCAATTTGGGGTCAAACGCATCGCGTAGACCATCACCAAGCAAATTGAATGCCAGGACCGTCATCAGAATAGCGAGACCTGGAAAGGTCACCACCCACCAAGCGCGCAGCACGAATTCACGCGCATCAGCCAGCATGGTTCCCCATTCGGGCG
>JAGODZ010000268.1 GCA_017997975.1 Rhodoferax sp.
ACAACGAACACTCAAAGCCCTTAGCCGTGCCGTCGGCGTGGGCCTGCACAGCGGCCAGCGGGTAGAACTCACCCTGCGCCCCGCCCCACCTGACACGGGCATCGTGTTTCGGCGGATTGACCTGCCAGAGCCCGTGGACATTCCGGTGTCTGCCCTGGCCGTGACCGACACCCGCTTGGCCTCCACGCTGTCCCGTGGCAACGCCAAAGTGCACACCGTGGAGCACCTGATGTCGGCCTGTGCAGGTTTAGGCATTGACAACCTCTATGTGGACATCACGGCCGAAGAGGTGCCGATCTTGGACGGCTCGGCGGCTTCCTTTGTTTACTTGTTGCAAAGTGCGGGTATTGAACTGCAAAACGCACCCAAGCGTTTTATCAGGTTGCTCAAACCTGTTGAGGTGCGCCAAGGGGAAGGCCCCCATGAAAAATGGGCGCGCCTCGAGCCGTTTCATGGCTACAAACTCAGTTTTGAAATCGACTTTGACCACCCCGCCGTTGATTCCACCGGCCAGCGCGTCATGTTTGACATGAGCGAGCACTCTTACTCCCAAGACATCGCCCGCGCGCGCACCTTTGGCTTCACCAAAGACGTGGAAATGATGCGCTCCAATGGCCTGGCGCTGGGGGGCGGCTTGGACAATGCCATCGTGATGGACGACTACAAGGTGCTCAATGTGGGGGGGCTGCGTTACGACGATGAATTCGTGAAGCACAAAATTCTCGACGCCATGGGCGATTTGTATGTGGTGGGCAAACCGCTGCTGGCCAGTTACAGTGCGTTTCGTTCGGGTCACGGACTGAACAACCTGCTGCTGCGGGAGCTGCTGGCCCACCCGGACGCGTGGGACATCGTCACTTTTGAGAATGACAAGCTCGCTCCCAAAGGCTTTGCGCAACCCGCCCGGGCCTGGTAGGCCCACCGGAGAACAACCATGGCTTTTTTTCGTGCTCTTTTCCTTGTCTTGTTGTTGGGAGCGATTGTCTGCTTTGGGCGGTTCATCTACACCGGTGATGTGCGCTACAAACGTTACGGCCTACTGACCCTGAAATGGATTTTTATCGCCGCATTTGTTTTTTTTGGCGTGCTGATTTTGCAGAAACTGTTGTAAGTACGGTGCGTACTGCAGCGGCTGATACTGGCAAAGTTTGTAGGGCTATCGTTTGCTTGAAGTGTCAAACATGTGTAAACTGCAGATATGCAAATTTACCAACACTTTAACGGCATTAACAATGAGATGACCCCCTTGGTCATGATTCATGCCGCGCGCGCGACCCGCGTGTTGGGTGTGGCCGGTTTGCAACAGACCGCCGCACTCACTTAAGCCCGGCGGTCCGCTTTCCTTCTTCTCAAGCGCAAACCATTGACTGCCGGGCACCCCCCTCGCGCGGTGGCGGCCTTCTGTGGTTTCAGAGGTGTCGCATTCCAATGGAACGCTTCATCATGCAAACAATCTCGACGCTGGTCACTGAGCGCACGCTCACCGAACTCGATTTCGCCCGACTGAGCAAACTGGCCCATTTGAATGCGCCGCAGTGGGTGACTGATTTGTTGGATGGGGTGGATGTTTTGGATGCTCGTGAGGTGTCATCAGACACGGTCACGATGTACTCCACCGTGGAATGCCAAGACCTGCACACCGGCCACCGTCAGCAACTCACCATTTGCTACCCCACGGATGCCGAACCGACCATTGGGTTTGTGTCGGTGCTTTCACCCGTGGGTTGCAGTTTGCTGGGGTTGCGTGCGGGTGACGTCGCTCGTTGGCAGATGCCCAGCGGTGAAGGCGGTGGCGCGCGCGTCGTGTCCGTGCTGTTTCAGCCAGAAGCCTCGGGCGACTACACCCTGTAGCTGGCGCCCACACCGACGCCCACACCGGCGTTGCCTCATCGTCTTTTTCCCATTCCCCGGACGGGTGTCATCTGCCGATGCAGCAGTCACGACCACGTCCTTTTGCAAGGATTTACATCACTATGGCTTTAACTTCAATTCTTGCGCTCACTGACTTCTCGCTCGATGGCGATAGGGCGTTGGCGCGTGCGGGCGAAATCGCGCTCGGACACCAAGCGGTGTTGCGAATCATGTACCAGCCTTCGGGCACGCACCCTGAGTGCTTGGACCCAGACACCCGCTTGGTTCAAACTGCCGCAGCCATGGCACGGCGCTTGGGGCTGACGGTGCGTGCTGTGGGTGCAGGCGACTATTCGCGACGCAATATTCTGTTGCAGGCTGAGAAAGCCAAGCTGCTGGTGTTGCCGCTGCGAAGCGAGCAGGGCGTTCTGGGGCCGTGGTTCACAGGCCCTGATGCCATTCGTTTTGCGCGAGACTGCCGTTGTCCGGTGCTGTTGGTGCGCGGCGCGGTGCAAAGACAGCTGCGCCAAATTATCGTTGGTGTTGATTTGACGTCCGCGTCGCACCACCGTGCCAAGTTGGCTTGCCTGCTGGACCGCGATGCCCGGGTGGAGTTGTTTCATGCGGTCAGCAGGTTCGACGAGCGCCCCTTGCGTGCGGGCGAAGTGGATCGCCAAGTCTCCAACCGCTACCGAGACAACTGCCTTGAGCAAGAGGCGCGGGCAAAACTAGAGCGCATGACCCAGTCCTTGCCGACGCAAGCGGTGCCCGTGGTCTCACTGGCCCGTATAGGCGAACAGGCCGAGCACCTCATGGCGCGACTGGCCCTGACCGATGCCGATTTGGTGGTGGTGGGCAAGAGCCGCAGGCATGCTGCGGTTGATTGGTTGCTGGGCAGTACCGCCCACGACCTGCTGGCCCAGTCACCCTGCGATGTGATGGTGGTGCCTGATGATTTCACGCTGTCGCCAGTCGGCTCGCCCGTGCAGAACTTCAGACCACTGCCGGTGCGCAAGCAAGCCGCATGGCCTGCGCATTGGTCGCAATAAGGGGTTACGCGCGGCGTTTATCGCCGCAGAGTCGAGAGGTTCGCTGAGAACGCATCACCGGTCACGGTGATGTCCTGTCAACACAAAGCGCTGCTCGGGTGAGCAGTGCAAGGGGAGGATGGTATGCACGTCAATTTGAGAAACCTTTGGGTTGGAGTGGCATTTCAGCAGGTTCGCAGCTTTCGGAGGATGGCCACCGTGGTGCCAAAAAGTGTTGAGGCAGGCTGGCCGCTCGGACAGCAGATCCGGTGCGACCCCGGCCTGCCACGGCGCGACGAACTCTTGAACCCGCTGGAGTTCCACGGCAAGCGCCCGTCTGAGTGGTCCGCACGGCCACCGGCAAGCCAGCGGCGCCGATGACCCGTGGGTTGCGTGGGCGGTGTTTTTTCAAGTCAACCCAAAACAGGGGGTGGCCTGGACTGTAGGCTGGTACGCCCGCTTGCAGATCCCTCATATTTTGCCGGCAGCGTTCAGTGCAGGCGAACGATCAATGGTGGAGGGGCCAGCGATTCAGCGGCTGCGGCCGGCTTTGTACGCTGCTTTTTGGGTTTGAATTTGCATGCCCCCTAAGCCTTTGGCTTGCGCTAGGCGGGCAATCGAGGTGGCCGCATGGGCGTGGGTGATGGCCAAGCCGAGGGCGTCTGCCGCGTCGGCGCCTGGCAAACTCGGCAGCGCCAGCAGGCGTTTCACCATCTCTTGGATCTGCGTTTTGTCGGCGCGCCCATAGCCCACCACGGCCTGTTTCATTTGCAGCGCGGTGTATTCGGCCACCGGCAAGTCGCGCGACACCAGGGCCGTGACGGCTGCACCCCGGGCTTGGCCCAGCAGCAAGGTGGACTGGGGGTTGACGTTGACGAACACAATCTCAACCGAGGCGCAATCGGGCTCGTACCGGCCCACCACCTCGCGAATGCCGTCAAACAGCACTTTGAGTCGCGCGGGCAACAGGTCTTTTTCGATGTGCATGGTGCTGATGGTGCCGCTGGCCACATAGCCCAAGTGGGGGCCATCCACATCAATCACCCCAAAACCGGTGACCCGCAGGCCGGGGTCAATACCAAGTATTCTCATTTGCTCATCTTTTGATAGTGGCTTGCGCAGGTACTGTAAGGGCTAGAGGCCAAAATACCATCTGACCGAGTGAAAAAAGACGGGCGCTGCAAAACACAGGCCGTCAACCCGGTCCAGCAAACCGCCCGCACCGGTGGTGGCTCGAATGTCGTTGTGCCACAGTGGCACGCCCCGGTCGCGCTTGATGGCTTTCATGACAAAGTGCCCCAAGGTGCCCGCCACGCAAGCGACAAACGCCATGGCGAACGCCTGACCCGGCACAAACGGCGTGATGCCCGCCAGCGCGGCCCCCAACACACTGCCGGCCACCAAACCGGCAACCCAGCTCGGCCCGTTGAAACTGTGGCTGATGGCGGGTGCGGTGGGCGCACGTTGCAGTTTGCGCGACACCAAATGCTGCGTGACCATGGCCGTTTGCACCACCAACACCAAAAAAAACACCAAAAATGCGCTTTTGCCGTTGTACTTGGGGAACGCCAACAACAGCAGTGCCGGCACGTGGCTCATGCCGTAAATGCACACCATGATGCCCCACTGCAGCTTGGCGTTGCGCTCCAGAAAGCGCTGCGGGTCATTGGCCAGCGCGCT
>JAGODZ010000269.1 GCA_017997975.1 Rhodoferax sp.
TCGCTGGCCAAGGCCTCATTCAGGGGCCACCAGCGCAGCTCGGCGTGTTGGGCGTCGCAGCTTGGCACGGCAAAGTCGGCGCTCAGGTGCAGCACGTGGCCCAGCACCACGTAGTGCGTAGACACATCCACCTGCGCGGCTGACCCGGCAAACGAGTCAGGGTAAAAATGCTCATATGCCCCCAGCAGCTCTGGCGCCTGGGGCAGCGCGGCCAGCGACAAGCCCAGCTCGTCTTGCGCCACGCGGGCCAGCGCTGCTTGGCGAGGCTCATTCTTCAAGATGCGCCCGCCCGGCACAAACCAAAAGCCCTGCGCCGGGCGGTTGTTGCGCAGGCCCAGCAGCACCTCTTGCCCGCCACGCACCAGCACCAGGTCTACCGCCACCAGCGGCGTGTGGTTCACCACACCCAAAAAAGTATCAAAATCAAGCATTTTCAGGGTTTTATTGGCTTCTAGCCGTCGTATCGCTTGGGTGGAGTGCTATTTATTGCGATTGGCGTGCGCAGCACGCCAATCGCAATGACGGCGGGAATTCTTCTAGTTAGTGGCGGGCATGGGTCATGCCGCCCGACCAAACATCGGCCATGAGGCTCAGGGTCGTTGCCGGGATACGTTCGTCATGCCGGGCATGTGCCAAGGTGTCAGACATCGCTTGCGCAATGCGTCGAATGACTTCCCCTGGCTCATTCACCCGGCACACAACCCGACCAAAACGCACAAGCTCATCTGTAGTGGGGTAGGTCCGGGTTTGACCCTTACCTGCAAAAAGCTTGAGTGCCATGGTTCGGTCTTCCAGCTCCTCGCCCCCCTGCAGCCGGGCATACCGATAAATTGAGGTGGTCACCACATCAAACATCGGTGCCAGCCGGATGTCATTCAGGCTTTTATACAAAACCCCGTAATTCTTTAGATGACCATCCCCATTGGAGACCATCACCGTGAACGCAACCTGCTCAAAAAAACGCTGCAAATCAGCCTCTGGCAGACGCAGCATTCGGAGCACCTCGGCGACCCGCTCGTAGCTGCCGTGGTACTTCCGGTCTGAGAGCGTGTCTCGCACACGCAGCCCCATGATCGAGGCAATATCTTCAAAACCAAGACGAGCCCCATCAATGTCAATGTCAAACCGATCAACCAGCAGCAACTGGCCGTCATGCGACAGCTCAAAGTTTGGCGTTGAAATACCGGCTGCCGTTGCGGCTTTCAGACAAAGAAACTCATTGGCCGCCAACCCCGGATAAGCGCTAGAACCAGCCTTCACAATCACCGTGGGTATGGGGATCGTTGCGCGATCGGGAATCATGATTTTGGGCTGCATTCCGGCCACCCCGGCGCCCGTACTGAGGTACGCACGAACCAGTTCGTCGAAAACGGCAGGGGTGAACGGCGTGGCCAGCAACTGCGCCCTGGACATCAGGATGGGGCGCGCGGCGGGCTGGCCACCCGGAACCGAAAACCCAAGCCGCCCAATACCATTGGCGCCGGACAATGCCAGCAAATGCATGACCGTCAAGGGCTGCTTGGGAAACATTTGCCGTAACCGCATGAACAGGTCACCCTCCGGCAAGTTTTGATCCATCACCGCAAACAAGGCACTGTCTTCGTAAGTCAGCTTGGAAGGCGGCATCAAAAGCCCAACAGGCGTTTGTAACGGGCTGGCGTCGAGATACCGAAACTCGAATCTGCTTTGATGAAGCAACTGACCTGTACCGCTGTGGCCGATGGTCAAGTCGAGCATTTTAATTTTTTCAGGAAGCATCGTCATCCTCGTCAAGATCGGCAAAACGCGCCGTCATCTCCTCCAAAGTTGGTAATCCTGCTCGCTCAATGCGCAACACAAGCCCCATTGCAGCCAGGATAGCCATGAGCGAGGAAACAGTCACATCCTCGCCACGCTCCAGGCGATTAAGAACGTCACGACTTCGCCCGGAGTGCCTGGCGATATCAGTAGTTTTGATGCCCAGCTCCCGCCGAGCGCCCTTGACCGCATGACCTAGGTCTTGAGGCAATCGAATAATGTCCTTCATGCTGGACATTATGACTTTTATTGCTATTTTTGTCTTTTAATCAGGACGAAATAGGCTTTAGCCGTCCTGTCCATCGGTAGGGCGCAGTTTATTTTGATTAGCCTGCACAGCATGCAAGGGCGTGAATGGATTGAAGCGCTTCGCTCGCACTTACGAACCAAAATGCCCTCTAGCCGGCGTATCACTTGGGTAAGGCGCTATCAATTAACCCCCCACCACCGCCCGCAAATCCGACTCAAACCGCCCCAACACCGCCTCACTGTCCAAATGCGCCTGCGCATACAAATAACCCGCAGCGCCCAAAGACTCCCACAAGGCGGGATCAGCCGCCAGCGTTTGAATGGCTCGCGCCAGCGCAGCCGCGTCTTCGGGGGGCACCACCAAGCCGCAGGTTTGCACCACGGTGGCCAGATCGGTGCCGGGGTGGGCTGTGGCTACTACCGGGCGGGCGCTGGCCAACATGCCGGTAGCTTGCTGGGCATGACCAAATCAGCCGCATCAGCGCGCTGGGGCAGCAGGCTATAAATGACGCAAAAATTCTGTCGCGCGGTTGGCCGCCTCGTCGTAAGTCGGGCGGTAAGTCAGCGTGTCAATCGCGTCAAACTGCAACTTCAAAATTCCTGCCCGGCTATGAAGTTGCTGCAAAAATTCGGTTTTGTGCCTGACAAGATGCCTTGACACCGCCATAAGGGCTTGCGGTTCGCGCTCTATAACCAACGACAAATCAAAAACATCTCGAGCTGAAACCCGGTCCCCACGGTGCCACAACTTTTTAGCCACAATTTCGGCTGCTGTTTCCACGCGAACCTTTCGACCCAACAAGCTCCACACTTCAAAAGGCTGATTGGTCAAATTGGGCGACGCGACAAAGTCAATTTCACCCTCTGGCCGGATGAGCTTCACGAACTCGTTGCTTTCGACATACTCCGTTGAGATTTCCTCTGCAATGCCACTCAGCCGAGGGGACACGAACCCAAGGTACTGCGGATCAGGCACAAAAATATCAATATCCTTGCTCATACGATGCTGATATCGCAGCATGAGAACTGTTCCGCCACCAAAGGTCCAAAAAGGCGCCTTGATACCGTTGCTGTGGATGTCGTCCAGCAGCCTGAATGCCTGCTGCAACAGACCGATCCAGACACCAGGGGGCAAATTTTCTGGTGTCGTATCCAAAAAATCACCCAACTCGCGGCTCATGCCCACACCATCCGGGGCGACTGCAGATCATGAGCCCATTTAATGACATGACGCCATATTGCCTTGGGAGCCACATGCTCTTGTTGCGCAGCCTCCTCCACTGCCGAGACGATGATCTGCAACGGAGCCTCATCGAGCAACGTTGCCACATGAGGCGTGATCTCGGCGGGCAACGCACCACCCGCTAACGCATGCGACAACTCATTCGATGAAAGCACTCTCTTGTAACTGACACTGGCCGTGCGGCTCGCCATGCCAAGCGCATGACCGCGCTTCGGCTTGGCTTGCGCATCCAGAGTCAACCCCAGCAAGTCCAGAAGATTCAACAATTTGGAAACACCCAAATCCACAATCGCACCGGTCTCCAGCTGGTTGACCGTCACGCGGGACAAACCAGCGAGCTTGGCCAGCCGATCTTGCGAAAGGCCCAGCTCTTCACGTCGGGTGCGGATACGTTGTCCAATTTGAGTCAAGTTCATGTGCGAAAGTAGACATCACAACCCATTTAATGTCAAACATATTTAACATTTTTTGACATGCGAACTGTTGCACAAATGGATTGCCACGCTTCGCTCGCAATAACGAATATCCCCCGTCATTCCGAGAAGCGTCAGCAACGCGGCAATCCATGACCCCCGGCCCCCTCACCGCCAAAACCCCCGCGCCACCAGCAACCCCACACAAACCCCACCGCATCCGCCAGCAAATCATCCAGCCCCGCAACCCGGCCCGGCAACGTGGCCTGGTGCAACTCATCGGCCACACCCACCGCACCCGCCAGCACAGCCGCCACCGCCAAAGCCGCACCGGGGCGCAAAGCCCAGCGGGCGCCGGGCTGGGGTGGCTTGCCCTGCAGCGCCAAGGCCAGCAAAGCCGTGAGCACGGCAAACACTGTGGCGTGGGCCGCAAGCAAAGGCACAAATGGATTGCCGCGCTACGCTCGCAATGACGACGCCCTACTTCACCAACTCCAACAAATACCGCCTACAGCCATTTTTGGTCAATGGTGTTGCCAGTTTTAGTAACTGCTCAGTGCTGCTGCACTTCTGGCCGTACGCAATCTCCTGCGGGAAACTTAAGCGCAGGCCTCGGCCCATGATCTCTACGCTGACGCTGCTGCTGTAGTTAACCCCTGTGATCCACAAGGTGCCCGCTGACAAACTTATGCAGCAAGCTAGCCGCAAATGTCTGGTAGGGAATGCCCTCCTCAAGGGCGCGTGCCTGCAGACTTTTGAGGTCTCGGCTGGAAATTCTGATATTCAGACGTTGGTCTTTTTTGAAAGTGGCCTCAGCCACTGCACGGTGCGCCGTGAGCTCCTGTGCCATGTTG
>JAGODZ010000270.1 GCA_017997975.1 Rhodoferax sp.
GCGTGGCCAAGTTGGCGTCGATGCCATCACGCAACAGCGCCACTTCGTCAGGACTCAGGAGCTGGCGGATGCAGACTACGCCATCGCGCTGAAAATCGGCGACGTCCTGATCGCTCAGGCGCTCACGCAGGCGCGCTTGCAGGCTTTGTTGCAGGGTTTCGGGAGTTGAAAGTGCGTTCATACTGTGGTTTCCTGTAGAGTCAGCGCGCCGCCAGATCGGCCAACGCGCGGTCAAAGATTTGACGGGTGCGCACCCAGACGAGCTCGCGCCAGTCGTCATCCGTCGGGTAGAAAAATTCCAGGAGGGCCGCCTTCACGGTTTGGAAATGTGCGCCCTGAAGCGCACCACTCAAATGCAAAAAATGATCGTCGAGCAAAGCCTTGTGGCCCACCTGGCTACCGTTGTACGTGCCGCATTCGATCACAAGCTGGGTGAAGCGTTTGCCGACCATGAGGTCGACCAAGGCCTGTGAGGTGTAGCCGGTCGCGGCGGCGGAGATGCCCGTGTCGGTTTTTTGGTCGGGACGGGTCAAAATTTTGTACACCCATTCGCCGTAGATGCGCCCGGCATCGGCCATGCCAGGGTAATCGCGCTCGGCAATCGCCATCAGCATGGGGTGGCCGTAGGCCCCGGCACCGGTGTGCAGATCAAAGCTGATCGCGTCAGTGGCGTCGCCGCAGTGGGCTTGCACAATCTTGCGCAGGGTCAGATTCGACCAGGCGGGCCCAAAGCCACCAAAATACAGGCCATCGGGGTGCTGGTACTGACCGGCCTCCAAGCGCGATCTCAAATCAGTGGCACCTTGCGCCTGAGTTTGTGCTTCCCAGGTGGCGTCTGATTCGGCGCGCTTGTGGCCGGTCGCGCAGTCGGGCGCAAACAAGGCATGCATGGACTCGTAGGCAGGGTTCGCAGGCGTTGGGCGTGTGAAATCCAGGTAGTTGCGGTTCAGGTCGATGTTGTCTTCGTTGACCCGGCGCTTCCACGACGTACCCCAGGGGTTGATGAGGTGCACCATCACTATGCCGACGTCATCGTTGCGCGTTTGCTCTGCTAGGTGATCAAGGTAGCCGGTCTGGCACATCGAGCCGTAAAAACCTTCGACACCGTGTGTGCCGGAGACGCTGATCAGCCACTTTTGGGTGCCTGGTTTGGCCAACACGGCGACATCGGTGAAGAGGTCTTCGCCTTGCATGCCCTTGAGGGGATGCGGGTAATGGTGAAGGGCTGCGCCGTGACGCGCCGCTGCGGCGAGGAACTGCGTGCGCAGTTCTGGGTAACTGGTGGCTTGAGAGTAGGTGGGTGCGTTCATATTGGTATTTGCTTATCGATTGCCAGAAAGAAATTGCGCCAGACGAGCGCTTTTGGGTGAACTGAGTACCTGGGACGGGTGGCCTTCTTCTTCGACCACGCCTTTGTCCAAATACATCACGTGGTTGGACACGTTGCGAGCGAAGCCCATTTCATGGGTGACCACCACCATAGTGCGGCCTTCTTCAGCCAGCGACTGCATCACCCGCAATACCTCGCCGACCAGCTCCGGGTCGAGGGCCGAGGTGGGTTCGTCGAACAGCATGACTTCGGGCTCTAGGGCCAAAGCGCGCGCAATTGCCACCCGCTGTTGCTGGCCTCCTGAAAGAAAGGCGGGGTACTTGTGGGCCAGCTCCGGCGCCAGACCTACCTTGTTGAGGTAATGCACGGCCTTTTCTTCGGCTTCTCGCTTGCCTTTACCGAGCACGTTGATGGGCGCACACGCGACATTTTCCAACACCGTCATGTGTGACCACAGGTTAAAGTGTTGAAACACCATGGTCAACGAAATGCGCAACCGGCGCAGTTGGTTTTTGTCTTCCACCACAAGTTGGTTTTTCTTGGGGTCGTGTTGGGTTTTGAGCGTTTCGCCTTTGACGGTGATCTGTCCGGAGGTGGGGGCCTCCAGAAAGTTAATACAGCGCAGAAAGGTGCTCTTGCCCGAGCCACTCGAGCCGATGATGCTGATGACATCACCCCGCTTGGCTTTCAACGAAACCCCTTTCAGAACCTCGACGTTGCCGTAGCTTTTGTGAATGTTTTCGACATGCAGGTTTTCCATAGGGGCCTTGAATTAATGAGCAGAGGAGTAAGGGCGCATGAAAACCAAACTGCGTTTCTCGATGACACGGAAGCAGAGCACCAGCACGGCGGAAATGACGGCGTAGAAGATGGCCGCGATGCCGAAGGCTGAGAACGAGGCGTAGGTGGCGCTGTTCACGTCGCGCGCCACTTTCAGCAACTCAGGCACGGTGGCCACGAAGGCAATCGACGTGCTGTGCAACAGCAAAATCACCTCGTTGCTGTAGTAGGGCAGAGCGCGCTTCAAGGCCGACGGCAAGATAACCTTGGTGTAGAGCTTGAACCGGGAGAATCCAAACGCTTCTGCCGCCTCGACCTCGCCCGCAGGGAGTGAACGGATGGTGCCTGCCAGGATTTCGGTGACGTAGGCGCATTCGTTAATGACGAACGCAACCACCACGCAATTGAAGCCGCTGCGAAAAAAATCGGCCAACAGGGGCGTGTCGCGGATGAAGCTCAGGCTGAATAGCCCTGTGTAGACAATCAGCAATTGCACGTACAAGGGCGTACCGCAAAATACAAAGGTGAACACCCGCACCGGTGTGCTGATGAATTTGTTCGACGAAGCGCGCATGACCGCCAGCGGAATCGAAGCGAGCAAGGCCAGGGTGAAACTGAGGACGAGCAGCCAAAGCGTCATGGCGGCGCCGCTGAGCTGATCGGTCCCCAAACCGAGGTAGTCGCGCCAGTTGTCGAGAAAAATTTCGGTCATAACGTTGCCACCTTGACACCCCGGTTGAAGCGCTTGTCGAGCCGAAACAAAATCCACATGACCACCGAGCTCAGGGCCAAATAAATTGCGGCTGCGAGGATGTTGAAGAAGAACGCACGCTGCGTCGCTTGGCCAGCCTGTTGGGTGACGGTGATGATGTCGACCAAGCCAATGATGGACACCAAGGCAGTGGCCTTGATGATGACCTGGATGTTGTTGCTGTAACCGGGCAACGCGTAGCGCATGAGTTGCGGAAACGTTACCTGGCGAAAAATCTGACTGCCCTTCATGCCAACCGAAAGTGCCGCCTCAATCTGCCCCCGCGGAATGGCCTCCAGCGCGCCGCGAAAGGTTTCGGTCATGTACGCGCCGTAGATGAAGGACACCGTGATGACACCGGCCGTGAACGCATCGAGTTCGATGCGCTCGATGCCCGTCATTTGGCAAAGCGCATTCACCAGAATCTGCAGGTTGTAGAACACCAGCAGCATGATGACGAGGTCCGGAACGGACCGGATCATCGTGGTGTAAGCCAGCGCAAGGTACCGAAGCACCTTGCTGCCCGAGGTACGGCACAGCGCGCCACCAATGCCGAGCAGGGTCGACCCCACCACGGCAAGAAGCGCGAGCGCCAAGGTCATCATCGTGCCGTTAAAAATAACGGCTGAGTATCCGTCGAGCATTCTGATCAATCGCTAAAAAATGAGACCGGTGTGGCAGTGAATCACTTCGGCGCCATCACGCCGTACTTGGCGTAATTCTTCAGAATCGCGTCGTAGGCACCGCTGGCCCGCATCTCTTTAAAGGCAGTGTCGATCTTGGTTTTCAAGGCGGTGTCGTCCAGGTTCAGGCCAATCGCCGTGCCCGATCCCATGACCGCCACATCGTCTACCGCTGCACCGCTCATTTCCAGCTTGGTACCCGCTGGGCTTTCCAGGAAAGCCTGGGCTGAAGCCACGTCTTGCAGCGTGCCATCAACGCGGCCCAAAGCCAAGTCTTGGCGTGCGCGCTCGTCGTTTTGGTACATGACCAACTTGATGTCCTTGCCCTTCCAATGCTTGTTGGCAAAGGCGGCTTGTGTGGTGCCTTGCACGACACCGATTTTTTTACCTTTGAGCGATTCAGCGGTGGGCTCCAAAGGCTTGCCTTTGGGAACCATCATGCGTGAGCCGTCTTGGTAGAGCTCCGTCGAAAACAGCACTTCTTTTTTGCGCTTTTCATTCACTGACATGGCCGACAAAATACCATCAATCTTCTTCGCCTTCAGCGCCGGGATAGCACCGTCGAAATTGATCTTGACCCATTCACAAGTCACTTTCATGCCCTTGCACAAGGCGTTGCCCAGATCGATGTCAATGCCGACCAAATTACCAGCTGGATCGACCGATTCATAGGGCGCGAAAGTCGGGTCCACACCGAAGCGAACGGTCTTCGCATCCTGTGCCGAGACTGAAAAAGCACAAATGGACAGCAGCGCTGGCAGCATCAGTTTGAGAAAATGGCGTTGGTTCATGGTTGTCTCCTGGTGGTTTTTTTGAGCATAGGCACCGACCATCGGCACCCTGTCTCGGGTAAATACCGCAATGCGGTAATAGGTTGCAAACGGTCTACTTCACCATTGGCAGGTTCAAGCCCTGCTTTTTGGCGGTGGCAATCGCATTGTCGTAGCCTGCATCGGCATGGCGCATGACGCCACTACCGCAGTCGTTCACCAGCAC
>JAGODZ010000007.1:0-21384 GCA_017997975.1 Rhodoferax sp.
GTTTATTCATGATGGCTTTGGTGAAGTCGGCTTCGCCAACACTCACTCCGCCGCTGGTGATGATGACGTCAGACCGCTCTGCAGCACTCACAAAGGCGGCCTCCAGTGCGTCAGGCTCGTCGGCAACCACGCCCAAGTCCAGCACCTCGCAGCCCAGGCGACTGAGCAGTCCGAACACGGTGTACCGGTTGCTGTCAAACACCGCGCCCTCACGAGGCGTCTCACCCAAGCTCAGTATCTCGTTGCCCGTTGAAAAGTAAGCCACCCGGAGTTTGCGCAGCACGGTGATTTTTTCAAGCCCCAAACTGGCCACTAGCCCTAGAGCAGCGGGTGTGAGAAGCTCTCCTTTTTGTAGCGCCGATTGACCCTCCATCAGATCTTCACCTCGCTTGCGACGGTTGTCTCCCGGGCGCAGCAAACCTGCCGGCAGGGCGATGCAGCCTTTGCCGAGGTCGGTGATGCTGTCGGTGACAAACTCTTGCGGCACCACGGTGTCCAAGCCCTCGGGCATGATGGCGCCGGTCATGATCTTCACGCAGTCGCCTGCATTGACCGTGCCTTGCCACGCTTTGCCTGCCAATGCCGTGCCCACCACCTGCAAAACCAAGGGCTCAGTAGCGGACAACTGCGCGCCTTGAAACGCATAGCCGTCCATGGCAGAGTTGTCGTGGGGTGGCACGCTGATGGGCGAGATGATGTCCTGCGCCAGCACGCGGCCCAGCGCTTCAAAAATACCAACCTCCTCCACGTCGGTTACCGGTTCCACCAAATGACTGAGAAAGGTATTCACCGTGCTGACGTTCAGAGCCTGGGGGTCGTAGCCCGCCAATTCGGCGGCGATATCATCAATGGTTTTCATGCGGAAGGGGCCTCAAGTTGTCGCAAATCCGCCAGGGTGTTGGCGTTGGCAAAGGCCTGCGGATCGTCGGCGGGGGTGTTAAACGGGACGATGACTGTTTGATGCGAAGCAGTCCAGGTGTCAATTTTTCTCCCTCCTTCTTGCGTGAACGTCACCAAGCTTTCCAGCAGACCTACGCGCATCAGGCAAAACACGGGCTGCGCGCGCACCGTCGTCTGGCCGTGCCGATCCACTTCAGGTGCGCCGACCATGGCAATGTCGGCATGGTTCGCCACCAAAGCTTCAGCCAAGCGAGGCACCAAGTCCAGTGGCAACAGCGGTGAATCGCAGGGCACGGTGACCAAATAGGGGGTTTGGCAGTGCTGCAGGCCGGTCAAGAAGCCGGCCAGCGGACCGGCGTAGTCTGCCAAACCATCGGGCCACACGGCAGCGCCAAATGACTCGTAGGTCGACAAGTTGCGGTTGGCATTGATCAGCACCGTGCCCACGCCGCCGCCCTGTTGCAACCGGTTCAACGCGTGCAGGGCCAAGGGTATGCCGTTGAAGAGTTGAAGCCCTTTGTCCACGCCACCCATGCGGGACCCGCGCCCGCCCGCCAGAATCAGGCCTGTGATGTCGAGGGGGTTGATCACATCAGCCCCCGATGTAACTCATTTCAACGCGCCGCTGGCCGAGCCCCGTGTCAGGTGCCATGGCGCTTCTTGATTCGGAGTAATTGTCGGCGCGACCTTGCCAGATGTGCGCCACTGCCGAGGTTAACTCCTCGTCCGACGGGGTGGCGCGAACCAAGGCACGCAAGTCGTAACCTTGGGAGGCGAAGAGGCACAAATACAGCTTGCCTTCGGTGGACAGGCGAGCCCGGTTGCAGTCGCCACAAAACGCCTGGGTGACGCTGCTGATGACGCCAATTTCCCCCGCGTTCTGGTCGTGCTGGCCCAACGCGTCGGCATAGCCCCAGCGTTCGGCGGTTTCGCCGGGGTTGGAGGGGTCCAGCTGCACCAAAGGCAGATGGGCGTGAATCAGCTGCACCACCTCCGCCGAGGGCATGACCTCGTTCATGCGCCAGCCGTTGGTGGCACCCACGTCCATGTACTCAATGAAGCGCAGCACAATGCCCGTGCCTTTGAAGTGCCTGGCCATGGGCAAAATTTCGTGCTCATTGGTGCCGCGCTTGACCACCATATTGATTTTGATCGGTCCCAAGCCGGCGGCCTGCGCCGCCTCAATGCCGGCCAGCACGTCGGCCACCGGAAAGTCCACGTCATTCATGCGGCGAAAAACGGCGTCGTCCAGCCCGTCCAAACTCACGGTGACGCGCTGCAGCCCGGCGGCTTTCAAGGCACGGGCTTTGCGGGCCAGCAAGGAGCCGTTGGTGGTCAGGGTCAAATCCAGCGGTTGGCCTTCGACGGTGCGCAGGCTTGATAGCTGTTCAATCAAGGACTCGATATTTTTTCGTAAAAGTGGCTCGCCGCCCGTGAGGCGAATTTTTTGTACGCCATGGGCCACAAACACCCGCGCCATGCGGGTCATTTCCTCAAACGACAGCAGCGCGGAATGGGGCAGGTAGGCGTAGTCCTTGTCAAAAACCTCTTTGGGCATGCAGTAGTTGCATCGAAAGTTACAACGGTCGGTCACGCTGATGCGCAAATCCCGCAGCGCACGCTGCCGAGTGTCATGGAGCAGGCCTGTGGCCGTCAGCCGGCCCCCGCTCGAAAAAACCGCTGCGGGGGAGGGCAATGGGCGAGATCGCTGATCAAGCAGAGGGACCACGCGATGAGGTTGACGTTCAGTCATGAAAATAGGGCACCTGTGTCCGAGAGTGATTTATGATTTTGGCACGTTTTGCGTCTGATCTCGTAGCCCATAATGGCCACCGGTTTTCAGTCGGTAAAACAGGAATCACCACCCATGAAAATTGAAGAATTGCTCGCCTCCAGCGGGCCCTTGCCCAGCATCCCGAAGGTGATTGCCTTGTTGCTCAACGAGTTGGGCCGGGAAGAGCCCAATTTGCGAAAAATCACGCAAATGGTCAATACCGACCCGGTGCTGACCACGCGCTTGCTCCGATTGGCGAATTCGGCTCAGTTTCATCTGGCGACTCAGATCGGCAGCGTGTCTGAAGCCTTGGCGCTGCTGGGTTTTCGGCAAGTCCATTCGCTGGCCACGGTCGCCGCAGTGGCGGGGGCCTTCAAGGGGGTGCAGGGCATGGACATGAATGCCTTCTGGCGCTACAGCCTGAATGTGGCGCGCTTGACCCGTTCGCTGGCGGGTCTGGCGCGGCAAAACCAGTCGGCCGCCTTCACCGCGGGTTTGATTCATGCCACGGGTGAACTGGTCTTGCGCCTGGCCCTGCCGGTTGAGATGACCGCATTGGACGCAGTCGCGCCCCCGCTGGGTCTGAAGCGCGCCGCTGCAGAACACCAACTGCTGGGCTACAGCTTTGCGCAAGTGGGCGCTGGCTTTGCTCGCCAGTGGCATTTTCCACCGCCCATCGTGGACGCGCTGGAGCACCAGAACGCGCCCTTCGACAATGGCGTGTACGAGCCCTTGGCAGGTGTTTTGCACTTGGCCATGTGGCGCGCGCGGGCGCATGAAGATCGGCTGAACGAGCAGCGCTTAATCGGTCATTTTCCTGACCGTGTGGCGCTGGTGCTGGCGCTGGACCGCGATATGGTGTTTGGTGAAGATCCGGTGGAGTGGAGTTCGCAAGCAGACGCTGACGTGTTGATGTGAGCTTTAACGAGTCAGCACGGCGGGGCCTATGTCTTGGAAGGGACCGAGAGGATTTTTCGTGATCTCCACCTCGTTGACGCGAGGCTGACCACTCCAAGAGCGATAAACCACCGTCTCATTGACCAGCAAAATCAGCCCACTAAACCGCCAGCCCGTTGTTTCCTGGCGTCTGGAGAAGTTGGTGAAATCAGCAAAGAAATTGCCTGTGCGCTTTTTCGAGATCCGGGCGGCTGCGACCTCCCAGCCGCGACAGGCATCGCGCGCCTCCAAGCAGGCCAATACGCCGGCATCCAGGTCTGCGCGTTGAATGAGTCCGCTGGGCACGAAGCGGCGCACGATGTCAGTGTGGGTCAGGATGACCGTGTTGGGGTAGTCGGGTGGGGCGATGCCCAGTTTTTTCAAGGCGGCGACATCACTCTTCATTGGAATCAACCCTTCAATCGCTGCTTGGGCCTGCTCAAAGCTTTCAAACGGCGACGATTCGCTTTTGGCGCTGGGCAGCATGGACGAGCAGCCTCCCAAAAACAGGGCCAGGAGGCTGACGGCGAGAACAGGTTTGAAAGAGATCATGTTGGCACCGGTGAGTTAAGGGTTAATACCCCGCATTGTGAGGGCCTGCCGTAGGGCAACAATTGACAGCCGTCAAATTTCAATGGTAACGGGCGGGTTGACCTAGCCAGTTTGCGAAAGTGGTGGGGCGAGGCCGGTTGTTTGGATCTGAAGGGGCGTTTTCCTACGTCGGTCGATGTCACCAGTGCGTGCGATTTTAAAAAATGAGAGAAAAGTGACTCTGACCCTTACGGTACATGCGCCACCAGCTATCAAAATGAAAGCAAAAAACCCACCGGAGCGGGTTGCTTTTTAGAACGGGCGACTGACATCAACCGCCATGAAGCTTCATCATCAGCGGCACGATCAGCAGCGCCACGATGTTGATGATTTTGATCAAGGGGTTAATGGCCGGGCCTGCCGTGTCTTTGTACGGATCACCCACGGTGTCTCCAGTGACCGCGGCCTTGTGGGTCTCAGACCCTTTGCCGCCGTGGTGGCCGTCTTCAATGTACTTTTTGGCGTTGTCCCAAGCACCGCCCCCGGTGCACATGGAGATGGCCACGAACAAGCCGGTCACGATGGTGCCCATGAGCAGGCCGCCCAATGCGGCGGGGCCTAAAACCAAGCCCACCAGAATCGGCACCACGACGGGCAGCAGGGACGGAATCATCATCTCGCGAATCGCGGCGGTGGTCAGCATGTCCACCGCTCTGCCGTATTCGGGCTTGGCGGTGCCTTCCATGATGCCGGGAATTTCCCGGAACTGCCGCCGCACTTCCACCACCACAGCCCCCGCAGCGCGGCCCACGGCCTCCATCGCCATGGCGCCAAACAGGTAGGGAATCAGGCCGCCAATGAACAAGCCAATGATGACCATGGGGTTGCTCAAATCGAAGCTGATGACCTTGCCGTAGGCTTCCAGTTTGTGGGTGTAGTCGGCAAACAGCACCAACGCCGCCAGGCCGGCCGAGCCAATGGCATAGCCTTTGGTGACCGCTTTGGTGGTGTTGCCTACCGCGTCCAGCGGGTCGGTGATGTCGCGCACGCTGGCGGGCATTTCCGCCATTTCGGCAATGCCCCCGGCGTTGTCGGTGATGGGTCCGTACGCGTCCAAGGCCACCACAATGCCCGCCATGCTCAGCATGGAGGTGGCTGCAATCGCAATGCCGTACAGCCCGGCCAAAGTGAACGCCGTCCAAATGGCCATACACACAAAAATCACCGGCCAAGCGGTGGAGCGCATGGAAACGCCCAAGCCCGCGATGATGTTGGTGCCGTGGCCAGTGGTGGACGCTTGGGCAATGTGCTTGACAGGCGGGTACTGTGTGCCGGTGTAGTACTCGGTGATCCACACCAAGGCACCCGTCAAAATCAAGCCCACGGCGCACGCGCCAAACAGGCTGCCTGCCGTGATGACATGGCCATCGGTGAGCGTGACAGCAGTGGGGAACATGCTTTGGGTGACAAAGTAAAACGCAATCAACGACAGCACACCTGCGATGGCCAAGCCTTTGTAGAGGGCGGGCATCACGTTCTTCATGCCGGGCGACGCTTTGACAAAGAAGCAGCCAATGATGGACGCCACAATCGACACTGCGCCGAGTGCCAATGGGTATAAAACGGCGCTAGACCCGGCGCTGCTTGCGAGAAGCGCTCCCAAAACCATAGTGGCAATGAGGGTGACCGCATAGGTCTCAAACAGGTCAGCGGCCATGCCAGCGCAATCGCCCACGTTGTCGCCCACGTTGTCGGCAATGACCGCCGGGTTGCGCGGGTCGTCTTCGGGAATGCCGGCTTCCACCTTGCCCACCAGGTCAGCACCCACGTCAGCGCCCTTGGTGAAAATACCGCCGCCCAGTCGGGCAAAGATAGAGATCAGGGAGGAGCCAAAGGCAAAGCCAATCAGCGGATTGAGCTTGGCGGCCGTGACGGCCCCGTCGGGCACCAAAAACCAATAAAACCCGGTCACGCCCAACAGTCCTAGGCCCACCACCAACATGCCGGTAATCGCGCCACCGCGAAACGCCACATCCAGTGCGGGGCCAATGCCTTGGGTGGCGGCTTGCGCGGTGCGCACGTTGGCACGCACCGACACATTCATGCCAATGAAGCCACAGGCGCCTGAGAGCACGGCGCCCACCACGAAGCCAATGGCGCTGGTGGCATCTAGAAAGAGCCCGATCAGAATGGCCAGCACCACGCCCACAATGGCAATGGACTTGTACTGCCGCGCCAAGTAGGCGGCGGCCCCGGTTTGAATGGCGGCTGCAATCTCTTGCATTCGCGCATTGCCGGCGTCTTGGGAAAGGATCCAGCTTCGGGCCCAGACCCCGTAGCCCACGGCAATGAAGCCGCAGATAAGCGCCAAAATGAGCGCCGAGTTGCCTGTCATAGGTGTCACTCCTGTTGTTGTCTCGCGAGGTGGTGGTGCAACGCTTGCGGCACCACCGCTGCGTTGCTTCCTCGCAAAAACATCAATGCACACCTGATGCAGGCGATTGGCCAACCGATTCACTGTACCGTGAAAAGTCGGGAATGAGGCCACCCGCCGGTGGTGAATGGGTCAATTCAGGGTTTATCCCAAGCCCCGAGTGGGGTAGAAATTGGCGCTGCTGCACTGCAGATGACCCTCAACCCGTCGCGCTGACGCTGTGGTTTGGAAGCGTGCCGTAAGTGAGGTCGGTAAAATCGGGCGTGATTCTTAATTGCCCTTGACCTAACTTCACTCAAAAAAACACCATGTCTCTTGATAACGTCACCCCTGGAAACAATGTTCCCGAGTCATTCAACGTGATCATCGAAATCCCGATGAACGCCGACCCGGTGAAGTACGAAGTGGACAAGGCCACCAGTGCCATTTTTGTCGACCGCTTCATGAGCACAGCCATGCACTACCCCACCAACTACGGTTATGTGCCCAAGACCATTTCAGGCGACGGCGACCCGGTCGACGTGCTGGTGATCACCCCCGTGCCTTTGATTCCTGGCGTGGTGGTGACCTGCCGCGCGATCGGTATCTTGAAGATGACGGACGAGGCGGGTGAAGACGGCAAGGTGCTGGCGGTGCCCATCGACAAGATTCTGTCGGTCTATTCGCACTGGAAAAAGCCCGAAGACATGAACCCGATTCGTCTGAAAACCATTGCTCACTTCTTTGAGCATTACAAAGACCTAGAGCCCAGCAAATGGGTCAAGGTTGAAGGCTGGGAAGGCCCTGAGGCGGCGCACAAAGAAATTTTGGATGGCATTGCCAACTACCAAAAAACCGTTACAAAATAAAAACCTTTTGGTGCTCTAACCCGCGTCTCTGTTGCGGGAGTAGCTATCAAAATAAAAGCGCCTGTCCGTCACACCACGGCAGGCGCTTTTTCTTTGTTCTGACTCAGCGGGTGGGGTCGGGGAAGATCAGGCCCTGTAACCCGCGCTTGCGCTCAAACGGTTTCCACTGGTCTTCGGGCTGGGCCAAACGGTCGGCCACCGCCCACCACGTGCTGGGGTTCAAACCTAGGCCGAGATGGCTGGCGATGACTTCCAAGTTTTCGGTCTGGCGGTTGGCGCGGCTGGGGGCTTGCACACTGGCCGACCATGCCACCACACCGTCGGTGCGAGAAAAAATGGAGGTGGTGGGCACGGGCGGTGCTGTGGGCAGGTCAAATTGACCAATCTCTTGGTGAATGTCGCGACCGCTGGTCAGCTCATAAAGCCGCCACGCGTTGGTGCTCAGGTGGGAGCCGGAAAAAGGGGTGCCCATGGTGATGACGTCGCGCACGAGTTCTGGCAACGCTTTGGCCAGCTCGCGGGCATAGACCCCGCCCAGGCTCCAGCCGATCAGGCTGACTTTGTTGCCTGTGGCGTCAAACGTGTCTTTCACTTGCTGAATGGCGGTGCTTAACACGCCGGCGCGGGGGCCAAAGTTAAAGCCTTGATTCCAGCCGGAGATGTCGTAACCCAAATTGCTCAAGAACCCACGCAAGGGCAGGGTGGAGCCGTCGCTGGCGGACAGGCCAGGAAACACAATGACGGAATGGCCATCGCCCACAGGCGCTTGACTGAGCAGGGGCCAAGCAGGCACCAGCGCACCAAACTCCCACAGCGCGCGAAATTCCATGGCCATCAACCAGGGGCTGGGGGGCTGCTCGGTGGGTTTGGGCTGGGGTGAAAGCTTGGAGGCCATGGTTGGTTGTCAGTCCATCAAATGGGGGTGCGTTGGGCCGCTGCCGAAGAACGGCGGCGGGTTGGACTTTTTACGGTAGCAGTTTTTTCAGCGCCTTCGATGGGTTGAAGGGGTTTTTTGGCGGGTGTTTTGCGGCGTGGCGTCGCCTGGGCGACTTTGGGCACGGGCAGTTCTGTCGGCGTGGGGGCCACCAGCAGGGTTCGCGCCTCCTCAAACGCCTGTGTGAGGGCGTCGCACAGCGCCTGCACGTCAGGCATGGCATTCGGGTCGGTCACGATGCCAAAGTCCACCTGGCCGGCGTAGGTTTGAATGGTGATGTTGAGGGCCAAGCCGTGCGTCACGATCGACAGTGGGTGAAACGTCATGAGCCTGGCGCCGGCCAAGTACAACGGCACCTGTGGCCCTGGCACATTGCTGATGACCAAGTTGGCAGGCATCGGCAAGCGGTGGGACAAGCCGGTGGATTGGTACGTTTTGTAGGCCGCTTTGGCGAGTCCGCCGACCAACCAAGGGGCCAGAAGCGACGGGTAATCGGTCGGGATCAGCCCTTTGAGGTGGGAGCGGGCGGTTTTGACTTTGTGGGTGGACGCTTGAATCGCCGCCAAGCGCTGCAGCGGGTCGGCCAAGTGCGTGCCCAGCGCGACCACCGTCATGGAGGCTTGGGTGTTGAGGTCTTGGTTGCCTTCTTCGCGAATGCTGATGGGCATGGCAGCCAGCAGTGATTTTTGGGGCAGGCCGTCGTGTTGGGAGAGGTAGTTGCGCAGGGCGGTGGAGCACAGCCACAGCACCACATCGTTGAATGAGGCACCGACCGCTTTGCCCATGGCGCGGCATTCGGCAAAAGACAGCTGCACGGTGCCAAAACTGCGCTGGGTGCTGACGGCGACGTTGAAGTCCGTCAGGGGTGCCAAAGTGAGGGGTAGTTTTCCTTGGCCTTTCACGCGCTGTGAAGGAGTCGAATTCGGGGTGAGGGTGGCCGTGAGGGCTTTGGCCACTTGCGGCAGGGCTTTGAAGAGCGCTTTGTACTGGGTGAGGGAGCCGGAGATCACTTCGCCTAGCAGGGCGAGGCGTCCGAGGGAGGCAACGTGCTCACTTGAAGCGGAGCCCACTGGCGGTGCGACTTCGCGTGGCGTTGCACTGGTGTCCAAAATAGCCTGAGTGAGCACGGTGCCCCCTTTACCGTCTAAGGCCGCGTGGTGAACCCGGGAGTACACGCCAGCGCAGACGCTGCCGTCGGGTCGCTTGATGCGTTCAAACACATAAAACTCCCACAACGGTTGGCTGCGGTCCATGAGTTGGCTGTGCAATTCAGCGCACTTTGCCTGCGCCTCAGTCACGGTGAGCGCTTTGCCTTTGATGGACTTGATATGAAAGCTCAGGTCGATGTCAGAGCAGGTGACCCAGCGGGGGTGGCCCAGTTCCAGCGGCATCAAGCCCAGCTTTTGGGTGAACAACGGTGCCAAGTGCAGGCGTTTGGTCAAGTGTTTTTTGATGGCGCTGTGAAAGCTGCCCTTTTGATCGGCAGGCCTCTCATACAAGCAGAACGACCCAATGTGCATGGGTGTTTCAGGCGTTTCTAGGTACAGAAACGAGGCATCCAAGCCGCTGAGTGTGTTCATGGGGTCTCCGTGTTGCGCTTGGCACGTGGGGTTAAGTTGGAGGGTATTTTGCGCTCGGACGGGCGCACTTGGCAGTCGGGTTAGACCCGACTGCGACTCGCCACCCGATCAGGGCATAGGCGGGAGTGTGGTGCGCAGCGGGCTGCGCTGCTCAAGGTGTTTCATGTACTGCTCAATGCCTTCGCCCTCGCGCTCTAAAAACCGCTCCACTGCCTCCGAGAACGCGGGGTGGGCCAGCCAGTGGGCGCTGGTGGTGGACACCGGCAGCAGCGCCCGGGCCATTTTGTGCTCGCCTTGGGCACCGCCTTCAAAGCGCTGGTAGCCGTGCTCAATGCACCATTGCAGGGGCTGGTAATAGCAGGCTTCAAAGTGCAGGCAGTCCACGCGCTCCATGGCACCCCAGTAGCGGCCATAGGCCACTTGTTCTGGAAAATTTAAGGGTTTTAGGCCGCTAACCCCCGTCTGCAGTGCGCTAATAGCTATTAAACTTGTAGCAATTTTTTGCCCGTCCCGCTCGGCCACAAACAGCAACCAGTTCTCGGGCAGGGTGGAGGCCATGCGTGCAAAGAAGTCACGGCTCAAGTAGGGTGCGTTGCCGTGCTCCAAGTAGGTTCGCTCGTAGCACTGGTAGAAAAAATCCCAATCGGCTTGGGAAATGTCAGTGCCTTGCGACCAACGAAAACGCACGCCTGCCTCTGCCACCTTGCGCCGTTCTTGGCGAATTTTTTTGCGCTTCTCTTGCGACAAAGAGGCCAGAAACGCATCAAAGTCGGTGTAGGCCGGCGTCGTGTTGGTCCAGTGAAATTGCACCGTGTGGCGCAGCATCAGACCGGCTTGCTCGCAGGCCAGCGTGTCCGCTTCATCGGTGAACAAGAGGTGCAAGGATGACAACTGCTCAGTGTCACACCACTGAATCAGGCCTTTGGCCAGCATGACCCGATCTTCGGGCGTGCGGGCCATGAGGCGTGTGCCGGGCACGGGCGTGAAGGGCACGGCCACCAACGCTTTGGGGTAATAAGGCAGGCCATGCTGCCGGTAAGCCTGCGCCCAGGCGTGGTCGAACACGTACTCACCATAGGAATGGGTCTTCAAGTACAGCGGGCAAGCGCCCACCAATTCACCACCCCGTTCCAGCACAATGAAATGCGGCGTCCAGCCGGTGGCAGGCGTGGCGCTTCCACTGGCATGCAAGGCGGCCAAGTACTCGTGGCGCATGAACGGTGTGGGCTGCGGCTGGGCCTGCAACAAGGCATTCCAAGCGGTGCTATCTACGGCCTCAGGCGAGTTCAGAACCCGAATGACATAATCGTTTGACTCGTGCTTCACTGCGTTTTTATTCTTTCTACACCTGCGGTTCATGACTCTCAAAATCTGTGTGGCCCAACTCAATTTCGTGGTTGGCGACCTGGCTGGCAACGCACAAAAAATAGTGGCGGCCGCTCATACGGCTTATGCCCAGGGCGTTCGCCTGCTGCTCACACCCGAGCTCTCCATTTGCGGTTACGCGGCGGAAGACTTGTTTTTTCGTCCCGCGTTTATTGCGGCCTGTGATGATGCCGTGAAATCAGTGGCCCGCGCCTTGGCCGGGTTAAAAGACTTGTCGGTGGTGGTGGGGCATCCCACGGGCCACGACAGCCGCAGCCGCTCGGTGGCGGTGCCCGTGTGCCACAACACCGCCACGGTGCTGTGTGAGGGGCAGGTGGTGGCCAGCTACCACAAGCGGGAGCTGCCCAACTACCAAGTGTTTGATGAGCGCCGCTATTTCACACCCGGTGACGAGGTGTGTGTGTTTGAGGCGGGTGAGGCAGGGCACCGGGTCAAGGTGGGTCTGCTGATTTGTGAAGACGCTTGGTTTGACGAGCCCGCGCGTCTTGCCCGTGCGGCGGGTGCCGAGCTGTTGGCCGTCATCAATGCATCGCCGTTTCACGTGGGCAAAGGCAATGAGCGCGAGATGATGATGCGCATTCGGGTTCATGACTGCGGGCTGCCGCTGGTTTATGCCCACTTGGTGGGGGGCCAGGACGAAGTGGTTTTTGAGGGCCATTCGTTTGCGCTTGATGCGGACGGCACGGTGGCGGGGCGTGCCCCCAGTTTTATAGAAAATATGTTCGTGGTCCTTGCCCGTCAAGCGCAAGGTGCTATTAAATTAGAAGCAATTGTGACCCCTGAGCGCTCGGCAGACGCCGATTTGTGGGACGCGCTGGTGCTGGGCGTGCGAGATTACGTTGGCAAAAACGGCTTTCCCAGCGTGCTTTTAGGCCTGTCCGGTGGCATTGATTCAGCACTGGTGTTGGCGATTGCCGTGGATGCGCTGGGCAAGGACCGGGTTCGCACCGTGATGATGCCCTCGCCCTACACGGCAGATATCAGTTGGATTGATGCGCAGGACATGGCCCAACGGATGGGGGTGCGCTATGACGAGATCTCTATCGTGCCGCAGTTTGAAGCTTTTAAAGCGTCGCTGGCGAGCGAGTTTGCGGGTTTGGCCGAGGACACCACCGAGGAAAACATTCAGGCCCGCATTCGCGGCACGCTGTTGATGGCCCTGTCCAACAAGTTCGGCAGCATGGTGCTCACCACGGGCAACAAATCAGAAATGGCCACGGGGTACTGCACCTTGTACGGTGACATGGCGGGAGGCTTTGCGGTGATCAAAGACGTGGCCAAAACCGCTGTGTTTAGGTTGGCGCGGTGGCGCAATTTGCATGACCCGTATGGCACGGGCACGCAACCGATTCCTGAACGCATCATCACCCGGCCGCCCAGTGCTGAATTGCGGGCCGATCAGACCGATCAAGACAGCCTGCCGCCGTATGAAGTGCTGGACGCCATCATTGAGCGCTACGTGGAGAATGACGAAAGCATTGCGTCGATCGTCGCTGCCGGGTTTGAGCGCGTCGATGTTGAAAAAGTGACCCGCTTGATCAAAATAAACGAATACAAACGCCGCCAATCTCCGGTGGGCATCCGCGTGACGCACCGAAGCTTTGGCAAAGATTGGCGTTATCCTATAACCAACAAGTTTCGCGCATAGCGAATCAGTTCATCTAAAGGAAGTCTATGAAACAAATCACCGCCATCGTCAAACCGTTCAAACTCGAAGAGGTGCGCGAAGCATTGGCTGAATGCGGCGTCACCGGCTTGACAGTGACCGAAGTGAAAGGCTTTGGTCGTCAAAAAGGCCACACCGAGCTGTACCGGGGTGCCGAGTACGTGGTGGACTTTCTTCCCAAGGTCAAGGTCGAAGTGGTGGTGAATACCGATGACGTGGACCGCTGTGTCGATGCCATCGTCAAAGCCGCCCACACGGGAAAAATTGGGGACGGGAAAATCTTTGTGACCAACGTGGAGCGGGTCGTGCGAATCCGCACCGGCGAACTCGACGAGTCAGCCATCTAAGCCATACTGACCCACGAATTCGCCCCACCCGAGGGGCGAACCCCACTTATTTTTTCTTGGCGTGTGGCATTGAAATCAAGCGCGTGCCCGCCAACGCGTCATGCCAAAACTGCCGCTCAGGGTGAAAGCGGCTTAGCAGCGCCCAAACCGCAATCCACCCGCCAATAATCACCACCGACTCGGGGCCCGACAGTTGAAATGGTGCCACGGCCGCCAATGCGGGTAAAAACCAAAGCCAACTGAGCAGGTACCGAAGCAAAGCGCGGGCTTGGGTAAGGGGCAGGCCTTGACGATCAACGACTCTGATCTCCCAGGTTTTCATCGCCAGGGTCTGGCCTTTGGCCCACAGCCAAACAAAGTAAATTCCAAAAACGACAAACAGGAAGGCTTGCAGCCAGTGGCGGTTGTCCATGGCATGGCGGGTTTGACTCAGTGTGCCGAACAGGTAGCCTGCAATAAAAACCACCCCGAACATCAACAGACCCTCGTACAGCCAACAGGCCATACGGCGAGCAAGGCTGGGAGCGATAAGGGCTGATGACATGGGTTCTGGCGCAGTGGTGTTCATGGGGGCTGTTTAAGCGTCTGCGATTGGCAGACCAAGGCGGCGTAGTGTATTGCGTTTGCCGGGTGACAAGCCTGAGGTCACGAAGGGAATCGCGGGGGTAAAGCGCGGTTGTGAGCGTATTTCGCAGGGGCACGCAGAGACCTTTTGCTGCAGTGCGATAATCTTCGTTGCCATTCAAAAAAGCAAACGGGTCATGGTCCGGCGCAAGAATCAGTGCGCTCATGGTTTTGGCCTTAAGTTTCGATGCGGCTTCACAAGAGTCTGCAAAGAAGCACCCAAGGTCTTTCGTCAGAGAAATTCACAAAGGTTCATCATGGAAATATCACAAGCAGAAATCGCTTCAGCCGCTGCCGCGTCAGCTGGCAAAGATCAAGAATTGCGCGGGGGTGAGATTTTGGTCAAGGCCCTCCAGGCAGAGGGTGTCAAGTACATCTGGGGTTACCCCGGTGGTGCCGTCTTGCACATTTATGACGCTTTTTACAAACAAGAGACGATCCAACACGTTTTGGTGCGCCACGAGCAAGCGGCAGTGCATGCGGCCGACGGCTACGCCCGGGCCACCGGCGATGTCGGCGTCGCGCTCGTCACTTCCGGCCCCGGCGTCACCAATGCCATTACCGGCATTGCGACGGCCTACATGGACAGCATCCCGATGGTCATCATCACGGGACAGGTGCCGACCGCGGCCATCGGCTTGGACGCCTTTCAGGAGTGCGACACTGTGGGGATCACTCGGCCCATTGTGAAGCACAATTTCCTGGTCAAGGATGCGCGCGATCTGGCCATGACGATGAAGAAAGCCTTTCATATCGCCCGCACCGGTCGTCCCGGCCCCGTCGTGGTTGACATCCCGAAAGACGTGTCGTTCAACAAGGTGCCTTACTCTGGCTACCCCGAATCGGTAGAGATGCGCTCGTACAACCCCGTCCGCAAAGGACATGGGGGCCAAATTCGCAAGGCGCTCCAACTGTTGTTGGCGGCCAAACGCCCCTACATTTACACCGGTGGCGGCGTTCTGTTGAGCAACGCCACGGCTGAGCTGCGCACCTTGGTGGACATGTTGGGCTACCCCTGCACCAACACGCTGATGGGCCTAGGCGCCTATCCCGCCAGTGACCCCAAGTTTTTGGGCATGCTGGGCATGCACGGCACCTTGGAGGCCAATAGCGCGATGCAAAACTGCGACGTGTTGTTAGCGGTGGGCGCGCGGTTCGACGACCGGGTGATTGGCAACCCCAAACACTTTGCGCAAAATGAGCGAAAGATCATTCACATTGACATTGATCCTTCAAGCATCTCCAAACGCGTCAAGGTGGACATTCCTATCGTGGGCGACGTCAAAGATGTGTTGTCCGAGATGATCGCCATGATCAAAGAGAGCGTGGTGAAACCTGATGCGGATGCTCTGGGCGCTTGGTGGGACACGATCGCGGGCTGGCGCAAGCGCGATTGCTTGAAGTACGATCACGGCAAGAACGACGTCATCAAGCCCCAATATGTGGTGGAGACACTTTGGAACATGACCAAAGACGCCGATACCTACATCACCTCGGATGTGGGACAACACCAAATGTGGGCGGCTCAGTACTATCGTTTTGACGAACCCCGTCGCTGGATCAATTCAGGCGGATTAGGAACCATGGGGGTTGGCATTCCTTATGCGATGGGTATTAAGCTGGCCAAGCCGGACAGCGAGGTGTATTGCATCACGGGTGAAGGCTCGGTGCAGATGTGTATTCAGGAGCTTTCGACCTGCCTGCAATACAACACGCCCATCAAAATCGTTTCGCTGAACAATCGCTACTTAGGCATGGTTCGCCAGTGGCAAGAGCTTGAATACGAGGGACGCTACAGCCACAGTTATATGGACGCTTTGCCCAATTTTGTGAAGCTGGCAGAAGCTTACGGACACGTCGGTATGCTGATTGAACGTGCGCAAGATGTGGAGCCTGCGCTGCGCGAGGCCCGAAAGCTGAAAGATCGCACCGTGTTTATGGATTTCAGAACCGACCCTACTGAAAACGTATTTCCGATGGTGAAGGCCGGCAAGGGCATCACTGAAATGCTGTTGGGTTCTGAAGACCTCTAACTCATCCCTCAACTCTTTTATTTACGACGATTCAATTGCTTGCCAAGCCCCGGGGTTACCGCCACGGGGGGAGGGCGGTGAAAAGAGGAGTCTCATCCTATGAAACACATCATTGCAGTTTTGCTGGAAAACGAAGCGGGCGCGTTGTCACGTGTCGTTGGTCTTTTTTCAGCGCGTGGATACAACATTGAGTCACTGACCGTGGCACCAACGGAAGACCCGAGTCTGTCTCGCATGACCATTCAGACCCATGGTTCTGATGAGGTGATTGAGCAAATCACCAAACACCTCAACCGCTTGATTGAGGTCGTGAAAGTCGTTGATTTGACTGAAGGTGCCTACACCGAACGCGAGCTCATGATGGTCAAGGTGCGTGCGGTTGGTAAAGAGCGCGAGGAAATGAAACGCATGGTGGATATATTTCGGGGCCGTATCATCGACGTCACCGAAAAAAGCTACACCATTGAGTTGACGGGCGATCAAACCAAAAATGATGCATTTTTGCAGGCGATCGAACGGGGCGCTATTTTGGAAACCGTCCGCACAGGTTCCAGTGGAATCGGGCGTGGCGAGCGAATTTTGCGAGTTTAATTTTTTTTACAACGGAGAATGAAATGAAGGTTTTCTACGACAAAGACTGTGATCTCAGTCTCATTAAGGGCAAGACAGTGGCCATCATTGGCTACGGCAGCCAAGGCCATGCCCACGCTCAGAACTTGAACGACAGCGGCGTCAAGGTGGTGGTCGGTTTGCGCAAGGGTGGCGCGTCTTGGCCAAAGGTCGAAAAAGCGGGCTTGCAGGTTGCTGAAGTGGCTGAGGCTGTTAAGGCCGCTGATGTCGTCATGATCTTGCTGCCTGACGAGCAAATCGGCGCTGTCTACAAGAACGACATTGAGCCCAACATCAAACAAGGTGCTTCCTTGGTGTTTGCGCACGGTTTCAACGTTCACTACGGTTTGGTGACTCCACGCGCTGATCTGGATGTTTGGATGGTCGCCCCGAAGGCACCCGGCCATACGGTGCGCGGCACCTACGCCCAAGGCGGCGGTGTTCCTCATCTGATCGCTGTGCACCAAGACAAATCTGGTCGCACGCGCGATCTGGCTTTGAGCTATGCCATGGCCAACGGTGGCGGCAAGGCCGGCATCATTGAAACCAACTTCCGCGAAGAAACCGAAACTGACCTGTTTGGCGAACAAGCGGTGTTGTGTGGCGGTACGGTTGAGTTGATCAAAGCCGGTTTTGAAACCCTCGTTGAAGCAGGCTACGCGCCTGAGATGGCGTACTTTGAGTGCTTGCATGAGCTCAAGTTGATTGTGGACATGATTTATGAGGGCGGTATTGCCAACATGAATTACTCCATCTCCAACAACGCGGAGTACGGTGAGTACGTCACTGGTCCTCGTATCGTGACGAGCGCGACCAAGGATGCCATGCGTCAGTGTTTGAAAGACATTCAAACCGGCGAGTACGCAAAGAGCTTCATTCTGGAGAATCAAGCCGGTGCGCCCACCTTGTTGAGCCGCCGCCGGTTGACTTCTGAACACCAAATTGAGCAGGTGGGCGAAAAGCTTCGTGCCATGATGCCTTGGATTGCGAAAAACAAACTGGTTGACCAAACTCGCAACTGATGTGATCAGTTGAGTTGAGTTGAGTTAACAAAGGCTACTTCGGTAGCCTTTGTTACTATGGCGCTCGGAGAAAAATACTATGCATGATGGGAATAACTTGGACACTTTGGATACCGATGCCGTCGTGGTGAGAAAAAGGCGCAAGGGCATTTACATTCTGCCCAATATGATCACATTGGCAGCACTGTTTGGTGGTTTCTATGCCATTGTGATGTCGATTAACGGACGGTTTGACATGGCTGCCGTCGGAATTTTCTGTGCCATGGTGTTGGACAGTCTGGACGGTCGAGTGGCTCGAATGACCAACACCCAAAGTGCATTCGGTGAGCAAATGGATTCCCTGTCAGACATGGTGTCTTTTGGTGCCGCGCCCGCCATCATTGCCTACGTCTGGGCATTGCAGGGCTTGGGACGATGGGGATGGATGGCCGCGTTTGTCTATTGCGCGTGCGCCGCATTGCGCTTGGCCCGTTTCAACGTGAATACAAGCGTCGTTGACAAGCGGTATTTCCAGGGCCTACCGTCGCCGGCGGCGGCAGCGCTAGTGGCTGGATTTATCTGGTTAATGACCGATTTGGGCATCCCCGGATCAGCGGTTGCATGGCCTATGTTTTTTTTGGCGCTGTATGCGGGCTTGACCATGGTGACCAACGTTCCTTTTTATAGCTTTAAAGATGTTCATATGAAGCGCAGTGTTCCGTTTGCGGTCATCGTCTTGATTGCTTTGGGAATAGCCGTGATCAATATTGATCCGCCGATCGTGATGTGCGGTGTTTTCTTTGTTTACGGCTGCAGTGGTTATGTGATTTATGGCTGGCGCAAGGCCAAGGGCGTTCAAACCAGTGTGATCAGTACTTCAACGGACGAGCCAGACGAGCGGGGTCTCCATTAAACGCATCCTTTAAAACATGCGTTTGTGGAGTCGTTAATGAATGGCGTTGATGTCGTCACCATTGGTTTTTTCTCGATCAGAGGTCGCGCACGGTACGCTTGCATTTCTATGATGAGCTCATGTATTTTTTCAGTGGGTTTGTCACAAATTTGACTTTATGAGTTGTAACAACTCACTATCTAGGAGCAATGAGATGTCCGATCAATTGATTATTTTCGATACGACTTTGAGAGATGGCGAGCAGTCACCCGGTGCGTCGATGACCAAAGATGAAAAGCTGCGCATTGCCCGGCAGTTGGAACGTCTGAAAGTGGATGTGATTGAAGCCGGCTTTGCTGCCAGTTCCAATGGAGATTTTGAAGCCATTCAAGGCATTGCCAATGCCATTAAAGATTCAACGATTTGCTCGCTGTCGCGTGCCAATGACCGTGACATCTCGCGGGCAGCTGAAGCCTTAAAAGGAGCGAATAGCGCTCGTATCCATACCTTCATTGCAACCTCAAAGCTGCATATGGAAATGAAGCTTCGGATGACGCCAGACCAAGTTTTTGAACAGGCCAAACAATCCGTTCGGTTCGCGCGTAACTTGGTCGATGACATTGAGTTCAGCCCAGAAGACGGCTACCGCAGCGATATGGATTTTTTGTGCCGTGTCATCGAGGCGGTGATTCACGAGGGGGCGACGACCATTAACGTTCCGGACACCGTAGGCTATGCCATACCCGAGCTTTACGGTAATTTCATCAAAACCTTGCGAGAGCGAATTCCAAATTCTGACAAGGCCATTTGGTCCGTTCATTGCCACAATGATCTGGGGATGGCGGTTGCCAATTCGTTAGCGGGTGTGAAGATCGGTGGCGCGCGGCAAGTGGAGTGCACCATCAATGGGTTGGGAGAGCGGGCGGGGAATTGCAGCTTAGAAGAGGTCGTCATGGCCGTCAAAACCCGACGGGATTACTTCGGGCTCGATATGAATATCGATACGAAGCACATCTTGGCCGCGAGTCGCATGGTCAGTCAAACCACGGGGTTTGTTGTTCAGCCTAACAAAGCGGTGGTGGGTGCCAACGCGTTTGCCCATGCATCAGGCATTCACCAAGACGGTGTTTTGAAGGCGCGCGATACCTATGAAATCATGCGTGCCGAAGATGTGGGCTGGACGGCCAACAAAATTGTTCTGGGCAAATTAAGCGGACGTAACGCATTCAAACAGCGTTTACTTGAACTTGGCGTTCAAATGGAGAGTGAGGCGGATGTCAATGCCGCTTTTGCACGTTTCAAGGAACTGGCCGATCGAAAAAGTGAGATCTTTGACGAAGACATTTTGGCGTTGATTAGCGATGAAAGTGTCAGCCACCATGATGAAGCGTATGGCTTTGTGTCCTTAGCGCAGCACAGCGAAACTGGCGAGCGTCCGCATGCGACGGTGGTTTTCACGGTTGAAGGTGTTGAGGTGAGAGGCGAGTCCGATGGGAATGGTCCGGTTGACGCGTCGATGAAGGCCATTGAGACGCATGTGAAAAGCGGTGCGGAGATGGTTTTGTATTCCGTGAACGCCATCAGTGGTTCCACAGAAAGTCAGGGCGAAGTGACAGTGAGACTCCAAAACAGTGGGCGGGTCGTGAATGGTGTGGGCGCAGACCCTGATATCGTGGTTGCCTCGGCCAAGGCCTACTTAAGCGCACTCAATAAGCTGCACAGCAAGGTGGATCGCGTTGCAGCACAAGGCTAGTTGCTGAACTTTTAGGTATCTTGAATATTCATTAAGAAAGTGCTGCAAGTTATTGATATTGCGTGACTTTCTTGATTAATTTTGATACATTGACGAGACTATCCGGAGTTCAGCATATATGTTCTTTTTTAATTTGGCTTCATCTGGACGGCTCCTTCGTCAGTTGGCCTTGGTCACAGGTTTGTCGGTCACTCTTTTTGCGTTGGCGTCTCCAGAGGCTTATGCGGCGACCAATAAGCGCCCCATTTCCAAAACAGCAAAAAATACTAAGGTCAAAGTAGCTACCAAACGGACCGTACGTAAAAGCTCTGTTTCCAGCAAGCGAGTTGCCATCCGTGAAAAAGCCGTTGTTTCTTTGGCCCTACCGTCGGTGGGCCATCAAACCGGTTTGCAAAGTTCGGCAGATCTGTTGAATCTCAAGTCCAGTGTCGCATTGGTCATCGATCAAAATACCAATGAAGTCTTGTTTAGCAAAAATGACAAAGCGGTGTTGCCCATCGCCTCGCTGACGAAGCTCATGACGGGCTTGGTGATCAGTGGGGCGCAATTGCCTATGGATGAGATGATTGAGATTACACAAGATGATGTCGATTTGGAGAAAGGCAGTTCCTCTCGATTAAGGGTTGGCACCGTCTTGAGCCGAGGGGAGTTGCTTCACTTGGCGCTGATGTCGAGTGAAAACCGCGCAGCCAATGCGCTGGGTCGAAGTTTTCCCGGCGGAGCAGCTGTCTTTGTGCAGTTGATGAATGTCAAGGCCAGGTCGCTTGGCATGCTCAGTACCGCCTATGTTGAGCCCACTGGCTTGTCCAGTAAAAACCAGTCAAGTGCGCGTGATTTGGCCAAATTGGTGGATGTGGCCTCAGGTGACCCTCTGCTAAGAGAATTGTCTACATCGCCAGGCTACCAAGTGGCCGTGGGGAATCGCACACTGCAGTACAACAACACCAATCGCTTGATCAAGAATCCATCGTGGGACATTGGCCTGCAGAAAACGGGCTATATTTCAGAAGCAGGGCGTTGTCTGGTGATGCAGACAACGGTAGCGGGTAGAAACCTGATCATGGTTTTTCTCGATTCAGCAGGAAAGCTCAGTCGTTTGGGCGATGCTGAAAGGGTGCGCAGTTGGGTCGAGTCAA
>JAGODZ010000007.1:21484-28612 GCA_017997975.1 Rhodoferax sp.
GCAGGGCGTTGTCTGGTGATGCAGACAACGGTAGCGGGTAGAAACCTGATCATGGTTTTTCTCGATTCAGCAGGAAAGCTCAGTCGTTTGGGCGATGCTGAAAGGGTGCGCAGTTGGGTCGAGTCAATTCACTAGCAGCCTGTCGGGCTTAGGTCGTCGAAAGCGAAAATCGGCCCCAGCGTCGACTAGTTTTTGACGATTTCGCAGCCCAATATCTGGATATTGGGTAAGAAAGCGGCGAAAAATAGCCCGCTGCGGTCGATTTGCAGCCGACGATTCCTAAGTCCGACAGGCTGCTAGACGTGGCCTTTGGGAGAGCAGGCAATCCGATCAGCGTTTAGTGGCCTCCTTAAGTTTTATCCACTGCGCGGTAAAACCCCGTCCAAGTGCGCAGGCCGCGAGTGCGGCCCAAAGGCGAAGCCGACGCATTTGTGCGGGAATATAAGGCGCGACCGCTCTTAAAGCGGTCTATTCTGTTGCTCAACGTATTGCTTGATTGTTACCCAGTGTCAGAGATATATCTTGAGCGGTCGCCTGTAGTTTGAGTAGCCAGCTCTCATCAAGCCTCCCCGCAGGGGCTGAGATTGACAAACCCGCGACTAATTTTTCCTGATCATCATAGATGCCGGCTGCCATGCAGCGCACGCCAAGTTCCAACTCTTCGTTATCAAGTGCAAATCCATTCAAGCGCACTTTGTTCAACTCGTGCTCCAGAGATGAGAGCTGAGTCAGGCTGTTCTTGGTCTGGCCGTTGAGTCCGGTGCGCATGGCATAGGCCCTCACTCGCTGAGCGTCGTCTGCCGCCAAAAAAAGCTTGCCAACAGAGGTGAGGTGTAGGGGGGCACGGCCTCCAATCGCTCGTACGACCTGCATGCCCGAGCGTTCGCTGTAAGCCCGCTCAATATAAACAATTTCATCGCCTTGTCGCAAGCTGAGGTTCACCGTTTGCTGAATCAACTTGTGCAGATCACGCATGGGAATCAATGCCGCGTCTCTGACATTCAGACGACTTTTCACCATATTTCCAAGTTCCAGCAGGCGCATGCCAAGCCGGTAGGTACCGGGATGGGGTCGATCAACGAAGCGACCCGTTGCCAAGTCGTTCAAAATTCGATGGGCTGTTGACGGATGCAGTCCTGTTTTCTCGCTAATTTCTTTGAGAGAAATGGCTTCCTCACGGGAGGCTAAAACGTCCATCAATGAAAACATGCGCTCGATCACTTGAACGGTCGGTGTAGCAGGAACGCTGATGTCAATTTGGCGCATGAAAACTCCTAAGCTGGCTGAATTAATATTTTATCTTATGAAATTTATACGCCTATAAGCTTGGTAGAAACGATGATGGGAGGGACAAGTGGATACCGCCAAAATTTAAAGACGGATCAACAATGACTTGCTGAAATCAAAGAAAAACGCCTCTCGCCCACTGAAGCGGGTGAGAGGCGCTGTTTCTGCGACGAAGTGTGTTTACAGGCTGTCTGTGAAGCTGCGTAACTTGTCTGAACGGGAAGGGTGCTTGAGCTTGCGCAAAGCCTTAGCTTCAATTTGACGAATCCGTTCACGGGTTACATCAAACTGTTTTCCAACTTCTTCCAGCGTGTGGTCACTGGTCATCTCAATACCAAAACGCATGCGCAAAACCTTGGCTTCACGTGGCGTCAAGCTGTCAAGAATATCTTTGACCACATCGCGCAGGCCCGCTTGCATGGCCGCTTCCATCGGTGCCGTATTGGCTCCGTCCTCAATAAAGTCACCTAAGTGGCTGTCGTCGTCGTCGCCAATCGGTGTTTCCATGGAGATCGGTTCCTTGGCAATCTTCATGATCTTGCGGATCTTGTCTTCAGGAATCTCCATGCGTTCGGCGAGTACGCTCGCGTCTGGCTCAAAGCCAAATTCTTGCAGGTGCTGACGGCTGATGCGATTCATCTTGTTGATGGTTTCGATCATGTGCACCGGAATGCGAATTGTGCGGGCCTGGTCAGCGATCGAGCGGGTAATGGCTTGGCGAATCCACCAGGTGGCATAAGTTGAGAACTTGTAACCGCGACGGTATTCAAACTTGTCCACCGCTTTCATCAAGCCAATATTGCCTTCTTGGATCAAGTCCAAAAATTGCAGACCACGGTTGGTGTATTTTTTGGCAATTGAAATCACAAGGCGCAGGTTGGCCTCGATCATTTCTTTCTTGGCAGCACGTGACGCATATTCCCCTGAATTCATGCGTTTGTTAATGTCCTTGAGTTGATCAAGAGGCACCACCACACGGGCTTGCAGATCAGCGAGTTTTTGCTGCAAATCCTGCACGGGCGGGATATTGCGCTCCATGATCACGCTCCACGGTTTTCCCGCTGCCGCTTGCTTCTCAATCCATTGCTGGTTGAGCAGTTGGGATGGAACTTTGTTGCCATTTTTATCGCGACCACTGAATTCTGCAATGAAGTTTTCTTGCGAATAGCCGCATTTATCGACAATGATTCGACGCAATTCACGCTCTTTTTTACGCACATCATCGACCTGTCCGCGCACCATATCGCACAGCTTCTCAATCGACTTGGCGGTGAATCGAACCGACATCAACTCCTCAGACAAAGCCTTTTGGGTCTTGAGGTAAGCCGGTGTTCCGTAGCCTTCTTTGTCGTAGAGTTTGTGAATTTTTTCGAACAATTCGCGCATGGTGTCAAAGCGAATCAGCGCATCGCGCTTGAGCTCTTCGAGTTTTTTGGTCAGTGCTTTAGAGCCACCTTTGCCATCGTCGTCGTCTTCTTCGTCAAATTCGTCGAAGTCTTCCTCGGCAACATAGTCATCCGCTTCATTGGGGTTGGTAAAACCGTCCACGATGGTGGTGATGACGACTTTGTTTTCGCGAATTTCTTCACCGAGTTTCAAAATCTCAGCAATCGTGGCGGGCGAGCCAGAAATCGCCTCCATCATGTCCATCAAGCCGCCTTCAATGCGCTTGGCAATCTCGATCTCGCCCTCGCGGGTCAGCAACTCCACCGTCCCCATTTCGCGCATGTACATGCGAACGGGGTCGGTGGTGCGCCCAAACTCACTGTCAACGGTGGACAGGGCTGCTTCTGCCTCTTCTTCAGCTTCTTCTTCTGTCGACGCGGTGGGGCCGGTGTTATTGAGCAACAGCGTCTCAGCATCGGGTGTTTGTTCATAGACCGCCACACCTAAGTCGTTCAGCATGGAGACCACGACTTCGAGTGTTTCAGCATCGACCAGCTTGTCCGGCAAGTGGTCTGATATCTCGCCGTGCGTCAAGTAACCCCGCGTTTTACCCAGCTTGAGCAGTGCCTTCAGGTGGGCACGACGCTTGAGCATCTCCTCTTCAGTAAGAACGGTTTCGTCAAGACCGAACTCCTTCATCAACGCACGCTCTTTGGCCTTGCTGATTTTCATCCGAAGAGGTTTGACCTTTTCGACAGTCGTTGTCGCGGTCGTTTCGACTTCGGGTTCACCTTCCAAATCAGATTCAATGTCTGACATGTCGGCATCGTCGCCTGAGTCTGACTTTGCCTTGGGTTTGCGGCCACGCTTAGCGCCAACCACCGTCTGAGCGGGACTTGTTGATTCGGCTGCCGCTGCTTTGGGTGGGCGTCCTGGCTTTTTCTTGACCGGTTGTGCCGCTTTCAAAAGCGCATCGGCGGCTTCTTGCAATTGCAGGGCGGTTAGTTTGACGGAAGTCTTTAATGGGGTCACTGGTTGCACTCTTGGTTCAGGTTTCTTGGTAGCCTCTTTTGTCACTGCCTTGGGCGTCACTTTGGACGACGAGGGCTTCACAGTGGCCTTGGCCGCAGGTTGAGCGACAGACTGAACAGACTTCTCGGACTTTTGAACAGGCATTGATATCCCTCAGAACTCAAAAAACAAACAAGATGGACAGACGCCGCCACAGGCCGGCGCAGTTTTGGTGACAAAGGAATCATCCTTGGTGGCAAGATGTGAGGGCGAACATTTGGAATGCAGTCCTTGCGGTGAGGGGGCCGGTCGTGAACAGTGTCATCGCGTGGCCTAGTCCGGAGGTGCTGCTGTCGCTCTTGCCTAAAACAGGCTGCGATTCTACAGCGAACTTGCATTTCATGCAAATGTTGTGTATAGCCGCCCATTTGGCAACGGCCGAGTAAATTACTCCGGTTGATCGGAAGTGGCTTGCAGTAAGAGGCGTCGATCCCGGAGTTCTCGGTAAAGAAGCAAGGCTGAAGGATCGGCTTTTGAGGCTTGGATCGCCTCAGTTTCTTGATCTTTGAGCTGCTCAATCAAAATTCTATTGAGTAAATTCCGAAGCTCTTGCTGGGCGTCACCCGCTTCTTCTTGTGTCACGTTCTCGTGGTCGGCCATCACACGCAAGGCAAGCTCTTCACCCTCATGGCCCACCAACCCTTCACGCAGTGCCACCCAGGGTTGCGCACCGTGTTCCAGCATTTGCGCCTCTAACCAGGTAAATAAGGGACCGTGCGGGGCGGGAAGTTCGCAGAGCATGGCATGGTCTTCTGCCGAAAGAAATTCTAACCCGGCCATGTCGCCTAAAAGAATTCTGACAGCATGGTCAGCTCGGCTGGCTGGACGCGATCCGCTGCCTAATCGGGTTTGGTGGTCCGGTTTTATACGTGTTTTATAGCGGTAGCCCTCTGTACCATTGCGTGAGTCGCTATTTTTTTGATAGCGATTTGGGGTTTCTGATTTTTGCCCTCTAGGTTTCGGGTTCCAAATGTCGGTCAGTTCTCGGCTTGAAAGCTGGACCAAATCGGCAATCTCACCCAAGAGTTGCAGCTTCAGGGCACCGTCTGGCAACTGTCCCCACAAAGGTTTCGCATTGCTTGCAAAGTGCGCTCGGCCCTCAGCGGTGTGAAGATCACAATGCTCTCTCGCCGAATCAATCAAAAATCGGCTGAGCGGAACGGCTTCGGTGATGTAGCGTGCGAAGGCGTCTTTGCCAAATTCTCGAATGAAGCTGTCGGGGTCGTGTTCGGCGGGTAGAAAAAGAAATTTGACGCTGCGCGTGTCGCTGGCAAAGGCAAGGGCGCCGTCGAGGGCCTTGCGGGCCGCTCGCCTGCCTGCTGCATCCCCATCAAAACTGAAAACCACAGAGTCTGTAAAGCGAAAGAGTTTTTGCAGATGATCGGCGGTACAGGCTGTGCCGAGGGTGGCTACGGCATTGGAAAACCCCAGTTGCGCCAAAGCCACTACATCCATATAGCCCTCGGTGACCAAGGCGTAGCCTTCGTCGCGCAGGGCATTGCGTGCTTCAAAAAGTCCGTACAGCTCTCGCCCCTTGCTGAAGACGGGCGTTTCGGGTGAATTGAGGTATTTTGGTTTTTCGTCACCCAGCACCCGGCCGCCAAAGCCGATGCATTCCCCCTTGATGTTGCGGATAGGGAACATGACGCGATCCCGGAATCGGTCATAGCGTTTTTCGTCCTCACCGTCTTCAATGTTCAAAATAACCAAACCACTCTCGACCAGCAACGGTTCGTTGTAGTTTGGGAAAACGCTGGCCAAACTGCGCCAACCTTCCGGCGCATAACCGATACCAAATTGCTTCGCCACCTGCCCGGAAAGTCCTCGACCTTTGAGGTAGTCAATCGCTTTAGGGGACTCTTTTAATCCCCGCTTGTAGGCATCACACGCTTTTTCCAGCACGTCATTGAGGGTGTGCTGCTTCTGTCTCTGTTCGGCAGCACGGGCCCGATCTTGCGGCGTCGCGTCCTCTTCTGGTACTTGCAATCCATACTGTTGCGCGAGGTCAGTCACGGCCTCGACAAAACTCATACCCGCGTGATCCATCAAAAAACTGATGGCATTGCCGTTTTTTCCGCAACCGAAGCAGTGGTAAAACTGTTTCGTTGGGCTGACTGAGAAGGAGGGCGATTTTTCTCCATGAAAAGGGCATAAGCCCATGAAGTTGGCCCCCCCTTTTTTGAGCTGCACATAGCGGCCCACGATTTCAACGACGTCAGTTCGCGCGATGAGTTCTTGTATAAAAGTCTGAGGAATGGTCACAGGAAGTATTGTGGCCCAGGCTTGGTCATTCCAACCCAATCCATTACCTCGCGGGTCTGCTCCGCCAGATCGTCAGGTGCGCCATCTCGTTCCCACTTGTTACCTTGAAAACAAGTCTCTTGAATTTTTTGAAAATACAGGAGACTTATTGAACTGATCTTGGTGCCGAAAAAAATCGCGACGTTAGAGGTGGGTGCGTCTTGGCATGTCTAACGGGGCGCGAGACGAATTGCCCCATCCAAGCGAATGACCTCCCCGTTCAACATGTCGTTCTCAAAAATATGAACGGCCAATTTGGCATAGTCTTGCGGCGTTCCCAAGCGCGAGGGGAAGGGAACGCTGGCTGCCAGTGCGTTTTGAACCTCTTGTGGCATGCCGAACATCATGGGTGTACCAAAAATGCCAGGGGCAATCGTCATGTTGCGGATTCCGTTGCGGGCGAGGTCGCGTGCAATGGGAAGCGTCATTCCCACAATGCCACCTTTAGACGCACTGTAGGCGGCTTGTCCCATTTGACCATCATAGGCGGCAACCGAGGCGGTCGAAATCATGACACCCCGCTCTCCGGTGGCCTCTGGCTCGTTTTTGCACATGGTTTCGGCGGCAAGTCGAATCATATTGAAGCTACCCACTAAGTTCACGGTGATGCATTTGGTGAACGTGCTTAAGGTGTGAGCGCCATTCTTGCCCACTGTTTTTTCTGCGGGCGCAATGCCGGCGCAATTGACCAATCCCATCAACTTGCCCATGGCGACGGCGGTTGCAACGACCGCTATGGCGTCAGTTTCGTTACTCACGTCGCATTTGACGAATGCACCCCCAATGTCTTTGGCAACCGCTTCACCTTTCTCGGCTTGCATATCCGCAATGACCACCTTGGCGCCTCGAGTGGCGAGTAATCGGGCTGTGCCTTCGCCCAGCCCAGAAGCACCACCTGTCACGATAAATACTTTGCCTGCGATGTCCATGTTGTTTCCTTTGAAGTCATTGACGTTAACGTAAACGTCAATTATGAGTCTGTATTGTTTTCTTTTTTCTACGTGTCCAAAAAGTCTGCTTAATCTCAGGCTATAATTTAAATCTGCGAAGAATAAGCAGGCGCGTAGCTCAGCTGGTTAGAGC
>JAGODZ010000007.1:28712-38751 GCA_017997975.1 Rhodoferax sp.
AACGTAAACGTCAATTATGAGTCTGTATTGTTTTCTTTTTTCTACGTGTCCAAAAAGTCTGCTTAATCTCAGGCTATAATTTAAATCTGCGAAGAATAAGCAGGCGCGTAGCTCAGCTGGTTAGAGCACCACCTTGACATGGTGGGGGTCGTTGGTTCGAGTCCAATCGCGCCTACCAGTGTTTTATCTGAAGTTAACCAGACTCAGGTTGTACAGAAACACTGGCATTTTAAGATCCGAATCAGGTTGAATCCGATTCGGATTTTTTGTTTCTGCCATGAACTTGGTGAATCCACGTCTGCGGTTCCCAGTGGCAGGGTCAAGCGAAGACCTATCCCATTCATTGCTTGTGTCAACTGAGTTGGCTTCGGTTCTTGACAGATGCTGACTCTTTAGAATGTGTTGCACTGCAACAGAATAAAACCGGACTCAACATGGGTCGGAGGAGAACGAATGCAAAGCAAGAAAAGCAATGGCGGTGTCACTGACCATAGAATTATTAAAAAATACCCCAATCGACGGCTTTATGACACTGACACGTCAAGCTACATCACTTTGTCTGAAGTGAAGCAGCTGGTCATGGACAGTGAGCCGTTTGTTGTGCTTGATGCAAAAACGTCAGAAGACCTGACGCGAAGTATTCTGCTCCAAATCATATTGGAGGAGGAGTCCAATGAGTCGCCGATGTTTACAGCGCCTGTTCTGGCCAGTGTGATTCGGTTTTATGGACATGCCATGCAGGGCTTCATGGGGGGCTATTTGGAGAACAACATTCAGTCGCTGATGGATGTCCAAAATCAATTCTCAGAGCAATCTAAAACCTTGACGCCTGAGATGTGGTCAAAATTTGTAGCAATGCAGTCGCCCGCTTTGCAAGCCATGATGGGTGGAAGCTTGGAGCAATCTAAAAACATGCTCCAGCAAATGCAAGATCAAATGCAAAAGCAAACCAATCAAATGCTGGATGCTTTTGGCATCAAGCGTTGATTGAACAGAATCTCAAATCCATTGGCACCAAAGTGAAGCAATGAGTACAACTATCAATACACACGTTAACAAGGCGCCCAAAGTTGGGTTTGTCAGTTTGGGGTGCGCTAAAGCGCTAACCGATTCCGAATTGATTCTGACCCAGCTCAATGCAGAGGGTTACCAAACCTCCAAAACCTTTCAAGGTGCCGATTTGGTCATCGTCAATACCTGTGGTTTTATCGACGATGCCGTGAAAGAAAGCTTGGATACGATTGGTGAAGCCCTTGCAGAAAATGGCAAAGTAATTGTGACGGGGTGTCTGGGAGCCAAAGCGGGTGAGGGCGGTGGCAATTTGGTGCGCCAGATGCACCCGAGTGTGTTGGCTGTCACAGGACCGCAAGCCACGCAGGAGGTGATGGACGCAGTGCATGCCAATCTACCCAAACCGCATGATCCGTTCATTGATTTGGTGCCCAATTCCTTTGGCGTTGCGGGTATCAAGTTGACCCCGAGGCATTACGCCTACATCAAAATAAGTGAAGGGTGTAACCACCGTTGCACGTTTTGCATCATTCCATCTATGCGGGGTGATCTGGTGTCTCGACCTATTGGGGATGTTCTTCAAGAAGCCAAGGCGCTGTTTGAAGGTGGTGTCAAAGAGCTATTGGTTATTAGCCAGGACACGTCGGCCTACGGTGTGGATGTCAAATACCGAACTGGATTTTGGAACGGTAAACCCATCAAGACGCGCATGCTGAATCTGGTTAATGCATTGGGAGAGATCGCGGAGGGGTATGGTGCCTGGGTCCGCCTGCATTATGTTTACCCCTACCCCAGTGTTGACGAGATCATTCCTTTGATGGCTACGGGAAAAGTATTGCCCTACTTGGATGTGCCGCTTCAGCACAGCCATCCTGATGTGTTGCGGCGCATGAAGCGTCCTGCCAGCGGTGAGAAAAATTTAGAGCGAATTCAGCGATGGAGAGAGGTTTGTCCTGAAATTGTTGTGCGAAGCACTTTCATTGCGGGCTTTCCAGGTGAAACTGAAGAAGAATTTTCGCATCTGCTCGAATTTATGCAGGAAGCAAAGATTGACCGCGCAGGGTGTTTCGCGTACAGCCCCGTTGATGGCGCAGTAGCCAACGACATTCCGGGAATGCTCCCTTTGGAGGTTCGGGAAGAGCGGCGAGCACGCTTCATGGCGGTCGCTGAGGCGGTGTCGGCTGCAAAACTGCATGAACGCATTGGTGCAACGATGCAAATTTTGGTGGATTCAGCGCCGGGTATGGGTAAAAAGGGTGGCATGGGCCGGTCGTATGCGGACGCGCCAGAGATTGATGGCGTGGTTCGTTTGCTGCCGCCAGAAAAAATCAGCAAGACGCTGAAAGTGGGTGAGTTCACCAAAGCGAGAATTGTTGGTGCCCAGGGGCACGACTTGGTTGCGCAACCTTTTTAAGTGATCCCCATTAACGCGGTTGAATGGTAAAACGACAAGGTCCGTTTTACCATTCAGCACTTTTAGTTTCCCCACAATTGATCACGTTGTATGTCACTGCAAGGCGCGCATCCCGACGATTGTTAAGACCAAAGAAAAAGCCCCTTGTTTTCACAAGGGGCTTTCAACTTTTTTGGTGCCCGGAAGAGGACTCGAACCTCCACACCTTGCGGCACACGGACCTGAACCGTGCGCGTCTACCAATTCCGCCATCCGGGCATTCAAAAATTATAGCATAGCGTTTGGCGCAAATTTGTCATCAATACACGCCGCTAAAGTTTTCGAGTAACGCTTTATGCTTTAGGATGGCTCATACCTTAAAGAGGCAGTGCGCTGCTGATTTCAATTGAATTTTTCGAGAACTTTGAATTTTTTGCGAATTTAGGGCTTGCGCTCTCTTCGCCGTCAAAAAGTGCAGGAAAGAGAGTTAACTATCAAACAAAATAGCCAAACCAGCGCACCACTGGATGAAATGACAGGTGTCATACAAGGCCACAGAGATGGACACGGCTTTGTCGCTCGTGATGATGGTGAGCCAGACATCTACCTCGCACCCAATGAAATGCGAGCGGTTTTGCACAAAGATCGAGTCAAAGTCCGGGTGGTACGAAGTGATCGAAAGGGGCGACCCGAAGGACGGGTCCTTGAGATCATTGAACGATCCAATCAACCCATTATTGGTCGTCTTCTATTAGAGAGTGGTATTTGGATTGTTGCCCCAGAAGACAAGCGCTATGGGCAAGACATCATGATTCCGAAAGCAGCAACGGGTGCCGCCAAACCGGGTCAGGTGGTCGTTGTTGAATTGACAGAGCCACCGTCTTTGTTTGCCCAACCGGTGGGTCGAATCAAAGAGGTTTTGGGAGAAATTGACGATCCTGGCATGGAGATCGAAATTGCGGTTCGCAAATACAGCGTTCCCTATCAATTTTCAGAGGAGTGCATTGCGTTGGCGCGGACATTGCCAGACAAAGTGCAGCCCCAGGACAAGCGGAATCGAGTGGATCTCACCGACGTGCCTTTGGTGACTATTGATGGCGAGGATGCGCGAGATTTTGATGATGCCGTTTATTGTGAACCCGCCAAAATAGGCCGTGGCAAATCAGCGGTGAAGGGCTGGCGTTTGCTGGTGGCCATCGCTGATGTCAGCCACTACGTGCAGACGGACTCTGCCATCGACATTGACGCTTATGACCGAGCCACTAGCGTGTATTTTCCACGCCGTGTGATCCCGATGCTGCCGGAAAAGCTGTCTAACGGTCTTTGCTCCCTCAACCCGGACGTCGAACGCTTGTGCATGGTGTGCGACATGGTGGTGACGGAAGACGGTGAAGTGTCTGCTTACCAGTTCTACCCCGCAGTCATGTGGAGCCATGCGCGGTTCACCTATACCGAGGTTGCGGCGATTTTGGCCAATACCCAAGGGCCCGAGGCACTGAAGAGAAAAGCGCGTGTTGGTGACTTGATCAATTTGTACGACGTCTACCACGCCTTATTGAAATCGCGGGCACGGCGTGGAGCGGTGGATTTTGAGACGGTTGAAACCCAAATTGTGTGCGACGAAGTCGGGCATATTGAGCGAATTATTCCTCGTACCCGCAACGATGCGCACAAACTGATCGAAGAAGCGATGCTCGCTGCCAATGTCTGCAGCGCAGATTTCATTGCACAAAGCAAGCATGTGGGTTTGTTCCGCGTCCATGAAGGCCCCACCCCTGAAAAGAAGGAGGTTCTTCGGAACTATCTCAAGGTCACTGGCGTGGGCATGACCATTTCTGATGATCCATCGCCGGGGGAATTCCAAGCCATTGCAAACGCGACGAAAGACCGGCCCGATGCCGCACAGATTCACGCCATGCTGTTGCGGTCGATGCAACAGGCCATTTATACGCCGGTGAATGGGGGGCATTTTGGTTTGGCATTTGACGCTTACACCCACTTCACCAGCCCCATTCGACGCTACCCCGATTTGTTGGTCCACCGGGTCATTAAATCGATCTTAGGTAAGACAAAGTACAAGCTGCCAGGGTTGCCAACACCGGGTGAGGCGCATGCCAAGCTCTCCCGTCGGCTGGAGAAAGGGGCCTCAGCAAAGACCACTGAAACGGGTGAAAAACCTAAAAAACTCAGTGCGGAGACGCAGGCTTGGCAGGCGGCAGGGCTTCATTGCAGTGCCAACGAGCGGCGCGCAGATGAAGCCAGTCGCGATGTCGAGGCATGGCTGAAATGCAAGTACATGCATGAGCACCTCGGTGAAGAGTTCAGTGGGGTGGTGACCTCGGTGACCAACTTTGGGGTTTTTGTGACCTTGGACGCCATGTATGTCGAGGGTTTGATTCACATCACGGAATTGGGAGGCGAGTACTACCGCTTCGATGAGGCGCGCCAAGAGCTTCGGGGTGAGCGGTCCGGTATGCGCTACGCCATTGGGTCGCGTGTGCAAGTGCAGGTGAGTCGGGTTGACTTGGATGCACGTCGAATTGACTTTCGGCTTTTGCAGGATGACGAGGGCTTGTTTCGTCGGGGAGCGAAGGAGGGCTCTCCAACAGGCAATGAGAAAAATCAGCTGGAACGCTCAAGTCGAGACAGTCAGCCACCTTCAGCCCGAACTTCAAGAAAAGTGTCAGAGCCCCTGCCGAGTAATCCTCCTGCTGAAAAGCGTCGTCCTGGAAAAAAGGCCGCGAAATCTGAGGGTGTTAAAAGTAACGACAAAGGCCGTAGTTCGCGGCGTAGAACCTGAGCGGAGCGTCATACTTTTTTCTCCGGTTCAGCTTTAGGCATCGGCCGTTAATCGGTGGTGAGTGATGGCGTTGTCAATACGATTAATGAAGCTGCACGGATGCAGTGAATTAACCTAGGGCATCAGTGCGCTTGCCTTGATTGACGCTCATTCGCCGGCTCTTGTCGCGAATATGACCTCGTAGACGCGACTCGATTTGAACGTTGATTCCCGACGGCTTGGCCGGGGATACACTTTGCGCCGTGTCATTACTTAAATCTGCCTCTGTTGTCTCGCTGCTGACGCTCGTGTCCCGCATCACGGGGTTGGCGCGCGAGCTGCTGATGGCCTCAACCTTTGGTGCCAATGCGATGACGGACGCCTTCAATGTGGCGTTTCGAATTCCCAATTTGTTCCGGCGCTTCTTTGGCGAAGGGGCCTTCAGTCAGGCTTTTGTGCCAGTGCTGGCCGCCTCTAAAGCCCAGCACGGTGAGCTTGAAACTCGTTTTGTGATCGACCGTGTGGCCACCGTGCTCACTTGGGCGCTGATGGTGATCAGCGTCATTGGCGTTGCCGCTGCCCCTGTCATGGTCTGGGCCATGGCCAGTGGGTTGAAACAGGATCCACGCGGGTTTGAACTGGCTGTGGTGATGACCCGCTGGATGTTTCCTTACATCGCCTTCATGTCTTTGGTCGCGCTGGCGGCGGGCGTACTGAACACGTGGAAGCGTTTTGCGGTGCCCGCGGCGACCCCGGTGCTGCTGAACCTGTGCATGATTGGTGCCGCCTGGTTGGGCGCGCCGTGGTTTGAACAACTGGGGCTGGAACCGATTTATGCGTTGGCGGGTGGGGTGTTGGCAGGCGGTGTTTTGCAACTGGGCGTGCAACTGCTGGCCCTGAAGCGAATGGGCTTGGCCCCGCGCATTGGCTTGGGGTGGCAGCAACTTCGCACGGCGTGGTCTGATCCCGCCACTAAAAACATTCTTCGTTTGATGGGCCCCGCCTTGCTGGGGGTCAGCGTGGCCCATATTTCGATGCTGATCAACACTCAGATTGCCTCCCATTTGGCCGCTGGCAGTGTGAGTTGGATCACTTATGCTGACCGGTTGATGGAGTTTCCCACTGCCATGTTGGGCGTGGCCATGGGGGTGGTGCTCATGCCACAACTGGCATTGGCCCGCGCCGCGGGCGACGCGAACAAGTATTCGGGCATGCTGGATTGGGGCTTGCGGCTGGTGGTGTTGTTGGCCTTGCCTTGCGCTGTGGCCTTGCTCCTGTTTGCCAAACCTTTGGTGGCAGTGCTGTACCACTATGGCGCCATGACCGACCATGACGTTCAGCAGATTACCTACGCCTTGATGGGCTGGGGCGTCGGTCTGGTTGGCATTGTGGCCATCAAAGTGTTGGCCCCCGGGTACTATGCCAATCTAGATACCAAAACCCCGGTTCGCATTGCGGTGGCAGTGCTGGTGATAACGCAGTTGCTGAATCTGTTTTTGGTGCCCATGTTTGCCCACGCGGCACTCACGCTGTCAATTGGCATTGGGGCCATGATCAATGCGACTTGGTTGTTGGTGGGACTGCTGCGCCGGGGCAGCTACACGCCTGAGCCGGGCTGGGGTGTGTTCTTTTTGCAAGTGATTGCCGCCTGTGCACTGCTGGCGATCTTTCTGATATGGGCCAACGGCGCATTCCAATGGACCGAGTTGCGCGCTGAGAGTTGGAAGAGAATTGGGCTTCTAGCCCTTATATTGGCTGGGAGTGGCGCTATTTATTTTGTAGCAATCATTGCCTCTGGCCTGAATTTGAAGCAATTTTTGAAACGCTGATCGAAGTTGGCACCGTGGGGTTCACGCATGGGCACGGTCAGACAGGTCGCTCAGATCGTTATAGGATGTTTTCATGAAAATGTCGTTTTCCATTCCCACGCCCTTGTCTTATTTCACCAGCTTGGTCATGAGTGACGCCGAGTTTCCGCTGCTGGAGACGGCGATTAGCTTGGCGCAGGATGAATACCCCCACTTGGATGTGCAGCAGGTTTTGAGTCAAGTGGATCATTTGTTGGCACGGGTCAAACAACGTGTTCCAGCAGATGCGGGCCCTCTGAAAAGGCTACTCATCCTTAATCAGTTTTTTTACCGAGACTCGCGCTTTGGTGGCAACGCCAATGATTATTACGATCCAGACAACAGCTTTATCGACAGGGTGTTGCTCACGCGTCGCGCCATTCCCATTTCGTTGGCTATTTTGTGGATGGAGTTGGCCCAAGGCTTGGGCTTGTCAGTGCGGGGCGTTGGTTTTCCAGGTCATTTTCTGCTGAAAATTAATTCGCCCCAAGGGGATGTGGTCATGGACCCGCTGGATGGTCAGTCGCTGAGTCGTGAGGTTTTGGCTGAGCGAATCGACCCTTACCGGCTGCATGACGCTCAATCGGAAGAGTTGGATGCGCGTTTGAATGCCTACCTCTTGGGGTTGCAGCCAAGGGACATCATTGCCCGTATGCTGCGCAACCTCAAGGCGATTTATGCCAGCGAAGCAGACTGGCTTCGCCTGATTGCGACCGAAAATCGAATCCTGACTTTGTTGCCGACAGCATGGTCCGATTACCGTGACCGCGGCTTGGCGCATGCTCAGGCGGGCAACACTCGTTTGGCCGTGGCAGATTTAGAAACTTATTTGAGTCATGTCGGCCATGCGGCAGATTCACCGGCGATTGCGATGCGGGTGGAAGAGTTGCGCCGAGCCACCAACTGACAGCTCAAGATGCTGATGAACAGGAGATTGAAATGAAAGGTATTTTTGCCTTGGTGAGCTTGCTGATAGTGGTAGCCGTGATTGGATTGCTGAGTAAAAAGCAATTAAGCCCCCTCATGCCGACAGGTTTGCCGCCCGATATCTTGTCTGAAGGCAGCGTGCCATCCGCTTTAACCAATGTTCCGATTCAGAAACTGCCCGATCAGTACAAGAAAGCCTTGGATGAGGCGATGCAAAAACCCCGATCAGAAAACCCCGACCAATAGGTGACCTCAGTCGTCCCCTGAGTCGATCAATTGGCTGCGGTCAATCCGTTGCGAAAGTGCTCTTGCACCCGGGCGATTGCCAAAGCGGCATCTTTGTCCAGCAGCGCGGCCATGATCGCGCGGTGTTCCTGAAGCGATTCGTCAATGCGTCCTGATTTGAGCAAGGAGTTGTGGCGATTGAGCTTCATTACTTTGCGCAAATCACTCACCATTTGATTGCGCCAGCGGTTGTTCGCAATGTCCAGCACGCGCATATGAAAACGTTCGTTGACTTCAAAAAACCGCTCCCGGTCCAGCTGGGCCGGTTGTGCCGCCACTTCTAATTCCTCATGCAAGTCTTTCAAGTCTTGCAGTTGTGCGTCAGTGGCTTGGCGGGCCACCACGCCGGCCGCATCGGACTCCAGCAGGCTTAACAAGTGGTAAACCTCGGACAAATCTTGTTCAGACACCTCGGTGACATAAGCACCGCGGCGCACCTTCATCGTCACCAATCCTTCTGCTGCCAAAACCTTCAGCGCTTCACGCAGCGGCGTGCGACTGATGCCGTAAGCCTCTGCAATTTTCAGCTCATCAATCCAACTGCCGGGTTCGAGCTCGCGGTTGAAGATGCGCTGGCGCAAGAGTTCGGCAACTTCTTCATACAGAGCGCGGTGGGCAAGGGCGGGGGCTGGCATGCGCGGAATTGTAAGCTTGAAACAATTTTTTGAATCAATAATTATAAATAACGTAAACTAAGGCCCGCTAAAGCCTGATGCTTGTTGCGCTGGCATTAGCCCCGATTTCACCAATTCACTCACCCTGAACGGCCGCCGTCATGACCTCAAAACAACCTGAATTTCAAGCTGCTAACCTAGAAGATTGGGCCAAGGCGGCTGCCAAATCTGCGCCCCAAGGGGATGTGGATGCTCTGAACTGGGTCACGCCGGACGGCATTACCGTCAAACCTCTCTACACCGCTGCCGACACGCAAGACTTGGCTTACGCTGATACCTTGCCCGGTTTTGAGCCCTATTTGCGCGGGCCCCAGGCGACGATGTTTGCGGTTCGTCCCTGGACCATTCGCCAGTACGCCGGTTTTTCAACCGCAGAAGAGTCCAACGCCTTTTACCGCAAGGCGCTCGCAGCGGGCGGGCAGGGCGTCTCGGTGGCGTTTGACTTGGCCACGCACCGCGGCTACGACTCGGACCACCCTCGTGTGACGGGTGATGTTGGCAAAGCGGGTGTGGCGATTGACTCGGTCGAAGACATGAAGATTCTCTTTGACCAAATTCCTTTGGACAAAGTCAGCGTCTCCATGACCATGAATGGGGCGGTGCTGCCCGTGCTGGCGGGCTACGTGGTGGCCGCCGAAGAGCAGGGCGTGGGCCAAGACCAGCTCTCAGGCACGATTCAGAATGACATTCTGAAAGAGTTCATGGTGCGCAACACCTACATCTACCCGCCCGAGCCGTCGATGCGCATCATTGGCGACATCATTGAATACACGGCCAAGAACATGCCGAAGTTCAATTCCATCTCCATCTCGGGCTACCACATGCAAGAGGCGGGCGCCAACCAGGCGTTGGAGTTGGCCTTCACCTTGGCCGACGGCAAAGAGTATGTGAAAACCGCCATTGCCAAAGGCATGGATGTGGATGGTTTCGCGGGCCGGCTGAGCTTTTTCTGGGCCATTGGCATGAACTTCTATTTAGAAGTGGCCAAAATGCGCGCCGCGCGCCTGCTGTGGTGCCGCATCATGAAAGGGTTTGACGCCAAGAAGCCGAAGTCGCTCATGCTGCGCACCCACTGCCAAACCAGTGGCTGGAGCTTGACCGAGCAAGACCCCTACAACAATGT
>JAGODZ010000057.1 GCA_017997975.1 Rhodoferax sp.
AGCATGTGGCGGGCGATCGAATACCAAGGGGTGCCGTGGGCAGCCGCTTCGCGCTCCATGTAGGCCACCATGTCCACCTCCACACGCTCGCGGGTCAGCTCGGTGGGTGAGGCGCCGAAACAGGCCGCGTCCCACTCACTCAACCACCACGGGTTGTGGTACGCCTCACGCCCGAGCATGACGCCGTCCACGTGCTGCAACTGCTCGGCCACCTGAGGCGTGGTGGTGATGCCACCATTGACCACCATGGTCAGGGCGGGGAAATCACGCTTGAGCTGGTGCACCACGTCATAGCGCAGCGGGGGAATCTCTCGGTTTTCTTTGGGCGACAGGCCTTTGAGCCAGGCGTTGCGGGCATGCACGATGAAGGTGGAGCAGCCGGCCTCATTCAAGGTGCCCACAAAGTCACGCACAAAGCCGTAGCTCTCGTCTTTGTCAATGCCAATGCGGTGTTTGACGGTGACCGGAATCTGCACCACGTCCAACATGGCTTTCACGCCGTCGGCCACCAGCGCGGCTTCGTTCATCAAACACGCCCCAAACGCGCCACGCTGCACACGTTCACTGGGGCAGCCGCAGTTCAAATTAATTTCGTCATAGCCCCACTCTTCTCCCAAGCGGGCGCAATGCGCCAAGTCGGCGGGCTCGCTGCCCCCCAACTGCAGCGCTACCGGGTGTTCCTCGGTGTTGAAACGCAGGTGGCGTGCCACGTCGCCATGGATCAGCGCGCCGGTGGTGACCATTTCGGTGTACAGCAGAGCGTGGCGCGAGAGCAGGCGATGCAGAAAACGACAATGGCGATCAGACCAGTCCATCATGGGGGCCACGGACAGTTTCCAGCGATCGGGAGGGATAGGGTTGAAGGACGTCATAAGCGCCTGATTATCCCAATCTGCGCCGAGGGGCTGTTCTTTTGGCTGGCTGAGATGAAAAATCTACGGGGTGACGCACCAAGGCGCAGCATCATGGGCATAGGCCATCCACAAAGCCCAACCCGCACTGGCGGCCAGCGCCAGCCCGGCCACTCTCACCCCCCAGTCGCCGGTGCTGCCGCCGCCCAGTCGCAACCACAACCAGGGCCCTGCCAGCAACGAGACCCCTGAGCCCAAGGCAAACAACGCCATCACCATGGCACCGTTGACCGCGTGACCACTCAGGGAGGCGACCAGCAAAGCAGAGTAAAGCAAGCCACAGGGAAGAAAGGTCCACAGCGCACCCATGACCAAAGGCGCTCCACGCCCACCGCCTTGCGCCAGCGCGCGCGCGCCCGCCCAAATCTTTCGCCCCGTTTTCTCTAGCCAGACAGGCTGGCGCGCTTTCCACATCAAGAGCAGGCCCAACACCAAGGTGGCCACATGAAACAGCGTCCAAACCGGCCGCAGCGCGGCGGACTGCACGGTCAGCCACCCCAACCCCTGCATCGAAGCCGCCGCCAGCGCCCCCAGCGCGGAATACCCGATCAATCGCCCCAATTGAAAACTGAGCAAAGCAGAGTTTTTATGAGGCCCTGCCGCCTGGCCAATGCCAGCGCACGCCGCACCACACATGGCAATGCAATGCGGCCCACCGGCCAAGCCCATCAAGAGTGCGGTTACCGCAAGAGAAGTCTGCATGCAGCAATGCTAGCAGCCTGTCGGGCTTAGGTCGTCGAAAGCGAAAATCGGCCCCAGCGAGGATAGTTTTTGACGATTTCGCAGCCCAATATCTGGATATTGGGTAAGAAAGCGGCGAAAAATAGCCCGCTGCGGTCGATTTGCAGCCGACGATTCCTAAGTCCGACAGGCTGCTAAATGACTTTGGAAAACTGGGCACGCGTGTGGTCAGCTTGCAGATAGCGGTCAAAGACCATCGCCACCGCACGCACCCCATACAAGCCCGTCTCAGTGACCTGAATGCCTGCCTCATCAACAACGACCCAACCTTGGCGAACAAAGGGCGCTAACAAGGCCAATTCTGCCGCGAAGTAATGGCGAAAATCAATCAGATAGCCCAGTTCAACAGCCTCAAACGAGACCTCCCCCTGACACACCAGCGCCATGATGATGGCGCGTCGAATCAGGTCATCGCGGGTCAGGGCAATGCCACTGACCACAGGAAACAGTCCCTGATTCAAGCGGTCTGAGTAGGCCCCTAATGTTTTTGCATTCTGGCTGTAGCAAACACCAATTCGACCCCGTGCTGACAGGCCCAGTCCAATCAAATCGGAGTCAGGCTGGGGGCTGAATCCCTGAAGATTTCGATGCAACCGCCCCTGTCGCTTGGCGATGGCCAAGGCATCGGTGGGCAGGGCGAAATGATCCATGCCAACGAAAACATAACCCGCACTCAGCAAGGCAGCTATCGCGTTGGAATGGATCGCTTGTCTGGCCGCGTCACTGGGCAGCGCATCGGTCGCGATGTGGCGCTGCGGCTTGAAATGCGCCGGCTGATGCGCGTAGGAATACAACGCTATGCGATCAGGGCGCCATGCCATCACTTCTGCGAGGGTGCGTTTGAAAGACGCCGGGCTTTGGTGGGGCAAGCCATGCATCAAATCCACGTTAATCGAGTCAAAGTCACGCTGGCGGGCGTCATGGAACAGTTGCGCCACGTGCTGGGCGGGTTGAATCCGGTGCACTGCCTTTTGAACCGCGGCGTCGAGGTCTTGAACGCCCATACTCAAGCGGTTAAAGCCCAACGCCACCAGCGCATCGAGTCGCGCGGCATTCACGGTGCGCGGATCGATTTCGATGGTGCAGTCACCGCCCGGGAGAAGTTTGAAATGTTGGCGCAACATGTGCATCAAATCGCCCAACTCTGCATCATTAAAAAAAGTGGGCGTGCCCCCCCCCAAATGCAGTTGATTCACCCCTTGGCCCATCCCCAATACGGCGGTGTGCAACTCAACCTCACGGGTCAAGAGTTTCAAATACGACGCGGCATGCCCATGCTGACGGGTGACGACGGTGCTAGAAGTGCAGAAGTAACATTGCGTTTCACAAAAAGGAATGTTCACATAAAGGCTCATGGGCCGCCCCGTCACCGTCGGGCCAGAGCGACGTTGCACCAGCGCCTGTTGGTACTCATTTGCCGAAAACGCCTCGACAAATCGATCCACACTTGGAAAACAGGTGTAACAGGGGCCCGCGCTGTTCATCCACTTGAGCAGGTCATTATTCAAATCAGGCGGGGCAGTGATGGCAGCGGCATTCATGGGCAAATCCTTGGCAAGAGGGGCAATATGCCTTCAAGCCAGCCAGTGATTCTTGACTTAGGTTAACTTCACCACAAATAATTTCAAAGGCCTAAGTTGACCTAAATCAGGAAGAACAGGGATAGACGCCAATTGATGCCAAAATAGTCCATATGAACCCCATTACCTTAAAAGTCGCTTGTTCCAGTTGCAACCTGAAAGAGCTTTGCATGCCGCTCGGATTGACGCCTGCTGAGTTAGATCGTGTTGACGATGTGGTCGCGTCACGACGCAAGGTCAAACGGGGCACCACCCTTTTCAGAACGGGTGAAAAATTCACCAGCCTTTTCGCCATTCGCACCGGTTTTTTCAAAACCAGCGTGGTCTCCGAAGACGGGAAAGACCAGGTCACGGGGTTTCAAATGGCGGGAGAGGTGATTGGTCTGGACGGCATTGTGAATGACCAACACACTTGCGACGCCGTGGCGCTCGAAGATGCTGAAGTCTGTGTGATGCCGTTTGATCGCGTGGAAGAGCTCTCGCGAGAAGTGGTCTCTTTGCAGCGCCACGTTCACAAAATCATGAGCCGGGAGATTGTGCGCGAGCATGGGGTGATGCTGTTGCTGGGCAGCATGCGGGCAGAAGAGCGCTTGGCGGCATTTTTGCTGAATTTAGTTCAGCGTCTGAATGCCCGAGGTTTTTCTCAAACTGAATTGGTGCTGCGCATGACGCGCGAAGAAATTGGCAGTTACTTGGGCTTGAAGCTAGAAACCGTGAGCCGCACCTTCTCAAAATTTGTGGATGACGGCATTGTGGAGGTGAAGCAGCGCCACATTCGTATTTTGAATGCAGAGATGCTCAAGGACATCGTTAACCCAAAATCCTGCAATTGATTTTCACCAGACGCAAAAAAAGCCGGTTCTACCGGCTTTTTTTATGGACGGATGCCTAAGGCACCTCGTCCTTATTTCCACTCAAGCGGAGAATTACTTGGGCATGATCACGCTGTCAATGACGTGGATCACGCCATTGTCGGCAGCGATGTCAGTGGCGGTGACCTTGGCACCATCCACCATAACGCCTCCCGTGGTTTTGACCGTGATCTCGGACCCTTGAACGGTCTTGACTTTTCCAGCTTTCACATCAGCAGCCATCACTTTGCCGGGAACGACGTGGTAGGTCAAAACGGCTGTCAATTTCGCTTTGTCCTTCAAGAGCGCATCGAGGTCAGCTTTCGGAATTTTGGCAAATGCTGCGTCGGTCGGTGCAAACACGGTGAAGGGACCAGGGCCTTTCAGCGTATCAATCAAGCCTGCAGCGGTGAGCGCCGTTGCCAAAGTTTTGAAGCTTCCAGCCGCCACAGCGGTGTCAACGATGTCCTTGGCTTGAACGGAAAAAGCGACGCCAACTGCCAAAACTGTCGCAAGAATGGTTTTTTTCATGAGGCTCTCCTAAAGAGGTGGGTCTGATTCGTAGCGCCAAAAATGTGGCGTGAGCGAATAATACAACCATTAGGTATCCTTAAAGTCTTTATGGGATAAAAAAATACTAATTAGTATTTTTTTATCCCCTCCTCAACCAAGGCTTGTCACGAGCTGTGGAGCTGTTGTGCGTTCAACAGGGTGCCCAATAGAACTGGAAACGCAATATCCGCTATCTAAATAGTAGCTGTTTGCGCTTCTCCCATATAGGCTAAGTGCCCATAACCATCACAATACAATGTGGGCATGATTGCCCCCAACACGCCCCTCTTCTACACCGCTCACACCGAACCTGAACAGCAGCCATTCGACGCATGGACAGAGCATCCTCTGTTGATCTCGATGGAGCAAGGCGGCATCGATTGGCCCAGCTCGTGCCGGGGTGGCAACTGTCGCACCTGCATTGGCAAACTCACGCAGGGCACCGTTCGCTATGAAATGGAGTGGCCCGGCTTGAGCGCCGAGGAAAAAGCGGAAGGTTATGTGCTGCCCTGCGTGGCTTACCCATGCTCAGACCTCACGATTGAAAGGGAGGCGCTATGACGCCGAACGTGGGTCGGGCCTTGGGATTTTTTTGAAGCGAATTTTTCGATCCAGTTCAATGGCATCTTTCTTGACTTGGCGTTCAGCATCCATCTTCTGCCCCTCGGCCAACCAAGTCGCGAACTCTTCCGGCGTTTCCAACGTGATGCGCCCCATCGCAGCAGCCCGAAAGTCGTAGATGGCAATTTCTGCCGCTTTTTGAAGGTTCACCCGCTTGCCCCCCTGCAAAGCGCCTCGCTTGTGCCCAATCGCATCCAGCAAATCTTCATCCGTCATTTGCGCGACGCCCTCCAACTTGAAGCGGGCCTCGACCTGCGTCGGATAGTGGGTGATCAAATAGTTCAACAACTCCAGCGCCACTTCCTCTTCGTTAAAGGCGTTGCGCCCAATCGCGCCACTGGCTGCCAAGTTGTAGCCACTTTTGGCGACGATGATGCGGGGCCACAGAACACCTGGCGTGTCGTACAGGTAAAAGTCGTCGGCCATTGAAATTCGCTGTTCCAACTTGGTGATGCCCGCCTCGTCACCCGTCTTGGCAGCCCGCTTGCCAGCGAGCGTATTGATCAACGTGGATTTGCCCACATTGGGAATGCCACAAATCAGCACCCGCATGGGTTTGACCATGCCGCCTCGGTTGGGTGCCAAAGCAAAACACGCTTGCGCCAAAGCTTTGGCCGGCGCTGGCATGCTGGCATCCAGACCAATGGCTTTGGTAGCGGGCAGACGGTTGTAATGGGCCAGCCACTGCTCCGTGCGCGTGGGGTCCGCCAAATCTTGTTTATTGAGCACCTTGAGAGCCGGTTTGCCCGCTGTCAATTCCGCCAGCATCGGGTTCGCGCTGGAGCCCGGCAAACGAGCGTCGAGCAGTTCGATCACGACGTCAATGTTCTTGATGCGATCGCCGATGGCTTTTTTGGTCAAATGCATGTGACCCGGGAACCATTGAATAGCCATTTTTTGTCCTTAACCTGGCAAACCGCAATGCGCCATCGCACAGCCTTTACCAATGGTCTATTGTCCCTTGCTTGTGGCGAGAGCAGCGCCACCGACCCCAACCCGCCAATTCGCTCAACGCAAGCCAAGCCAAGCCAAGGTTAGCGAGACTTCATCTCCATCACCGATTTAAGCCGGGGCAACAGGGCCTGCATCGCCACGCGGCCCGCCACAATCGAGCGTCGTCGGGCGCTAAAGTCAGCACTGCCCACACCCAACAGCGCGGGTCGCACCACAACGTCGGCATTTTTCAACTCAAAGTCATTGATGCTTTTGCCCATGATGGCAAAGGTTTGCATCAAAATTTGGAGGGTATCGTTGGCTGGGTTTCCTTCAGGTGCGTTGGAGATATCCACTGCAATGATCAGGTCTGCGCCCATTTCCCGCGCGTACCGAACCGGCACAGGCGACACCAACCCGCCGTCCACGTATTCGCGTCCTGAGATTTTCACCGGCTGGAACAGCGCTGGCACCGCACTCGACGCGCGAACCGCAGTGGCCGTGTCGCCCCGGCGAAACAACACACCCAAGCCACTGTTCAGGTCCGTGGCAACAATACCCAAAGGCAGTGGCATGCTTTCAATAGGACGACCGTCAACTTGCGCACTGACGTACCGCGCCAACGCAGCGCCACGAAGCATGCCGCGACTGAAAATGGGCAAAGTCCAATCAGCAAAGGTGGCCTCCTCCATCGTCTCCGCGATTCGTTGCAGCTCTGCGCCTGACTTGCCATTGGCATACAGGGCTGCCACCAAGCTGCCGGCGGATGTTCCCACCACCAGCGACGGTTGAATGCCCGCCTCTTCTAGCACCTGAATGACACCAATGTGAGCAAACCCACGGGCGGCTCCCCCTCCCAAAGCCAAGCCAATGCGTGGGGCTTTTTTGGCAGCGGCGGGCGGCGCAACCGGCACCCCCTCAGGGGCCAAGGGAGGCGTGGAAGTGGCGCAACCCCAGAGTGCCGTGATCAGCACCAACAGCGCCGGATAACGGGTCATCGTTTGGTAAAAATTCATCTAATGATAATGATTCGCGTTTGTGTTAGCATCGGATTTTATCTTAACGCACTGTCCCGCCATGCAAATCAAACACATCCCGCTTGCCTGCGCCGTCCTCTTCAGCTGCGCCAGCAGCTTTGCGCAAGACCAAACGCTCAACATTTATTCTGCCCGCCATTACCCCACTGACGAGGCTCTGTATACCAATTTCACCACGGCCACAGGCATCAAAATTAACAGAGTCGATGCCGACGACGCCGGTATTTTGGCTCGACTCAAAGCCGAAGGCACTGCATCACCTGCAGATGTGATTTTGCTGGTGGATGCTGCACGGTTGTGGCGTGGTGAAACCGAGGGACTGTTCCAACCCATCAAATCCAAAGTTCTGGACGACGCCATTCCAACCCAGTACCGAGGCAAAGCTGCTGCCGATGGCGGGACGCCTTGGTTTGGATTCTCAACCCGTGCCCGTGTCATCGTTTACAACAAAGTCAAGGTCCAAAGAGACGATGTAGATACCTACGAAGAGTTGGGTGATCCTAAAAACAAAGGAAAACTCTGCATCCGCTCAGGATCCCACCCTTACAACCTGTCCCTATTTGGTGCGGTCATCGAGCACATGGGTGAGAAAAAAGCCGAAGACTGGCTCAAAGGGATGGTGGACAACATGGCCCGCAGCCCCAAAGGGGGTGATACCGACCAAATCAAAGGGGTGGCCTCTGGGGAGTGCGGCATTGCGGTCACCAACTCCTACTACCTGGCCCGCTTGATGCGGTCTGACAAAGCTGAAGACAAAGCGATTGTTGACAAGATCGGTGTGGTCTTCCCCAACCAATCTACCTGGGGAACTCACCTGAACATCGCGGGCGGTGCGGTCGCGAAAAATGCAAAGAACCCTGCCAATGCAGTCAAATTTTTGGAGTATTTGGCCAGTGCCCCAGCGCAAGACCACTTTGCCAACGGCAACAACGAATGGCCAGTGGCCAATGGGGTCAAAATTAACAACGCCGCACTCCAAGCCATGTCAGGTGGATCCTTCAAGAGTGAGACCATCCCCATCAGTGTGGTTGGAATGAACCAAGTCAAAGTACAGCAAATGTTAGACCGCGTCGGTTTCAAGTAAGGCGCGAGGCTTCAAGAGTTATCCTTGTGCGCGTCTTCCTATTCGAGAAGAAGATGCCACAAGGATTAACATGAAATTCGTAACCATTGCTGCGACGCTTGTCGTCACCTTGGGTGCCAGCGTTCTTATCGCCGGTCAACTCAACCTGTTGGCAGGGCAAAGGCCGGAAAATCTGGGTGTAACTCACGGTAGGCTCCAGCCACCGTCTCTCACACCCAACAGTGTGAGCAGCCAAGCGACCCTCTACCCCGAACACCCCCAACGAAAATACGCTGAAATTGCACCTTTGACCTACACAGGGGAGGGTCAAGTGGCCATGAACCAATTGGCGTTGATTCTGAAAAACAGCGAAAGAACGACAGTAATCACCGAAGAGCCGGGCTATATTTATGCCCAAAGCGCCACGGCGCTACTCAAATTTACCGACGATTTAGAGTTTTGGCTGGACCGCCAAAATGCTGTGATTCAAATGCGCTCTGCGAGCCGCTTAGGTCGCAAAGACTTTGGAGCCAATCGAGCCCGGATAGAAGCCATCCGGGCTCGATTTTCTACTTAACCCGTCGTCGCCTCACGGGCCTCTGGCTTGGATTTACCTTCTTTTTTGGGTAAAGGCTGAATGTCCAGCAAGACTTCAGTCTTGCTCTCGTCCTTGTCATCCCAATCTACGGTCAATCGACCACCATCAGTCAAGCGACCAAACAACAACTCATCTGCCAACGCCCGGCGAATCGTGTCCTGAATCAGCCTCTGCATAGGACGCGCTCCCATCAGCGGATCAAAGCCTTTCTTGGCCAAGTGCTTGCGCAGCTTGTCGGTGAAGGTGACTTCCACTTTTTTGTCCGCTAACTGCGCCTCAAGTTGCAACAAGAACTTGTCAACCACGCGCAGGATGATGGTTTCATCCAACGCCTTGAAGCTCACCACCGCATCCAAACGGTTGCGGAACTCAGGGGTGAACAAGCGCTTAATGTCTGCCATCTCATCGCCAGACTCCCGTGGGTTGGTGAACCCGATGGTGGCCTTGTTCATGGTCTCGGCACCGGCATTGGTGGTCATGATGATGATCACATTGCGGAAATCTGCCTTGCGCCCATTGTTGTCCGTGAGCGTGCCGTGGTCCATGACTTGCAGCAAGACATTAAAAATCGCAGGATGCGCCTTCTCAATCTCATCGAGCAGCAGCACGCAATGCGGCTTCTTGGTGACCGCTTCGGTCAACAGCCCCCCTTGATCAAAGCCCACATAGCCCGGTGGCGCACCAATTAAGCGACTCACCGCATGCTGCTCCATGTACTCACTCATGTCGAAACGAATGAGGTCAATGCCCATGATGTAAGCCAACTGCTTGGCCGCTTCTGTTTTGCCCACGCCAGTGGGGCCGCTGAACAAGAACGAGCCGATGGGCTTGTCGCCTTTGCCCAAGCCAGACCGCGCCATTTTGACGGCAGACGTCAGCATGTCCAACGCCTTGTCTTGACCGAAAACCACGCTGCGCAAATCGCGCTCTAGGGTTTTCAGCTTGCCTCGGTCGTCGTTAGACACATTCGCGGGCGGAATACGGGCGATTTTGGCCACGATTTCTTCAACCTCGGCCTTGCCAATGATCTTCTTGCGTTTTGATGGCGCCAAAATGCGCTGCGCAGCACCCGCCTCGTCAATCACGTCAATGGCTTTGTCGGGCAAATGGCGGTCATTGATGTATTTCGCACTCAATTCAGCGGCCGCCTGCAAGGCAGCCACCGCGTATTTGACATTGTGGTGCTCTTCAAAACGGGACTTAAGCCCTTTCAAAATATCCACTGTTTGTTCAATCGTGGGCTCGACCACATCCACCTTCTGGAAGCGCCGTGACAAGGCCGCATCTTTCTCAAAAATACCTCGGTACTCGGTGAAAGTAGTTGCACCAATGCACTTCAGCTGCCCCGAACTCAAACCTGGCTTGAGCAAGTTGGAGGCATCCAGCGTGCCACCCGAAGCGGCACCAGCGCCAATCAGGGTGTGGATCTCGTCAATAAAGAGCACGGCATGTGGCTTTTCTTTCAGGGATTTGAGAACACCCTTCAAGCGCTGCTCAAAATCACCTCGGTACTTGGTCCCGGCCAACAGAGCGCCCATATCGAGTGAATAAACAATCGCTTCAGCCAAAATTTCAGGCACGTCTTTTTGCGTGATACGCCACGCCAAACCCTCAGCGATGGCGGTTTTTCCCACGCCTGCTTCGCCCACCAAAAGGGGGTTGTTTTTACGGCGGCGGCACAAAATTTGAATGACCCGCTCAACCTCGTATTCACGGCCAATCAAGGGATCAATCTTGCCATCTTTGGCCAGCTGGTTGAGGTTAACGGTGTACAGCTCCAAGGGCGAAGATTTTTCATTCTTCTCAGCAGCACCCTCTTCACCCTCGGGTTGACTTTCGCCCGCTTTAGAGGGCTCGGGTGGATCGCTTTTTTTGATTCCGTGTGCAATGAAATTCACCACATCCAAACGGGTCACACCTTGCTGGTGCAGGTAATACACGGCGTGGGAGTCTTTCTCACCAAAGATGGCAACCAACACATTGGCACCCGTGACTTCTTTCTTGCCGCTGCCTGTGGACTGCACGTGCATGATGGCGCGTTGAATCACACGTTGAAAGCCCAGTGTGGGCTGCGTGTCAACGTCGTCAGACCCCGCCACTTGCGGTGTGTTGTCTTTGATGAAGTTTGTCAGCGATTTGCGCAAATCATCGACATTGGCGGAACAGGCGCGAAGTACCTCAGCGGCACTGGGGTTGTCCAGCAGTGCCAGCAGCAAATGCTCTACGGTGATGAATTCATGGCGCTGTTGACGGGCTTCAACAAACGCCATATGAAGGCTGACTTCCAGTTCTTGGGCAATCATTTGGTTCCTTTGATAGCTTTGTTTGAATCTAACTGTAATCCGATTTGGGCATCAATACCTTGCATTCAAGCCCGGCATCAAAAATCAACGGGTTCACTGATGCATTTCAGTGGATGCCCCGCCTGCGCAGCGGCATCCAGCACCTGGTCCACCTTGGTGGCCGCAACGTCCCTGGAGTAAACGCCACACACCCCTTTGCCGTCCAAGTGAATTTTCAGCATGATTTGTGTGGCAGCTTCCAAGTCTTTCGAGAAGAACTCCTGAATCACCACCACCACAAACTCCATTGGGGTGTAGTCGTCGTTCAGCATGAGCACTTGGTACATCTGCGGTGGCTTGGTTTTCAGCGTTCGCCGCTCAAGCACCACCGCGCCGCCTTGGTCTCTGTCAGGCACTTGCACGGGTGGCATCTTAGGTAATGGAGGTTTTTGAGTTGCCATGATTTCATTCTATCGAGCGCGCCAAAGCACTGCATGGCCTTGGTGAATTGGCGACAGATTCAGTTTATTCAAGCCTTAAAGAAAAAAACCGTCGAGGGCGTCGTGGCCCAGGACGGTTTGGAAACAGGTGCAGCGCCGCTGCGGTCCTGGTTCAGGTCCACATTTACATGTTGTCAATCATGACTTGACCAAAACCAGAGCAGCTGACTTGGGTGGCGCCATCCATCAACCGGGCGAAGTCGTAAGTGACTTTTTTGCTGTTAATGGATTTTTTCATGGAACTGATGATCAGGTCAGCCGCTTCTGTCCAACCCATGTGACGCAGCATCATTTCAGCCGACAAAATCTCGGAGCCTGGGTTCACATAGTCTTTTCCGGCGTATTTCGGTGCCGTGCCATGGGTGGCTTCAAAACAGGCCACCGAGTCTGACAAATTCGCACCGGGGGCAATGCCGATGCCGCCCACCTGAGCGGCCAAGGCGTCAGACACGTAATCCCCATTCAGGTTCAAAGTGGCAATGACACTGTACTCGGCAGGACGCAGCAAAATCTGTTGCAAGAAGGCATCGGCGATGCTGTCTTTCACAATAATTTCCTTGCCAGTTTTAGGATTCTTGAACTTGCACCAAGGTCCGCCATCAATCAGTTCCGCGCCAAATTCTTTTTGTGCCAAGGCGTAAGCCCAATCACGGAAGCCCCCTTCGGTGTACTTCATGATGTTGCCCTTGTGAACAATCGTCAGGCTGGGCTTGTCGTTGTCAATGGTGTACTGAAGCGCTTTGCGCACCAAACGCTCCGTGCCTTCGCGCGACACCGGCTTCACGCCAATGCCGGAGGTGTTGGGGAAGCGGATCTTGGTGACGCCCATTTCCTCTTGCAAAAACTTGATCAGTTTCTTGGCCTTGTCGGACTCGGCTTCGAACTCGATGCCTGCGTAAATATCTTCAGAGTTTTCACGGAAGATGACCATATTGGTCTTCTGTGGCTCTTTCACCGGGCTGGGCACGCCGTCAAAATACTGAATGGGGCGCAGGCAAACGTACAAGTCAAGTTCTTGCCGCAAAGCCACATTCAAAGAGCGAATGCCGCCACCCACAGGGGTTGTTAACGGTCCCTTGATGGAGACCACATACTCGCGCAGCGCTTGCAAGGTTTCTTCAGGCAACCAAACGTCAGGTCCATACACATTGGTGGATTTTTCACCGGCATAGACCTCCATCCAATGGATTTTTTTCTTCCCCGCGTAGGCTTTGGCCACAGCGGCATCGACCACTTTCATCATCACGGGGGTGATGTCCTCCCCGGTGCCGTCGCCCTCGATAAACGGAATGATCGGCTGATCAGGCACCGTGAGCGACATGTCGGCATTGACGGTGATTTTTTGGCCTTCTGAGGGGACCTTGATGTGTTGGTACATGGTGCAATATCTCCGTGATGGGGTTCAGTCTGTGCAGTGTCAACGCCGGACTCGCCCGAATAAACCAAACCGGGCAGGCGACTTGACGCCAAAATTATTCTAGTTCTAAATGGCACCGTCTCATGGACGTCTTGGCGGCCCCAGCCCTGCGAAGGCGGGTCGTTCCATGACATGGAACAAGTGGCAAGGAATTGAGGCTGCTAGCTTGGCTTGGACAGGCCACTTATCACCCGCCGCAGCCACTTCGGTTCAGCAACGTCCTCTCGTCCCCACTCAAGCGACCATTTGCGCCAAAATCGGGGCATGAAATTGATTGCCATTGTCTTGCTCGGTCTCAGTGTGTCCTGGACCGCCTTCAGCCAGACCTCCGATGCCCCCCAATTGGATTTGCCACGCATCAAGTTATCAGCCGGTATGCACCTGATTGACACGCAGGTGGCACGCACCAACGCGCAACGCCAGACGGGGTTGATGCACCGCCCCAGCATGGCGCAGACCGAAGGCATGCTGTTTGTCTTTGACGAGCCCGCCACACAGTGCTTTTGGATGAAAAACACGCTGCTGCCACTCACTGCCGCGTTTGTGGCGGACGACGGCCGCATCGTGAACTTGGCTGACATGAAGCCACAAACCACCGATTCCCATTGTTCGACGCAACCCGTGCGTTATGTCTTGGAAATGAACCAAGGCTGGTTCAACAAGAAAGGCATCAAAGCGGGCTTCAAATTGGGTGGGGCTCCGTTTAACGCGCAATAAGGCGAGCAAATTACTATTTTTTTTCATAGCAGCTTGCGCAGGCTAGATATGGGCTAGCGCCTCAAATGACCCCATAAAAAAAGCCACCGAGACCCGGTGGCTTTTTTCACGCCTTAGGCGTCGTTTCTTCAGGCGAAATTGGCTTCAGCAAAACCCCAGTTCACCAGCTTGTCGAGGTAAGTCTCAACAAACTTAGGACGGGCGTTGCGGTAATCGATGTAGTAGGCGTGCTCCCACACGTCCACTGTCAACAGGGCTGTGTCACCGGTCGTCAGCGGCGTGCCAGCGGCGCCCATGTTGACGATGTCAACGGAGCCGTCGGCTTTCTTGACCAACCAAGTCCAGCCGGAACCAAAGTTGCCCACGGCAGACTTGGTGAAGGCTTCCTTGAATGCAGCGTATGAACCCCACTTGGCGTTGATCGCCGTGGCCAACGCACCCGTGGGCTCACCGCCGCCATTGGGCTTCATGCAATTCCAGAAAAAGGTGTGGTTCCAAATTTGAGCAGAATTGTTGTAAATGCCACCGCTGGACTTTTTGATGATCTCTTCGAGCGGCATGGACTCAAACTCGGTGCCCTTTTGCAGGTTGTTCAAGTTGACTACGTACGCGTTGTGGTGCTTACCGTGGTGAAACTCCAGGGTTTCTTGGGAATAGGCAGGGGCCAAGGCGTCAATAGCGTAGGGCAGTGCGGGCAGGGTATGTTCCATGAGGTCCTCTTGAGTTGGTTTTAGAAAAATGGATTGTAGGAACTTTAGTCAGTTGGGGTC
>JAGODZ010000271.1 GCA_017997975.1 Rhodoferax sp.
GGGCGGTGCTGATCGCCCGCATCTACGAGGTGTTCCCCCTCTTGTGTCCGCTGTGTGGCGGGCATATGCGCATCATCGCGTTCATTACGCACAGCGCTGACATCCAGAAGTGGCTCCGCTTGTCTGAACAGCCTTCCCCGATTCTTAAGTGGATTCCGGGCGGGTTGCCAAAGGTGCAGAGTTGTCCACAGCGGCGGGCGTCACTTGCGACGAACGCACGCCGCGGCGGGCAACTCGGGGCGCACCAGCGATCTTCATCTTACGCGGCCAGCTTCACTGCTGGCAGGCCGGCGAAGTACGCTTCATCGGGCGTAGCGCGATCCAGGCTCGAATGGGCGCGCTGCGCGTTGTACCAGGCGAGGTATTCGGCGATGTCGGTGCGTGCGGCGCTGACGCTGTCGTACGCCTTGAGGTACACCCGCTCGTACTTCACGCTGCGCCACAGCCTTTCGACGAACACGTTGTCGCGCCAGGCACCTCGTCCGTCCATCGACAGCTTGCAGCCGGCGTCGAGCACGACGCGGGTGAACTCCTCGGCGGTGAATTGGCTGCCCTGATCGGTGTTGACGATCTCGGGCGTGCCGTACTTTGCCAAGGCCTGCTCGATGACCTCCTTGGCGTGGATCGCCTCCAGCGTGATCGCCACGCGGTGCGCCAGCACGCGGCGGCTGGCCACGTCCACGACGGCCGTGAGGTACACGAAGCCGCGGGCCATCGGTATGTACGTGGTGTCCAGCGCCCACACCTGGTTGGCCCGCGTGACCGCCACCTTGCGCAGCAGATACGGATAGATCTTGTGCCCGGGTGCCCGCTTGCTGGTGCCAGGCTGCGGAGCCAAGGCCGTGATGCCCATGCGCTGCATCAGCGTGCCAATGTGGCGCCGGCCGGCGTGAATGCCTTGCCGGGCGAGTTGATCGCGCAGCATGCGAGCGCCCATGAAGGGGTGCTCCAGGTGCAGCTCGTCGAGCCGGCGCATCAGTGCCAAGTCAGAGTCGCTCACAGGCCGCGGCAGGTAGTACACCGAGCCGCGGCTGATGCCAAGCAACTGAGCCTGGCGCGTCACGGACAGTCGGTCATCACGGTCGATCATCGCTTTGCGCTCAGCAACCCCGCCTTGGTGAGCGCGCGTTCTAAAAAATCGTTCTCCAGCGTCAGCTGCCCGATCTTGGCGTGCAGCGGATCCAGATCTACCGGTGGGGCAGCGTCATGGCCGCCGAAGGCACCGGCGGCGTGTTCTACCAGTTGCCGCTTCCACTCGGTGATCTGGTTGGGGTGCAGCTCAAACTGCTTGGCCAGATCGGCCAACGTCTTGTCTTCGCGCAAGGCCGCCAAGGCGACCTGCGCCTTGAAAGCCGGCGTGTGGGTGCGGCGGGTGCGCCGCGCTGATTTCTTGACCATCGAAACTCCTGTGGCCGGCCCCTTTCGGGCCGGCGTTATGCCCGGAGTTTCCACCTAAGAGGCTGTCCAGATTTCCTGCGCCACTTCTACCGCCACCCTTCCGACCTCGCGAGACACGCTAGGCAACGTGATGGCCGGCAATTCCCACAGAAGTCCATCTTCAGTGACGCATAAGTCCAACTCCAGTGACGTTCCGCAACTGCCGCCACCCCGACGCAAATGCGGAACATCACTGAAATCGCCCCTGCCGCTTGATGCAAGCCCTTGATTCATAAGGCCATCAACTTCCGCGCGTCTGGGCACTTGCACCTGGCGCGTCACTGAACCTGCACTTTTGTCGATTTCGCGTCACTGAAGATGAACTTTTCCCGTGGACCTCAGCGCGCTGCAAAAGGAAGCGCCCGGGAGCCTCGGCGAGTGAGGGCATTCCGTTGAACGGAAAACGTCGCTTGCGTTGTTGACGTCTTCCCCGCCAACTCAGCCTCCAGAATCATGACCATGATCTGGTGGTGGCTGGCATGGTGGCTCAAGAATTGGCGCGCGTGGCGCAATAAGCTCAAACTGCCGAAGGCACGATGCTGGCGACCACGTACCGCTGCAAATCCGAAGTCGAAAGTTTCCAGCCAGCGCAAGCCTGAATGGGTGAATCGTCAACTGGTGTTGCTCAAGGCACACCTGCCCGATGCGGGGTGCAGAACGATTGCACTGACATTCAACCGAGTTTTCGCGCACCACGAGATATCGGTGAGCAAGAGCTACGTGCATCGGGCGTTGCGTGAGCAGGCGCATGCGGTGTGGCAGGCGCGGCAGGCGATGCGCAGTGCCAAACCCCGGGACTGCCCGATCAATCATTGCTGGGCGCTGGACATGACCGGGCGTGCTGATGCCAGTGGCACGGTTCACCAGATTCTGGGCGTCGTCGATCACGGCAGTCGACGCTTGCTGGCGCTCAACACGATGGTGAATAAATGTGGCTGGACGCTGCTGGGACACCTGTGTCTGGCGATAGCGGAATACGGCAAACCCCGATTCGTGCGCACCGACAACGAGCGGTGCTTCACCGGCCGCGCGTTCAGCACGGGCCTGGCATTGCTGGGCATCAAACACCAGCGGATCGACTTGCACTGCCCTTGGCAGAACGGGCGGATTGAAAGGCTGTTCGGGACGTTGAAGGACAAGCTCAGGCAGATCGTGCTGGCTGACGGGAAAGCCATAAACCTGTTTCTGTGCGACTTCCGACGTTGGTACAACGAAATCAGGCCACATCAGAACCTGCAGGGGCGAACGCCGCTGGAGGCCTGGAACAACGTTGATCCGTTTCATGCACCCTGTGAACCGAAGGCGGTTCGATTCGTGGAGGGCTGGAGCGGGCTGCTGCGCGGGTTTCACATTCGGAGGTAGGGCGACGACGAAAACCCTTGAGGAAAGAAGAAAAGCCGGTGTCCCAGTTGCGGGCGGAATTGGCGTGCCTGAACCGAAAAAGCTGCACAAAATTTGAGCAGCCCAACACGCGTCATCCATCGGGAAATCAGCCGGGCGATCGACACTGCTCAAGAAACGAGCAATTCGGTCGGCTTTGAGCGAAAAAACGCAGGGAAAAGCCGCAGGGGAACGCTGCTGGGACGGTGAGACACGACAGCAAATCGGCCGGCTTTGAGCGAAAAAACGCAGAGCAAAGTCGGAGGAAGACGCTGCTGGGACGGTGGGACAGGACAGTCCGGAGAACGAAAACTGCTCAAAAGATGAGCAACTCGGTCGGCTTTGAGCGAAAACGCGAGCCAAAGCCGAAGGAGAAGGCTTGTGGGACGATGGGACAGGACAGGCAACTCCAAAATCTTCATCTGACCCCAATTACCCCCAATTACCCTCGAGACCAGACATCATTTTCTTCCACACATCAAACTACGGTGTGAATCAAGCCCTTGCCATGTCTTGTGAAAGAAGGCACGCACCTCTTCTTTTTTCAGGGCTTCAACAAAATTCTCCACATCTATTGCATCAATATCGCACTGCTGGGAAAGAGCCAAGACGGCAGCTCGATAGGTCCCCTCCTTTTCTTTTTTCAGTTCACGTAAAATTAATTCTAAATTATTCCCAGAATGATCCCCTCCGAGTATCAAAATTGCCCTGCTTGTAACAAAATCATCCTCGCTCGCGAGTTTTTGTTTAGCAAAATCAACAAATGCGTTGGAGTTGCCTGATATCCTACCATTTCTAACCCCCTGCACCAGCGCATCAGCCAATTCAATTCTTACGCGATCTTTCAACAAAAACTCTTGAGTCATATGAGAATTTTCAAATCCAGGAGGATATAGGCCGTCCCATAACTCCATCATTTGAATCAAATACGCCGAATCACCGCTGCGCTTTAATTCATTAATAGCGATAGAAAAATTAACAACGTCACCGCTATTTACAGATGCATTCAGTCTCTCCCACGGAGAGACTAACGAGGCCACCTCCGAACTCGACAACGTTGAGATCTCGTCGCTCCTAGAGCACGATGGAAGCTGCAACAACGTCCCTGCAATCGCGATCAAGATTAACAATTTTTTTACAGTGGCCATAAAAATTTAATATATCTTTGATCAAACACCTCGTACTCTCGCTCGTTCAACGTTGATTTATTTCTGTCTAGCAACTTTCTTTTGAACGTAGTTTCCGTCTCTATTTTTTCCGTGTTGCACGGACCAGGAACCGTGAATTTACATATAATTGCGAACACTTGATGAATTTCGATGATGTTATAAACGGATTCTTTCCACACATTAAATCTATCGATTACTATATATTTATCAAAGCCTGGTTTTATAGGTGGGCGCCTAGGGATTCGCGGGTCTGCCCCAATGTCTGGCTGCACTCCCGGATTTTCAAAAATTAAACCAGGCCTCAATCGATAGCGGCCAGTATTTTCATTTTCTGTCGTTTGAAATTCATTTCTCTCAAGCGGACCGGACACTTGTTCATAGCAATTGAGAACACGTAACCCCTCCGGATCAATTGTAATCAAAGGAGAGCCTGAAACATAGATAAATACATTGACACCAGCTCCCAGTCCAACAGGATCAGTTTTATTATATCTTCCTGTTATTGGCACGTAATATCTCTGG
>JAGODZ010000272.1 GCA_017997975.1 Rhodoferax sp.
CCAATGAACTGGAGGCCACCACCGCGTGGCCTTTGGACTCAAAGAAGTCTAGAAATATCTGGCGAATATCGGCAACGCTGGTGGTTGAAACTGTGGTGGTCATGGTGGTGGGGCAATCTAAGAAATGGCTGAGTCACCCACGGTAGCAGGTGAAATTTCGTTAACCGTTGATTTTAGGGGGCTTTGATCGCGGACAAAAAGTGAAGCAAGGCCACATCTTGTCCCCAAGCCACGTTGAACCTGAGCCAAGGACTGGGCTCTAGGTCCACAGAGAACAAATGACCCGGGCCTAACAGAATGTCCTGTTCGGCCGCCCGGTACGCGAGTTCGGCGGAGTTGCTAACGCTGGGGTGACGTGCCCACAGAAACATGCCCGCTTTGGGTTCGGTGAACAACTCAAAACCCAGACCGAGAAGGACGTGGGACAGGTGCTGCTGGCCTTTGGCCAAGCGTTCCTTGAGGGTTTTGAGGTGCTTTCGCCAACGCCCATCAATTAAGGCGCTGTAAGCCAAACGCTCCGTTAGTTCGGAAGAGGTCAAGCCAGAGATCATCTTCAACCGGGCCAACTCCTCTAACAAATGGGGAGCCGCTGCCACGTAGCCAACCCGAATATTGGGTGAAATCGTTTTGGAAAAACTGCCAATGTGAATCACCCGCTTCAGCTGGTCCAGAGTCGCCAACGAGGGGCGAGATTCGGGGTCAATATCGGCATAAATGTCATTTTCGACCACGATGAAATCGTACTTTTCAGCCAACTGAACAATGCGGTGCAGGTGCGCCAGCGAGGCACTGGAACCGGTGGGGCTTTGCAGGCGCGGCTGGGTGAAAAACACTTTAGGGCGGTGTTCAATAATGCGCGCCTCCAACACATCCAGGTCGTAGCCGGTCGGCGTACGCGGGGCGCCGATCAGCCGGGCACCGAGGAAGCGCAACGAAAAAAGCAAGTTGGCGTAACCCGGCTCGTCCACCAGCACCGCATCCCCCGCTTTCAAGAGCCGACGGGCGGCCAAGTCCATCGCTTGGCTAGAGCCCTGCGTCAGCAAGATGTTGTCTGGGCTGACCAGCACCTCACGCGAGGCCAGCACATCTCGCACCAAATGGCGCAACCCCAGGTAACCCTTGGGCTCCCCATAGCCGCCAAAGTCAAGTTCGGTCGTGGCCAACTGACGAAGGCCCCGCCGCACCCCTTCAGTGAACAACCATTCGCTCGGCAACCAGCCGCAACCAGGCTTGCTGCGCAAGGAACGGTTCTCAAAAATACGTTTGAGGTACCACATCGAATCGAAGCTGTGCTGGGCGGCGTTGCCGGGTACGGCCGCACTCGAACACGCTCTGGCTCGCACAAAAAATCCAGAATGGGCTTGAGATTGGAAATAACCCAAGGCCACCAAGCGGTCAAAGGCATCCACCACGGTGTAGACGCTGACCCCATGGGAGTGAGCAAACTGACGAATCGAAGGCAACTTGGCACCCGCGCGCAACTCCCCCGCGTCGACCATCTGCCGAAATCCCTTCACGATTTGGGTCACAAGAGGAACTGAAGATTGGGGATGAAGGGGAAACATGGGCAGAAGAGCCTATTGGCCTAAGGGTTTATATGTACTGGGATAAGCGCCCACACAGTGCACTCCCAAACAGCGCTAACTGTACATGGTCATGGGTTTGTGTTGCCCCTATAGTCCATGAACCGACTTACCACTGCGTGCCACTCCTCCCGGATAGCCCGCCCCAGCTTAAGGAACTTCCATGCTACGCGAACCCAATCTGAATAACGCTGCCCTCATGGCCCGTCGGCGGGAAGCCATCCCCCGAGGCGTTGGTCAAAGCCATGAGGTTTTTATCACCCGTGGCAAAAACGCCGAAGTCTGGGATGTCGAAGGCAAACGGTATGTGGATTTTGCGGGCGGGATTGCCGTGCTGAATACCGGCCATTGCCACCCTGAAATCATCGCAGCGGTCAAAGCGCAACTCGACAATTACACCCACACCTGCTTTCAGGTGCTGGCGTATGAGCCCTATGTTGAACTGGCTGAACGCATCAACGCGTTGGCACCCGGCGACTTCGCCAAAAAAACCATCTTCTTGACCACCGGTTCGGAAGCAGTGGAAAACGCCATCAAAATTGCGCGGGCCCACACCAAGCGCTCTGGCGTGATTGCTTTCACCAGCGGCTACCATGGCCGCACATTGCTCACACTCGGACTCACCGGCAAGGTGGCACCCTACAAACTGGGCTTTGGCCCCTTCCCTGGCGAGATTTTTCACGCCCAGTTCCCCAACACCCTGCGCGGCGTCAGCATTGACGAATCCATTGCGTCCGTAGAGACCATCTTTAAGAACGACATTGAAGCCAGCCGCGTCGCGGCCATCATCGTGGAGCCGGTCCAAGGCGAAGGTGGTTTCAACGTCGCACCCCCTGAATTCATGCAGCGCCTGCGCGCTCTGTGTGACCAGCACGGCATTTTGATGATTGCAGATGAGATCCAAACCGGCGCGGGCCGGACGGGCACTTGGCTTGCCATTGAACAATCCGGCGTCGCGCCCGACATGATCACCATGGCCAAATCACTGGCGGGCGGTTTCCCCCTGTCTGCCGTGGTGGGGCGTGCCGAGATCATGGACGCACCCGCACCTGGCGGCCTGGGCGGCACCTATGCCGGCAGCCCCCTAGCGTGTGCGGCCGCTTTGGCCGTGTTGAAGGTGTTTGAAAAAGAAAATCTGCTGGAGCGCAGCCGCGTGTTGGGCGAACGCATGACTGCCAGCTTGAAGACGATGGCCGGCAAAAACACCTGCATCGCCGATATTCGGGGTTTGGGTGCCATGGTGGCGATCGAAATCTGCAAAGGCGGCCACTTAGACCAACCCGACGCCGATCTCACCAAGCGCATTTGCGCCGAGGCCAGCAAACGCGGCTTGATTCTGCTGTCTTGCGGCACTTACGGCAACGTGATCCGCATCTTGGTTCCCTTGACAGCAAGTGATGCCATCGTGGACGAAGGTTTGGCCATCATCGACGCTTGTTTAACCGCCGCCCAAGCCGCCTAAAACGAGGCTTTCTTTCCCGACAGGTGAGCGCTGAACTGGATGTTTTGGCCTGTTCAGCGCCCCACTCTCCAACCCCCGAAGGTATCTCTAAAACATGGCGACCAATGCACTTGTGACGTTTGTGGGGGTTCAAAAAACCTACGATGGAAAAAACTTGGTCGTGCGCGACCTGAACTTGGAAATCCAGGGGGGCGAGTTCCTGTCTTTGCTAGGTCCATCAGGCTCAGGTAAAACCACGACCTTGATGATGTTGGCCGGGTTTGAATCGCCCACCGCCGGCGAAATTTTCCTGAACGCAAAGCCCATCACCAAAACGCCGCCTCACAAGCGAAATTTTGGCATGGTGTTTCAAAACTACGCCCTTTTTCCCCACATGACCGTGGCAGACAACGTGGCCTACCCACTGACGGTGAGAAAGCTGGGCAAGTCGGAGCGCGAAGAAAAAGCCAAACGCGCGCTGGACATGGTGCAAATGGGGGGCATGGGAGACCGCTACCCCGGACAGCTCTCAGGCGGTCAGCAACAGCGCGTGGCCTTGGCACGGGCGCTGGTGTTCGACCCCCAACTGGTGCTCATGGATGAGCCTTTGGGCGCGCTGGACAAGCAGTTGCGCGAGCACATGCAGATCGAACTCAAAGCCTTGCACCGCCAACTGGGCCTCACCTTCATTTACGTGACCCATGACCAGTCAGAAGCGCTCACCATGTCAGACCGTGTCGCGGTGTTCAACGATGGTGGCATCCAACAAATTGACGTGGTCACCCAGTTGTATGAAACACCAGTGAACCGGTTTGTGGCCGGGTTTGTAGGCGACAACACGGTATTTGACGCAGTGGTCGAGACCACGGGCGGCGCGCAGTGTCAAGTGGCGCTGCCCTGCGGAACGCTATTCAACGGTCTGAATGTGAACAGTGCGGCACCCAAGCGCGCAGTGCAGGCCTGTGCTCGCCCTGAACGCATCCAAGTCTATTTGGATGAAAACCGGCCGTTGGTCAACAGCATCCGCGCCCAAGTGGCCGATGTCATTTATTTTGGCGATCACCTGCGGCTGCGCTGCACGCTGGCGGGCCAAGCGGATGCAACCGTCAAAGTTCCTCTTTCTGGCAGTGCGATTCCCCAGGCAGGTCAAAGCGTCTGGCTGCACATGCCCCCCGAGCATCTTCGAATCTACCTTTGATTCGACTGCAGTTTTCCAGTCACCCTTCTTGCCACTTTTTCCACTTAACCCAAAGGATACCGTCCATGAAAATCAAACCCATCGTGGCCGCAATTGCGGTAGTTGCTTCGTTTTCAAGCTATGCGCAAACCGAGTTGACTGTCGTCAACTTTGGTGGAGCCAATGGCGACGCTCAGAAAAAGGCCTACTTCGGTCCTTACGAGAAGAGCTCCGGCAACAAGATCGTGGGCGTGGCCTACAACGGTGAACAAGCCAAGATCAAAGCCATGGT
>JAGODZ010000273.1 GCA_017997975.1 Rhodoferax sp.
AATGTGATGGGCATTTACCTGCACGGCCTGTTTGAAGACCCGAATGCCTTGCAGGCGCTGTTTGGCGCGCGGGCCACCACGTTGGAGACGGTGTTTGAGGGGCTGGCGGATTACATCGAAGCGCACATTGAGCCAGGCGTGCTGGACGCGCTCATTGCGCCCCAGTAGAGCGGGTTGAAGGGGGGATTGAAGGGTAAGAGTGGGCTGCTATCATCGCCCGCTTCAGGTGCCCGCTGCTGCAAAGCAAAGGGAGAATCGGGAAGGCGGTTGAATTCCGCCGCGTGCCCAACGCTGTAAGGACGGATGACTCACACCAATTGCCACTGGCTGCCAAAGCCGGGAAGGTGTGTCGGGTCAGATGACGCCAAGCCAGAAGACCGGCCTGAAAGTTCAACGCGCTGCACGGCCAGGCAGCGTTCTACCTATTCACGCACAGGGGAATGCCATGAATAAACCGTCGGCGCACGCCGCATCCAACGTCCACGCCTTGCCACCCAAGGAAGACGACACCTTTCAACTTTCAGATATTCGCAACGCGGAGTTCACTCAGGCTTTGCAGCACAAACTCGACTTCAAGACCAAGCCGCGAGGTTCACTGGGTCGGCTGGAAGCTTTGGCACTCCAATTGGGCGAGATTTTGGGCACGGAGTCGCCCACGCTAGACAGCCCGCAGATGGTGGTGTTTGCCGGTGACCATGGCCTGACGGCGCAAGGCATCTCGGCTTTTCCGAGCGACGTGAGCTGGCAGATGGTGGAAAACTTTTTGGCAGGTGGCGCGGCGGTGAGCGTGCTGGCGCGCCAGCATGGCTTGAACCTGACCGTGGTGGACTGCGGCGTCAACCACGACTTTCTCGCGGGCTTACCCGCTGGTACGCAGCGCCCCGGCTTGTGGGTGCACAAGGTGACCGGCGGTGAAAAAGGCACGGCAGATTCGTCCGTGCAAGCCGCCATGACGCCGGTGCAATGCCAGCAAGCGCTGCGCAACGGTCAAGACATCGTTAAAGCGCTGCCCGGCAATGCGGTGCTGTTGGGTGAAATGGGCATTGGCAACACCTCGGCGGCGTCGCTGTTGTTGGCACGGCTGAGCGGGCTGGACATGGAGGTGTGCACCGGCGCGGGCACGGGCTTGGATGCGGCTGCCGTGCAACGTAAAACCGCCGTGTTGCGCCAAGTGTTGGCACGCCATTCCGACGCCACGGCACCGCTGGCGGCACTGGCTGCCTTCGGTGGGTTTGAGATTGCCACGATGGTGGGCGCTATTTTGCAAGCCGCGCAGGAACGCCGTGTGGTGGTGGTGGACGGCTTTATTGCGACCTCAGCGGTGCTGGTGGCGCATGCGCTGCAGCCGTTGGTGCTGCAACGCTGTGTGTTCGCCCACCGCTCGGGCGAGCGCGGCCATGCGTTCATGCTGCAGCACCTCGGGGTGCAAGCCTTGCTGGACTTGGGGCTGCGGCTGGGCGAGGGTTCAGGCGCGGCGCTGGCTTGGCCGCTGTTGCAGTCGGCCTGCGCGATTCTTCGGGACATGGCCAGTTTTGAGGCGGCAGGCGTCTCGGAAAAGTCGGCCGAACCCGTCAACGCGATCTGATGCTGGCACGCGCACTCAAGCATTATTTGCTGGCCCTGCAGTTTTTCACCCGCGTGCCGGTGACCGGGCGGCTGGCCGACTGGGTGGGCTTTAGCCCGGCCATGCTGCGCGCCAGTGCCGGGCATTTTCCGGGGGTGGGTTGGTTGGTGGGCGGGCTGGTGGCCGGGTTGACCGCGCTGCTGTTGCACGGTTTGCCGGGCAACGCCTTTGCGCCGCTGGTGGCTGCGGTGTGGGGCACGGCGTTTGGCGTGCTGATCACCGGCGCGTTTCATGAAGACGGGTTGGCCGATGTGTTTGATGGCCTGGGCGGCAGCCCGGACCGGGACCGCGCGCTGATCATCATGAAAGACTCCCGTATTGGGGCCTTTGGCTCCATTGCCATGGTGCTGACGCTGTTGGCCAAAGTGTCCGTGCTGGCGCTGTTGGGGGCTGTGAACGGGGCCTTGCTGTGCACGGCCTTGTTTGCGGCGCATGTGGTGTCGCGCACGTGGCCGCTGCTCTTGATTCGGCTGATGCCGCACGTGGGGGATGCGGCGGGCTCCAAGTCAAAACCCTTGGCCGACCAAATTTCAGGGCGCAGCCTTGTGACTGCTTTTATATGGTGTTTTATGGCGCTGGCCCTTGTGGGGTTTGCGCAAGCAGCTACACATTTCATAGTGATTGATCGGTCGCTCTCGGTCTTAATGACGGCGATGTTGGTGGCTTTACTGGCCTCTGGCGCGGTCTTTTTGCTGATGTGGCGCTGGTTTTGGCAGCGCTTGGGGGGCTTCACCGGAGACTGTTTGGGCACGACGCAGCAGCTGTGCGAACTGGCGTTTTACCTGGGCTTGGCGCTGTGCCTGTAAGGCGGCCGCTGTGACCTTGTGGCTGGTGCGCCATGCGCAACCGCTGATTGATGCGGGCGTGTGTTACGGGGCGACCGACGTGGCCGCTGATGCGCACGCCACCGCAATCGCCGCACAGGCACTGGCCAACGCGCTGCCATCACGGCTTACCGTATGGACATCACCGCTACAAAGATGTGAGCAGCTTGCGCAGGCTGTGATTGGGCTACGGCCTGATTTGTCATATGAAATTGATACTCGATTGCTTGAGATGGATTTTGGCGTTTGGGAAGGCCACCGTTGGGATGCGATCCCTCCCGCAGCCTATGACGCGTGGACCGCTGACTTTGGTGGCCACCGTTTTGGGGGCCAAGAATCGGTGTCCGAATTCATGGGCCGCGTGGCGTTGGCTTGGGATGCGTTTCAAAGCCAGGGGCAAGACAGTGTTTGGATCACCCACGCGGGCGTGATTCGCGCGGTGTCATTGCTGGCCCAAGGCATTCGGCACATCGACAACGCCGCGCAGTGGCCCGCGCAAGCGCCCAGTTTTGGGCAGTGGACAGTGGTGACGACTTAGCAGCGGCTCAGGCCGTGGCGTGCCGCTCGGTCTTGGGCTTGAAGTCGCAATAGTCACTCACCGCACATTGCCAGCACAGCGGTTTGCGGGCCTGGCACACATAGCGGCCATGCAAAATCAGCCAGTGGTGGGCGTCCACCAAGTAAGGAGCGGGGATGCGTTTGAGCAGCTTGGTCTCGACCTCAAGTGGTGTCTTTCCGGGGGCCAAGCCGGTGCGGTTGCCCAGACGGAAAAGATGCGTGTCCACCGCCATGGTGGCTTCGCCAAAGGCCACGTTGAGCACCACGTTGGCCGTTTTGCGGCCCACGCCGGGCAGGGCTTCAAGGGCTTCCCGGGTGCGCGGCACCACCCCACCGTGTTGCTCGACCAAAATTTGGCAGGTCTGCATCAAATGCCGGGCTTTGGATCGGTACAGGCCAATGGTTTTGATGGCGCTCTCCAGCCCTTCCAAGCCCAAATTCAAAATTTTCTGCGGCGTATTGGCCACCGGAAAGAGGCGTCGGGTGGCCTTGTTCACGCCTACATCGGTGGCTTGGGCGCTGAGCAAAACAGCGGCCAACAATTCAAAAACCGAGCTGTATTCAAGCTCGGTTTGAGGGTGCGGATTGGCGGCCTTGAGCGTGGCAAAGAAGGCCTCAATGGCAGCCGGCTTCATACCAACGGCTTATTGAAGGCTGATAAAGGAGTCTGCTGCGGGAAATTTATCGAGCGACCAACCCCCGTCTCCCAGTAAGGCACGAACCAAGTCGCTTGGGAGATTTTCCAGCGCCGCTTCGGTGGCGTCAGGGGTGTCGGCAACCAAGCCCGCCAAGTGAATGATGGCGGCCAAGCGGGAGAAGGGCTTGTGGGCCAGCGGCTCGAACGATTGCTGCAGGCCAATGACAATGTCGGCGGGAAAATTCCATCGGCGTGCCAACTCCGCGGTGACCTGACCTTCCGAGAAGCCGACCAAGCGTTTTTCACGCTCCCAGCGGCCACCCGGCAGGTGGGGCAGTTTTTCAATTTCTTTCAGGGTTTCTGGGTCGGCTTGACCAATCAACAACTCGCCCAGTCGCACCATCATGCCGGTGAGCCAGGCCTGCTGCGTGTCGGCACCGATGCGGCCTGCCATCCATTGGGCATAGCCTGCGGTGGCCATGCTGCTTTTCCAGAACTCATGGGCGTCCAGTCCGGGTAGGGCGGGAAAGGATTCACTCATGCAAGCGGCCAGCGACAGGGTGCGCACCTTGGACATGCCAATCATCGCAATTGCTTCATCGACTGAGCCGACGCTGCGCTGCAAACCAAAAGACGCACTGTTGGCCAGACGCAGCAGCTTGGCCGTCAGGGCGGGATCGCGCGAAATGATGCCGCTGACTTGCTTTACCGACGCATCTTCGTCATTCAGGGTTTTGATCAACTCCTGGGCAACCTCTGAAATCGTGGGGAGTTTGACGGTGGCGAAAAACGAGTCGAGTGTTGACATAGATGTTTGTCCTTTGGGCCGGTAAATAACAA
>JAGODZ010000058.1 GCA_017997975.1 Rhodoferax sp.
GTCACCTGCACACGCCCCCTGGCGAGTCACTCCGTCGCTTCAGTTCCAGCCGATCACCTCAAAGCCTTTGTCGCTCACACAGCGCTGCACATATTGGCGGTACAGGCTGCTGGGGCGGTTCTGCATGGCGCCGGACACCGCGCCTGCTGACCCGCCCACGGCGGCACCCGCCAAGCCGGAGGTAAAGATGCTGTCCAAGTTGCGCCCAGTCACCAGAGCACCTACAGCGGCCGCCACGCCCCCCACCGCCGCCCCTTGGCCGGCGCGTTGGCCCACCGCATTGTTTTGCTCCACCGGGCTCAAGCCCGCCGACTGGGCACGCGCCACGCAGGCGTCAACCTCGGCCCGCGCCGCCCCCTCGCCCACGCGGTTCAACGTGGCATTGGGGTAGAGCACCGGCCGGGCGTAGGGGTTCTGCGCGCCGGTGGCCGCACAACCGGCGAGAGTCAGCATGGCGACCAAGAGCGCTGCGGGGGCAGCAAGGGGGGAACGGTGGGAAAGTGGTGGCATGGTCTTTCAACGTGGTGGAGCCACGTCTTGTTCAGGGATCTGCGCAAATTGTGCACGCATGGGTAAAATTCGCAAGATTCAGAACCCAAGCCCATAAGGAACTCCATGTCAAAGCCAGCCCACCACGACAGTGCCACCCCCGTTGATCCCGTCGAAGCCATCGTCCCCATGATTCCCCTTGTTTTGCCCATCGTGGGCGGCGTGCTGATCTTTTTGCTGGCTTTCATTGCCGTCACCATGGCCTGACGCAGGCCACTTCAACGGTTCACGGGCCTCCCTAGACGAGAGCTATCGCGAGGAACGGTTGAATGACGACGGCCACTGGTTGCCGTCCAAAAGGGTCGCCGTTGGCGGCCCTTCTTTTTTCAGCTCTGATTTTTTTGACGCTGTCATGGCGCAAAGCAAACCCAAGCAAAATATAAAAATGCATAAACCAATGCCATTTACGCATATCTTTTGCAAGTAACTGTCAGGTAACTGGAAGTCCACTTCCTAGAATCGGGGTTCACTTTGGACAGCTACCGTCCTATGGGGCCCATGACCTCATCATGACGACGCCCAATAGGGAAAACGCCCTGTCGAAGTCACCCGGATTTAACCTTGCTTTGTCTTTCACCGTTTTTTCAAAGCGAATGCGCGCTGCGTTGAATGGCAGCCCCGTCGTTCGTTTTGAAAAGACGATTTTTAACTTTGGAACTCCCCATGAACGCTCCCATGATGCAAGGCCTGAATCTCAACGCCCCAAGCTATGTCAAAAACACCCGTTTGATCGCTTGGGTTGCCGACATGGCCGCCCTGACCCAACCTGACGCCATTTACTGGTGTGATGGTTCAGACGAAGAGTACGCCCGCCTGTGCCAGCAGCTGGTTGATGCCGGTACCTTCAAGAAGTTGAACGACACCAAACGCCCCAACAGCTTTTTAGCCTGCTCCGACCCCACGGACGTGGCCCGTGTGGAAGACCGCACCTACATCTGCTCAGAAAAGAAAGAAAACGCCGGCCCCACCAACAATTGGATGGCCCCGGCCGAGATGCGCGTGTTGCTGCAACAAGGCACCCACACCACACCGGCATTGTTCAACGGCTGCATGAAGGGCCGCACGATGTATGTGGTGCCTTTCTCCATGGGGCCTTTGGGCTCGCATATTTCCCACATTGGCATTGAATTGACCGACAGCCCCTACGTCGCCGTGAACCAGAAAATCATGACTCGCATGGGCAAGGCGGTGTATGACGTGCTGGGCGTTGACGGCGACTTTGTGCCCTGTATGCACACCGTGGCCGCCCCCTTGGAAGCAGGCCAGGCCGACGTGAGCTGGCCTTGCAACACCACCAAGTACATCGTTCACTATCCCGAGACCCGCGAAATCTGGTCGTATGGTTCGGGCTACGGCGGCAACGCCTTGCTCGGCAAGAAGTGTTTTGCACTGCGCATTGCCTCCAACATGGGCCGCGACCAAGGCTGGTTGGCAGAGCACATGCTGATTCTGGGCGTGACCAACCCACAAGGTAAAAAGTACCATGTGGCGGCAGCCTTCCCCAGCGCCTGCGGCAAAACCAACTTCGCCATGTTGATTCCACCCGCCGGTTTTGAAGGCTGGAGCGTGACCACCATTGGTGACGACATTGCCTGGATCAAGCCCCACGCTGACGGCAAGATGTACGCCATCAACCCTGAGGCCGGCTACTTTGGCGTGGCCCCCGGCACCAACATGCTGACCAACCCCAATTGCATGCGCAGCCTGGACCGCGACGTGATCTTCACCAACGTCGGCCTGACCGATGACGGTGACGTGTGGTGGGAAGGCATGACCGACACGCCGCCTGCGCACCTGATCGACTGGCAAGGCAAGGACTGGACCCCCGCCATCGCGCGAGACACCGGTGCCAAAGCGGCCCACCCCAACGCCCGTTTTACCGTCAGTGCCATCAACAACCCGGCGCTGGACCCCGCTTGGGACGACCCCGCAGGTGTGCCGATTGACGCTTTCATCTTCGGTGGCCGTCGCTCCACCACCGTGCCTTTGGTGACCGAGGCGCGCACGTGGCAAGACGGCGTCTATATGGCCGCCACCATGGGCTCGGAGACGACCGCTGCCGCCGTGGGCCAAATGGGCGTGGTGCGCCGCGACCCCTTTGCCATGCTGCCGTTCTGTGGCTACAACATGAGCGACTACTTTCAGCATTGGCTGGACATGGAGCACAAGCTGGAATCCCTGGGCCACACTTTGCCGCGCATTTTCTGCGTGAACTGGTTCCGCAAGGGCGATGACGGCAAGTTCGTTTGGCCAGGCTACGGTGACAACATGCGCGTGCTCAAGTGGATGATTGACCGCTTGGAAGGCCAAGCCACGGGCGTGGATCACGCCTTTGGCATCAGCCCTACCTACGGTGAAATCACCTGGACCGGACTGGACTTCAGCGAAGCGCAGTTCAACACCGTCACCAGCATCGACAAAGCCGCCTGGACGCAGGAATTGGCTTTGCATGCGGAACTCTTTCAGCAATTGGCCTACCACCTGCCCAAAGAACTGGTCGAGACCAAATTACAGCTGGAGAAGCGATTGGCCGCCTGAGGAGGCAGCCCAAGACAGCGGCCAAGCGGCATGACCTGCCCCTTGGCCGCGCGAGCCCGGCGCCACCGCGCTCGGGCATGAAAAAAGCCACCGGATCCGGTGGCTTTTTTTTGGGTGTTGCAGCGGCTTGTGCGGCACACGCAGTGAGATTTAGGCGGCGTTAGACCGATCCATAGCGGCTTGAAGGTCCGCCATGATGCGCGGGTCCGCTTGGGCAGACGCCCACAAGCGACGGTCAGCCCGGGCCTGCGCACTGCGTGCCGCCCAACCGTTCAACGCCTCCAGCGTCGCTTGGGCCAATCTTTGTGCGGAACCCGCAAACAAAGCCAGCGCGGCAAAAGCAATCACCCACAAAGCCACCCAAGCGAGCATCAAGTGGCCGTCAGCCCAGGTTTCAATCAGTTGGTCTGCGACCACGATCAAAGCGGACACCATGGCAGCGAGCAACATGGCGCTCAAGCCGCGCTGACCGGCAGTCTGAGCTACAGGGGTCTGACCCATGGGCAAAGCGTGGCGTGTCGGTGAGTAGGTGGTCATCGTGTGTTCCTTCAATCAAACGCTCCCGAGTGGAAGCGTGTGTGAATATTAGGGTAAATACTAGGTATGACCTAATTAATATTCATGATGCCATCTATTCACAACAATGATAAATTGGCGCATGAACCCGACCAACTTCAAGACCCTTGACCTCAATTTGCTGCGCGTGTTCGACGAAGTGATGACCGAACGCAGCCTGACGCGGGCCGCGCTCAAGCTGTCCATCACCCAGCCCGCCGTTAGCAATGCCTTGCAGCGCCTGCGTGAGGCCATGGGCGATGAACTGATCAAACGCAGCGGCCAAGTCATGGCACCGACCCCCCGGGCGTTGGCGCTGTGGCCCGCTGTGCGAGAGGCCTTGCGCCAACTGCAGGATGTGATTTCACCCAGCACGTTTGTTCCTGCAGAGGCTAAAGCCACCTTTGTGCTGGCAATGGCTGACGCGACCTCGGCCGAGTTACTGCCCGGACTCATGGCCAAACTGGAACGCGACGCGCCTGGACTTTCAGTGCGGGTGGTGCCCTTGATCACCCGCGACCCCCGGCCCCTGCTAGAGAAAGACGAGGCGGACATGGCCGTCGGCTACTTTCCCTCGGTGTTGGGCGACCTCACTGCCCGCGCGCAAGCGGGTGAGGCCATTGGCTTTGCCACACAACGCCTGTTCAGTGGCGAGTACGTCTGCGCCATGCGCCATGACCACCCGCTGGCCAAGGGCCCGCTCACCCTCAACCGCTTTTGCAACGCCCGGCATGTGCTGGTGAGTTACTCGGGGCGACCCTTCGGTTTCATTGACGAGGCGCTGGCCGTGCTGGGGCGCGAGCGTCACATTGCCCTCACCGTGAACCAATTTTTCACAGCGGGCACGCTGGCGGCGCAGTCCGACTTGTTGACGGGCATGCCACGGCACTTTCTTGCGGTGTCGGGCTTGCAAAATCAACTCACGGTGCGTGAGCTGCCTTTTGCCGTGCCCCCGCTGCACATTGACGCGCTGTGGCATCACCGGCGTCACCGAGACAGTGCGCACGAATGGCTGCGCCACACCCTGGCAGGCGTCGCACTGCCACAGGCCATCCACTGAACCCTTGCCCGCACAATGGCACCATGAACATTCAGCTTTTGTCCGATCTGCACCTGGAGACCCATCCCCACTGGATTGCCACCCCCGCACCCGGGGCCGATGTACTGGTGCTGGCGGGCGATATTGGCTCCTACCAGCTGAACTCCAGCTTGACGGACACTGATTTCGGTCTGGGTCAGTTTTCACCCCTCAAGGGCTGGCCGACGCCCGTGCTGTTTGTGCCTGGCAACCACGAGTACGACGCACTGGACTTTGACGAGGCCCACGCCCGCCTGCGCGCCACCTGCGAGCGCCTGGGCATCACTTGGCTGGAGCGAGAGGTCGTGGCCTACACCCACGTGGGTGCCCAAGCGCTGCCCCGGCCTATCCGCTTTGTGGGCACCACGCTGTGGACCGACTTTGACGCGCTGTGCCCACCGGATCAAGGCCATTCGCCCACCTTGAATCAGTTAGCGCAGCAATTGAAAGCACGGGACAAAGCGTTTCGTGCTGCCAACTTTTACTTAAAAAAGAACTCAGGCACGCGCCATGGTGCCCCCCTGCTGGCACCTGAAATACGAGATCAAGCGCTGGTGTGCCAAGCCTGGTTGACGCAGGCCTTGGCACAGCCCTTTGAAGGCACCACCGTGGTGGTGACCCATTTCGCCCCCAGCTTGTTAAGTGCCGACCCCCGCTATGGCCTAACGCCCGGCACGGCTGGGTTTTGCAACCACTTGGACCCCCTGCTGAGCCACGCTCGGCTGTGGTTGCACGGCCATCTGCACGCGCCCAGCGACTACGTGAAAAACGGCTGCCGTGTCGTGGCCAATCCTTTGGGTTATGCCCGCAAAAACGAACAAACCGCGTTTTTGCCCGCCAGTTACCTGACGGTGTGAACGAGTTGCCGCTCGGGTGATCAACGACACAGAGGACGATGGCACCCGCTAAGTGCCTTCATTTTCATAAGCCCCAGGCCTACCAAGCACAGGCAGAACGTTACAGTCGAAGAAAATCGAACCCAGCGAGAGGTACTGAGCGCTCAAAAAAGAACAACGCGATTTCGACGGATACCTCACAAAGCGAGGGGTACTTGGGGCGTGAAATAGATTGATCACAGGAGAATTACAACCATGCTGACCCATTTGCGCATCAAGAACTTTAAGGCTTGGAAAGACACGGGCCCCATTCGCCTGGCACCTCTCACTGTTATTTTTGGCGCCAACAGTGCAGGCAAAAGCAGCTTAGGGCATTTGCTGCTGGCCTTGCAGCAAACCGCCCGTTCAACTGACCGCAAGCGTGCCCTGCATTTAGGTGATGGTTCTTCACTGATTGACCTAGGAACTTTCACAGACTGCCTGCATGGTCACGCTCTGGATAAAACGCTTGCGTTTGAGTTGGGTTGGGAATTGCCCAAACCATTGGAAGTGCTTGACCCTCTGCAGGCGACGTCACGCTACCAAGGTGACCACATGCGACTTGCGGTGGAGTTGGTGGCAGGCAAGGCCGCGCAGCCTGAAGTACAGGCATTGGCCTATGCCCTGAGCATGCGCGAAAAAAACGGACGAGATGGAAAAGATGTTCTTGATGTGGAACTCCGCCGGGACGACAAACGAAAATTCACGCTCTCGTCTCAGTCTTACAGCTTCAAGATGGCCGATGGTCGCAAGTGGCCTCTGGAAGAGCCTGAGAAGTTTTACAGACTGTCGGACATCAGCCGCGCGCGCTTTAAGAATGCCGGGTTTTTGGCCGACTTTGCTCTGTCAACTGAAGAGATGCTCGACAGCCTGTCGTACCTAGGCCCGCTTCGCAACCATCCTCAGCGCATTTATCAGTGGTCGGGCGAAACGCCCTCCAACGTGGGACAGATGGGTGAGCATGCTGTGGCGGCCCTATTGGCAGCGGACAGTGACGGACGAAAACTCAATCGCCATGCTGGGCTGCACACCAAACAATTTGCAGAGTTCATCGCGGCGTGGCTCAAAGATCTGGGAGTCATCCACGACTTTGCGGTGCAAGCAGTGGCAAATGGCCGAAAAGAATACGAAGTGCTCATCAAAACGCATGCCAAGGCGCCTCAGGTCAAAATCACGGATGTCGGCTTTGGGGTGTCGCAGGTGTTGCCAGCGCTAGTGCAGGCGTTCTATTGCCCACCGCACTCCACCGTGTGGATGGAGCAGCCTGAGATTCACTTACATCCGCAAGTGCAAGCTGAGCTGGCCGATGTCTTCATCTCAGCCACGCAGGCCCGGGAGGACGGCAAAGAGCGCCATGTCCAGTTGATCGTGGAAAGCCACTCCGAACATTTTTTGAACCGTTTGCAGCTTCGCATGGCTGAAGGAGCGATTGAACCGCAAGATGTTGCCGTGTATTTTTGCCGCCGTGAAGGTTCGGCCACTGAACTGGAGGCTTTGAGTCTGAATATGTTTGGTGAAATCGAGAACTGGCCAGAACACTTCTTTGGCAACGAAATGGCCGATATCGCAGGACGAACGCTGGCGGCAATGAAGCGCAAACGAGTTTTGGCGCAAAGTGCCCCATTGGAGGGGGCGCAAAAATGAAGCCGGTTGTGGTGGACACCAACGTCTTGCTGATTGCCAATGGCTTGCATGCGGATGTATCGGAAGACTGCGTGATAGCGTGCGTGCAAGGTCTTCAAGCGCTACAGCAGTCGGGTGTGACCGTCATTGATGACGGGTTTCGCATTCTTGGTGAATACCAGCAAAAAACCCAAATCAATCCACCCAGAGGGGTGGGTGATGTGTTTCTCAAGTGGCTGCTACGCCAAGCCGGCAACGCCTTGAAAGTCCAGCAAGTGCCGCTCACCGAGACCGCTCCCTACTGTTTTTCCGAGTTTCCCAACCCTGCGCTAGAACTTGCTTTTGACCCACCAGACCGCAAGTTTGCGGCTGTGGCCTATGCGCACCCTGCCAAGCCGGTGATATGGCAGGCAGCGGACTGCAAGTGGCTCGATTGGTGGCCCGCTTTACAGGCCCACGGGATCGACGTAGCGTTTTTGTGCCCTGAGGATGCCTGCCAGTTTTATCGCAACAAGTTTCCGCAAAAACCCGAACCCGCATTGCCGGATCAACCGCAGCATGTCTGATTTTTTTCGTTTTCCCCCCACCCCGCACATTGCTTGGCTGGCCGGTGGTGCGCCCCGCGACGACAAGGTGCTATCGCCCACCGAAGCCGCGGCCCTTCTGGCGGGTGACGTCACTGTGGAGGAAAAGCTCGACGGGGCCAACCTGGGCTTCTCACTCTCGCCCGAGGGTGAATTACGCGCCCAGAACCGGGGCCAGTACCTGCACACGCCCCACGCCGGTCAGTTTGCGCGCTTGCCTGATTGGTTGGCCGTGCATGGCGACACCCTGCACGCGACACTGGCGCAGCACACCGACGCGGGCCTGATGCTGTTTGGGGAGTGGTGCGCCGCCCGACATTCGCTGGACTACGACCATCTCCCCGACTGGTTTTTACTGTTTGATGTGTATGAGCGTGTGACGGGGCGCTTTTGGAGCAGTGCGCGACGCAACACTTTAGCCGCACAGTGCGGGCTGGTCACCGTGCCGACCTTACGACAAGGGCACTGTACGTTGGAGGCGCTCAAAACCCTGCTGCACACCCACCCCAGCCGCTACCGACCGGGCACACTGGAGGGCGTCGTCATTCGCCACGAAAGCGCTGACGGGTGTGAGGCCCGCGCCAAGTTGGTTCGCTCCGATTTCACCCAGGCCATCACTGAACATTGGAGTCGACGCCGACTAGAGTGGAACCGGCTGGACTGGCGCACAGCACAGACGGGGTGATGTGAACGGAGTCATTCCAGCCCAAGCACACCTCCCCGTTGAACCCACAAGCAACCGGGGGCTGTTGGCAGTGAGGCGATGAAGCGTCGGACGCAAAGCTGCTGGAGGTGAGCGACGTTTTCTTGTTCAGTGCAAATGGGGAGGGGGGCTAATGGACAACTCCTTGTGACCCCTGCAATGGCGAGTGCCTCATACGGGGGCCGCCTGAGTACACTGACCCACTTCAACAAGGAGACTTTCATGAACATTCTTCTCGCCGTGGACGGTAGCGCCTACACCAAGAAAATGCTGGCTTATCTGATCACCCACGACCTGTTTTTGTCCGAACAAAACAGCTACACCGCCTTCACGGTGCAGGCCGCCTTGCCCCCCCGTGCGCGCGCCGCCGTGGGCAAAGCCATTGTTGACAAGTACTACAGCGAAGAGGCTGAGAAGGTGCTGTCACCCGTCAGCAAGTTTTTATTGCGCCATCGCATTGATGCCAAAACCAGCTGGAAAACAGGCCACGCGGGCGAATGCATCGCTGAGTTTGCCGACAGTGGCGACTTTGATCTGGTGATCATGGGTTCGCACGGGCATGGCACATTGGCCAACTTGGTGATGGGGTCTGTGGCGACCCAAGTGCTGGCCCATTGCAAGGTGCCTGTGTTGTTGGTTCGCTAACACGTCAGCCCTCTATTTGCTATTAAAAAAATAGCTACTAGCGCAGATTGCATAGGGTCTAGAGGCCTAAAAGGCATTAAAAGTTAGCGCGTGCGCAAGCCGTCAAAGCAAGTGCCCAACACGATGTCGACGATGTCGGCATCGGCGTATTGCCCGCCCATTTGCATGAACTCCAACACCGGGTCACAGGCTCGGGCGTAGAAGGTGTAGAGCACGGCAATGGCGGGCAGCGCGGGGTTCAGGTCACCCGACGCTTGGGCGGACTCAATCCACTCTCCCAAGGTGTCACTGACCGTCACCAACGCGTCCATGTAGTCCTTGTTGCCGGCTAAGGCCGCACGCAGTGCGGAGTTTTGGTTGGGGAGGGACGGCATGTCACCCGCCAGCTTGCACTCCAACATCCAGCGCACCACGATTCGCAATTTTTCAAGGGGCGGGGCTGCGGTGGGCACGGCGTCCACCACGGCTTGGGCTTGGCGCAACACCCGCACCATGGCGGCGGCGGCGAGGTCTTCTTTGCTGGAAAAATGCTTGTACAGACTGGCCTTGGCAATGCCGACTTGGGCGGCCACCTCGTCCACCGTCATGGCGTCAAAACCTTTCTCGGCCAGCAGGCGATTCACCGCTTGGACAATCGCCTCTTCACGGGCCTTGAGCATCTGCTGCTTGAACGAAACTTTAACGGGAAGTGCGGTAGTCATACCCTATTTTATCCGGCCACACTGATTTGTAGACGCCTCGTCTTTTTTAATACCAATCAGTTCACACTAAATGCTGATTGGCTGCAGTCGTTAACGCGTTCGTTAACGCATCCAGTACGACCGAGTCCAAGTTCCAACAGTGCCAGTACAGCTCGACAGGCAAAGAGTGCTCGGGCGCAATATTGACCAGTCGGCCGGTGGCCAGGTGCTGCCGCACCCCCAACTCAGGCAGAACGCTGACCCCCCAGCCCGCCAACACCGCACGCACTTGGTCTTCCGAACTGGGCACGTACAACTGACTCAGCGCCACCCGCTTGAGGTTGAAGCTGCGGGCGATGAATTCCGCCTGCAAGCCATCTTTGCGGTTGAACGCGATGAAAGGAAAGGCGCGAAAGTTATGCGCCGTGAGCCCATTCGGGCAGTGCGCCGCGGCATAGGCAGGCTCGGCCACGGCCACGTAGCGCATCGCCCCCAGTGGCACCATTTTGCAACTGCGCAGCGCTTGCTTGAGCGTGGTCACGCAGCCCAGCACCTGGCCTTCGCGCAGCCAATCGTGGGTGAATTCCTGGTCGTCGGTGATGATCTCAATGGCCAGACCCTGGTGCACCAAGCGACTCAGCGCGGGCAGCGCCCAAGTGGCAATGCTGTCGGCGTTGATCGCCATGGAGATTCGCTCTTCATCACGACCGTTGCCAGTGACACCCGGTGTGAGGTCTTTGAGGTCACGCTCCAAGTCAGCGCGCAGCAAGCGCATCTGCATGGCATGCTTGAGCAACAAGCGCCCCGCCGAGGTGGCTTTCAGAGGGCGGCTGCGCACAATCAACACCGTACCGACCTGAACTTCCAAGGAGCGAAGCCGCTGCGAGACGGCGGACTGGGTGATGGACAAACGCACCGCTGCACGCTCAAACCCCCCCTCTTCCACAATGGCGGCCAAACACTCCAGGGCATCCGGATCAAACGTACTCATGGCGGCTCCTGAAATTAGCGTTGCTAATGTTTTTGCAATTAGTTTAATTCTACTTTTTTAACGACGGCAGATCGGCCACACTCCGTCGCATGAAAATCATCATTCTTGGCGCAGGCATTATTGGCGTGAGCACCGCGTGGCATTTGCTCGAGCAGGGTCACGAAGTCACGGTCGTTGACCGTCAACCCGATGCCGCGATGGAGGCCAGTTTCGCCAATGCGGCGCAAATCTCAGTCAGCTATTGCGAGCCCTGGGCCAACCGGGATGCGCCGCTGAAGGCCCTGAAGTGGATGTTCAGCAAGGAAGCCCCGCTGCTGTTCCGCCCCAAGCTGGATGTGAACCAGTGGCTGTGGAGCCTGCAATTTTTGGGCCAGTGCAATGACAAAGCGTTTGAGCGCAATGTGCAACAACTCGTGGCACTGGGCGCTTACAGCCACGCGGCGTTGAAAGATGTGGTGCAAAGCACGGGCATTGAATACCAGCGCTTGGAGTGCGGCATTGCTCACTTTTACACCGATCAAAAATCGTTTGACACCGCAGGGGATGCCGCCCAATTGATGGGCAAATACGGGGTCTCTCGCCGGGTGGTGGACAAGGCAGAGTTGCTGCGCATTGAGCCGGCGTTCCAGTCGTTTTCGGACCGCATTGTGGGCGGCACCTTCACGGCCAGCGACGAGTCGGGTGATGCCCGCGTTTTCACGCAAGAACTGGCCAAAGCCTGTGTGGCTCGCGGCGCGCAATTTTTGTATGGGCACGACGTGGTGCAACTGAACACTGCGGGGGGTGCCATCGCGTCCGTGTCGGTTCGCCCGGTCAGCAATGGGGGCGAGACGCGTCTTTTAACAGGCGATCAGGTGGTCGTGGCTGCGGGTACTTACTCAGCACCACTGCTGCGCACGGTAGGCGTGAATTTGCCCATCTACCCCGGCAAAGGCTACAGCGCCACGTTCAACATCAAGCGCCCTGAACTGGCGCCCAAGGTCTCGACCCTTGATGATGAAAAGAAAATCGCCATCAGCCGCTTGGGCGATCAACTGCGCGTGGCCGGCACCATTGAAGTCGGCGGCTACGACCTGTCCCTCGACACCCCGTTGGCTCGCGCACGGTGCCAAATGCTGTCCAACCGCATTGAAGAGGTGTTTCCCGGCCTGTGCGACACCCGCAATGCCGAACAAGGCGGCACGCCCAACTACTGGACGGGCCTGCGCCCCGCCACACCGACCAACATCCCTTACATCGGCCGCACCTCGGTTGGCAAGCTGTGGGTGAATGCGGGCCACGGCACGCTGGGCTGGACCCACGGCGCAGGCTCGGGCAAAGCATTGGCCGAATTGATGTGCGGTCGCCAGCCGGACATGGCGTTCAACTTTCATGGCATGAAAGCGCCCGGCTGAACGGCAAAGTGACTGGCGCTTCGGCCTTGCGCCTGTGCCGACACGCGCGCAAGGCGTTTGCGATGCGGAGTTGAACGGCGCAAAATGAACGCATGAACCTCCGTGAACCGCAACTCCTCTCTATTCCCGTGGACGATGTCCACATTGAAGGCGTGCTCACCTTGCCAAGTGAGGCCTGTGGCTTGGTGCTGTTTGCCCACGGTCATGACAGCAGCCGCCACGACCCGACCGGTATTGCCATTGCCAAGGCCTTGAACGAGCAAGGGGTGGGCACCTTGGTGCTCGCCTTTCGGGATTTTATTGCGAGATTTGCTATGCAATGAATAGCTGTCTGCGCAGTATCGGCGTGGGCTAGAGCTCTAAAAGCGTGTGGATTTTGGAGTCATCTGGGCCCCATTGCGTCATGAATTCACCCACCACCTCCTGCCCCAGCGAAACCAAGCAACGCCACACCCTTCCTATGACAACCTTCCCATTTCCACGCGCTCTACTCGCCACCTTGAGCCTCTCTGTGTGCATCGCAGCGTCTGCCCAACAGCCCGCCCCATGGCTCCGTCCAGACCGTGGAATTTGGAATGTGGGCGCTGGATTTGAGTTTGCGCTGAAAGAGAGCAAGGCTCTCAAAGTTCGTCGCTCTTTAAGCGGCATCGCCTGCAACAACAATGCAACCGGCGAGCGCATCTGCCTGATGGCGTTTGACGAAGGCACCCAAGCGCGCTATGCCACCCTGCAAGCCAACCAAATGGTGCCCGATCCTCAGCCCCTGTTTTTGCGCCCTGGCACTGCTGAGCTGGACGCGGAAGCCGCCGCCACGGATGGCCGCTACCTCTATGTCACCGGCTCCCATTCGGCCAAGCGAGGCGACTGCAGCCGCAACCCCAGCAGCCGCTACGTCGTGCGCCTGACGCTGGACCCCGCTACCGGACGCGGCCTGCCCACGTCGCTTAGCCACAGCAGCCGGTTGTGGGACACCATGACCACCGTCCCGGTGCTGAAGGACCATGTGGGCGAACGCCACTGCTTGGGCTCAGAGCCCGGACAACAAGGCATCAACATCGAGGGCATGGCGGTGCGGGGTGAGCGCCTTTATTTCGGCTTTCGAGGCCCGGTGATCGAAGGTGAGGCCTGGGTCTTGTCGGTGAATGCGGCCGCCTTGTTTGGCGACGCCGACACCACCCCAGAGCTCAACCGTGTGGCACTGGGCGCCAGCCGGGGCATTCGCGACATGGTGGCGGTGGATGGCGGGTTTTTACTGCTCGCAGGCCCCGATGACGGCAAAGCCCACCGAGGAATTCCCTGGACCCTCAGCTGGTGGGACGGGAAAAGCAGCGCCAGCGTGGCCACCCCTCGCCCCTTGGCCACGTTGGACCTCAGTGCGGTTACCCTGCGCGCCTGCGACTCCGAACTCAAACCCGAGGCCATCACGGTGTTAGAAGAAAGCGCACAAAACTACCGCGTGTTGGTGTTGTCAGACGGCATGTGCGATGGCGGCCCCCTGACATTCACCGTGCCGCGCTGAGCACCACGCCCTTGGCATGCCTTCTTGGGTTTTTGAAATTGGCAGGTGTTCACGGCGTTTTTAACGCTTTAGAACGGTCAAGTGCCCTCCAAAATACGCCAAACCAAGGAGACTCCATGACCCTGCAGTACCAACTCAAAGAGGGCAACTACCACTTGTATGACCTCAGCACACCCGCCAGCAAGGCCACGGGCTTGCACCGCCTGCGCTTGACGACCGATACCGTGGCACTGGCCTTTGACGTGCGCACCGGCCAGTTGCATGAACATGGCACGCCCACCCGCATTCACTCGTGGGCCACCACGGCGCGCCGGCGCCTTCGCGCCGCCGGTTCGCAAGACAGCGCCAACGACATCGTGGTGGTGTCGGGTCCGCTGCCCGTGGAAGAGATCAACAAGTGCTTGCAAATCAACGGCTACTGCCGCCACCTGCTGTCCCGCCTGTCCACCTTGCCCCATGGCAAACGCGTGGGGCATTCCCGGGCCAATTGATTGCTCCGTATTAAATAGCGCTTTGCGCAGGACTGACAAGGGCTAGCAGCCTGTCGGACTTAGGAATCGTCGGCTGCAAATCGACCGCAGCGGGCTATTTTTCGCCGCTTTCTTACCCAATATCCAGATATTGGGCTGCGAAATCGTCAAAAACTAGTCGGCGCTGGGGCCGATTTTCGCTTTCGACGACCTAAGCCCGACAGGCTGCTAGAG
>JAGODZ010000274.1 GCA_017997975.1 Rhodoferax sp.
TATTTAGGCTGTGGCGTTTACAAGAACTTGGTGATCAGCTGATTCGTTCGTCGAGCCCATCCTTAATTGGCAACCGTCACGTTACAAGGCTTCGGGTGAGGCTCGTTTTGTCCGCGCACGGGCCAGCGCCGCTTCTATCACGGCTCGTTTCTGGTCGAGAATGACGGGGTCGGTGTGCTGGGAGTGGGCGGTGAGGTCTGACAGTTTAAGTTTCGCTTTTTCTTCAAGCCTTTTAGCACTCTCGCCCTTGTCCCGATTGCGCCGATAGCTATAAAATTCATAGCGTTTTCTGGCGTTGTCAGCCAAAGGCTGAGACCAAGCGTCCCAGCCCGTCGCCTGACCTGAGACATTTTCAAGTTGGATGCAATCCACCGGACATACCGGCAAACACAACTCACAGCCGGTGCAGTGGGCCTCAATGACCGTGTGCATGCGTTTGTTGCTGCCCATGATGGCATCTGTTGGGCAGGCACTGATGCACAGGGTGCAACCAATGCACCAGTCTTCATCAATGAAAGCCACGGTGCGTGGGCCTTGCACGCCATGGGTTGGGTTCAAATCTACCGTGGCTTGCCCCGTCAGCTCTGCTAACCAAACCACCCCTTGCTGGCCTCCCGGGGGGCATTGGTTAATAGGCACCGCCTCAAGCGCGATGGCTTGGGCGTAGCTGGCGCAATCAGGATAGCCGCAGCGTGTGCACTGGGTTTGAGGCAAAACCGCCAGAAGACGCTCTGCAAACGACTCCATTACTTGTGGAGTGCGACCTTCTTGGTGTCGGCCGTATCCCGGGGCATGGCGACTGCATCGGTTTGGTTGGTCACGGCTGCGGGCTCAGTTGATGCAGGCGTCTGGATTGCCGCCTCAACAACGTGATGCGAGGCAATGAAAGCTTTCAACTCGGGGTACACCACTTCACGCCAGCGGCGGCCGCTGAAAATACCGTAGTGCCCCGCACCTTCAACAATCAGGTGCTTTTGCTCGGAATCAACCACGCCGCCACAAATTTTGTGCAGCGCTTCGGTCTGGCCCAAGCCCGAAATATCGTCCAACTCACCCTCGACTGAGAAAAGCGCAGTGGACTTGATGTCTTCAGGACGGACGCGCTCCACTTTTCCGTCAGCGCCTTTGATGTCCCACGTGCCGTTGACCAAGTTAAAGTCTTGAAAAACCACTTTGATGGTGTCCAAGTAGTAATCCGCGTCCATGTCCAGAACGGCGTTGTAGTCATCGTAAAACTTACGATGGGCTTCCGTGCTTCCGTCATCGCCCTTGATCAAGTCCTTGAAATAGTCGTAATGGCTATTTGCATGGTTGCGGGGGTTCATGGCCACAAAGCCGGTGTGCTGAAGAAAGCCGGGATAGACACGACGTCCGGCACCGGGGAAGTTAGGGGGTACACGGTAGATGACGTTGTTCTCAAACCAGTCAATGCCTTTGGTGGTGGCCAAGTTGTTCACTGAGGTGGGGGATTTGCGAGCGTCCAAGGGACCACCCATCATGGTCATGGTGGTGGGTGTAAGTTCGCCGCGGCTGGCCATCAATGACACGGCTGCAAGAACAGGCACGGTGGGCTGACACACGCTGACCACATGGCAATTGCCGTAAATGCCTTGCAAGTGCCGGATGAACTCTTGCACATAGTTCACATAATCGTCTAGGTGAAACTGCCCTTCTGAAAGGGGAACCAAGCGGGCGTTCTTCCAATCGGTGATGTAGACCTTGTGGTCCTTCAGCATGGACTTGACGGTGTCACGCAGCAAGGTGGCATAGTGCCCAGACAGAGGGGCCACAATCAAAACAGCAGGTTGGCCTTTGAGCTTTTCTAATGTTTTTGGGTCGTCGGTGAAGCGCTTAAAACGGCGCAGTTCACAAAATGGCTTGTTAATTTCAACGCGTTCGTGGATCGCGATGTCAATATCGTTGGCATAAATGGTGCGCAGTCCAAACTCTGGCTTTTCGTAGTCCTTGCCCAAGCGGTGCATGAGGTCGTAACCAGCGGAAATACGCTGCGCGAAAGGGCTTTGCCCTAACGGTGATTGCGGATTGCGGAATAACTTGGCCGCCGATTGAGCCATGTCTGTGAATGGCTCCATCAGGGAACGTTGGGATTCGTAGAGTTGGTAGAGCACGGTGGGTTCACTTTCAAAAAATGGTGCAGTGCAATATAACAGTTAAGAGGCAACTTTGTATTGAAAAATTACACTACGGCAAACAGGTGGGCGTGAGCTTAAAACAAGAGTGAAGTAGGAGTTACCGAGGCAGAGCTCTCGAAAAAATGAAACAGCGAAAGAGGTTGCAGCAGTTACTTATGATTACAAAGGGCTTAGATTTTGCTCTATTTCTCTGAATCTTGCCAAAACGGGAAGGCCTCACTTATTGATTGGCGAGTTTAGAAGCAAGTAGGCTAAGCGCTTTGTAAGCGTCACCAGCAGGCGGATCCCACGCTATTACTGCTTCGGCTTGGCGCTGGACCAAGGCGGTGTCGCCTCGTGCGGCAGGGCCAGTCAGCGCACCGGCAGGCCCGAGCGAAAGAATATTGGCGACCGCGTTGTGCAGCAGCTTGCCTCTGACTTGCTTCGCTAGATCGTTGGGCATGCCACTGTCATGCCAAAGCCGATCGGCAGTGGCCTGTAACACGGGCAAAAAATTAGTCGCAAATACGGCGGCTGCGTGGTACAGCAATTTATTTTTTTCGAGCAAAGGAAAGCAATGCCCCCCAATCTGTTCGAATGCAGCAGACAACACGCCCAAGGCCAAGGCGTCACCTTCTAATGCGCAGGGGGTGCCCGCGAATTGGTGGATGGCGTCGCTCGGGGTGGCAAAACTTAACAGGCAGTGGGCGCTGGCCACTTTCCAACCCTGTTGGCCGAGGCTCACCAGCTCTGAAGACGAGAGCGCGCCACTGCAGTGGAATGCGATGGGTGAGGTGTGCCATGGATTCAGTTGACTTAAGGCGGTGGCGACGCTTGAAATTGCACGATCCGGCACGGCCAACATCCATAGGTCGGCGTCACGCAGGTCAGCCAGCGCTGTCACAGGCTGGCCCGCGCCGATAAAACCAACCGCTTGTGTGGCGGAGGCGAGTGATTGCGTCAATACGTCCTGAACCTGAAAGGTTCCTTCTTCATGCCACAAACGTGCCAGTGTTGAACCGACCCGCCCGCTGCCTAAGAGGTTAATTTTTTTCACGGGAAGGAGGGCGGGCGTGGTGCTCAAAGTGCATGCTTCAAACAGCCTCAGTCACAAAAGTTGCACTTTTAGCAGGGGCAATAGTGGCGTTAAATCACTTTGGCAATGGAGGCGCAAACGTAGTCAATGTTTTTGCTGTTCAGTGCGGCCACGCACATGCGCCCCGTGTCCGTGCCGTACACCCCAAACTCATCGCGCAAGCGAACCATCTGGTCTTTGGAGAGGCCGGAGTAGCTGAACATGCCGATCTGGGTGGTGATAAAACTCATGTCCTGCGTGACGCCTGCTGCCTTGAGCCCGTCCACCAGTTTCTGGCGCATGGCTTTGATGCGAACACGCATCTCACCCAGTTCTTTCTCCCACAGTGCGCGCAATTCAGGGTTGCCCAAAACAGCCGCCACGATGGCGCCGCCATGAATGGGGGGGTTGGAGTAATTGGTGCGGATGGCGATTTTCAACTGACTCAACACCCGGCCTGCTTCTTCTTTGCTGGCGCAGACGACCGACAACGCGCCGACCCGTTCGCCGTACAGGCTGAAGCTCTTGCTGAACGAGGTGGAGACAAAGAAGTCCAGTCCGGCAGCCACAAATTTGCCGATGACTGCGCCGTCTTCAGCAATGCCGTGTCCGAACCCTTGGTAAGCCATGTCCAAAAAGGGAACTAAGTTTTTGGCTGCAACCGTAGCAATGACCTGCTCCCACTGCGCTGCAGTAATGTCATACCCCGTTGGGTTGTGGCAGCAGGCATGCAGCAAGATGATGGTGCCTGGAGCCGCCGTGTTCAAATCGGCGAGCATGCCGTCAAAGTCAACGCCCCGGTTGTTCGCATCGTAGTAGCGGTAGCTGTCCACAGTGAAGCCTGCATTGGTAAACAGTGCCCGGTGGTTTTCCCAGCTGGGGTCAGAGATCAATACGGTGGCGTTGGGGCTGATCTTCTTCAAGAAATCTGCACCGATTTTGAGGCCGCCGGTGCCCCCAATGCCTTGAACCGTGGCAATACGGCCTGAGGTGACGGGTTCACTGTCGGCCCCAAACACCAGGGATTTCACGGCGGTGTCGTAGGCAGCGATGCCGTCAATGGGCAAATAACCGCGTGCAGCGGGCTTTTCCATCATCGTTTTTTCTGCTGCTTGAACGCATTGCAGCAAGGGAAGTTTGCCGTTGTCATCGAAATAAACGCCTACGCCGAGATTGACTTTAGCGGGGTTGGTGTCCGCGTTGAACTGTTCATTCAAGCCCAGAATGGGGTCGCGGGG
>JAGODZ010000275.1 GCA_017997975.1 Rhodoferax sp.
TCTTGCCGGTCGTTCACCAGCACAATTTTGTAGTCGTTCAGGTCGCTGCTGGCGCGCAGCATGCGGGCCAAAAACACCATGGTCAGCGACTTGCCCGAACCCTGCGTGTGCCACACCACGCCGCTGCGCTCCAAGGGCGTGCCCCCTGTGCGCAGCCGCGCCATGATGCGCGCCGCCGCCCGGTACTGCTGGTAGCGGCACACCACCTTGATGCGTGGGCCACTGTCGGTGTCCATGCACACCGTGCTGGTGCGCAGCATGTGCAGCAGGGTGGCTGGCATCAACATGCCCGCCACCAGCCGCTGCTGTGCATTCATGCCCTCCATGGCGCCGTCGTCTTGCGGGTACAGCGTTTTCCAGTCGTAAAAATGCTCCTCGCCCGAGGTGAGGGTGCCGTAGTCCGCCTCTAGCCCACAAGAGCGAATCAGCAGCAGGTTGCTGTGAAACAGCTTGGGCTCACCTTCGCGCAAACCCGCCGCCGCCGTCTCTAGTCGCTTGCCCATGTAGCGCTGCAGCTGCACAAAGGCCTCGGCCATCGGGTTGGCGCAGGTCTCTGAGCCCTTTTTGCACTCCACCACACACAGCGGTATGCCGTTCACCAGCAACACAATGTCCGGGATGATGAAGGCGCGCACACAACCCGGCGTGTCGATGCGGAACTGGTTAATGGCGTGAAAGCTATTGTTCTCGGGGTGCGCAAAGTCAATCAACTTCACCACCGGGTCGGCCTCGCCCGTGGCCTCGTTCACGTCGGTTTGCGCCTTGAACAGCAGCGCCTGAATAGCCTCGTTCGCCTCCAGCAGCGTGCGATTGGGCTGGCGCAGCAGCTGGCTGCGCAGGTCGTCCAGCTGGCGATCGGTAAGCCAGGGCGCGCCATTGGGCAAGGTGTTGATGCGGCGCACCGCCGCGTCAAACACACTGGGCAACAACCATTCGCGAAAAGAAGTGCGCAGGCTGGCGGCTGGGTCTTGGGGAATGGCGGCAAAACCTTGGTCGATCACCGTCCAGCCCTGGGCGGCGAGTTGCTGTAAGAACGGCAGCTCTACCTCGGTGTATTCGCTCATGGCATTGCAATCCCAGCGGCTACTTCGTAGGGTGCTTTGCAAAGGGGATGTGCTTGCACAGTACCCAAGATGTTGTCTTTATCCACACCTTCTGCTAAACGAAAGTCGATGCGATGATGGCTTATATCAACCCATAGTCGATAGGCATCTTCCGAGACGGCTGTCTCCAATGCGGAGTGCAAAGCTATTGAAATCCCGCCAAGCGAGAAATTCCAGAATTTCGTGGTCTCGGCCCGATCTGGATGCTTGATGATCGTCTGATTCAAGTAGAGGCGGTCAATATGAGCCAGTACATCTCTCTCAACTGCCCCCACCTCTCCGGAAAACGATTTGCCGAACACGTTGTTGTCGTCGGCAAATCGCGGACGCCAACGCACATCTACCTCCATGTTTCTCACCTCAGACTGCGCGGGCCGTGCCGGCTTGGGTGAGCCGCTCTAAAGCAATGCCAATCGCCCCGTCATGAAACAATTTGGCCTTGCGTTGACCGGCTCCAGTCACAGGCCAAGCCAATAAACCTTCTCGCACTGCTGAAACAGTGGGGGGCACATGCTCATTGGTTAACAGCCAATCCACCGTTGCGAGCAACTCCATGCCAAAGGGTGATTCAAATCCATCAATCAGTGCAGCCGTTTCTTCTAGCGCTGGAAGATAGGCTTTGGCCTCACTTTGCAAGAAGGCCTGCACCAAATCTTTGCGGTCGTCATCAAACCAAATTACATCTAGCTTGTCCGCGTCTGCAATACGTTTGTCGCAATGCAAATAGCTGCCATCCAGCTTGTCGATAAGCTTGTCCAGGCGGTTTGCATATGGGCCGTACCGATTTGTTTCAAACTTCAGGTCCAGGGGGTTGTCGCCGGGCATTAGTCGTTCAATTGATCGCTCAAGAAACCAAGCCAGCTTTTGGATTTCCAGCAGGCTGCATTCCATGCCCAGCACCCAGTAGCGGCGCACAAGCTCAGCAATCAAAGCTCGGGCGGGAGTCAATTTTTCAACGCCAGCGCGCTTGGCTACGTTTTGATATTGTTTGGTGGGCTCAAATACCGTTATTTCAATATCAGTCAAGTTGCCCAATGCACGTTCGATTTCTGGTTTGACCACTTCCCAGTCAAGTCCGCCATTGCCTGCGCCCAAAGGCGGGATAGCGATGGACTTAATCTTGTTCTCGATAAGAAAGTTGCGCAGGTCTTGCAGGCCCTCAATGACCCACTCCAGCTTGGAGGGCGAGCGCCAGTGCTGCTTGGTGGGGAAGTTCACAATCCAGCGCGGACCATCCAGTTCGGCGGGCTGGGTGATAAACATTTGGCCGGTGCGCACTTCGTGGGCCTTGCAGGCTGCTGCGTATTGGCGGTAGTTGTCGTCAAAGCGCTCTTTGAACATCAGCGCAATGCCCTTGCCCATCACGCCCACGGTGTTCACTGTGTTCACCAGCGCGTGCGCGCGGGCTTCCAGCAAATTACCTGTTGTGAAATTGAGCATCAGAAATACCACCCCGGACGTGCATGAACCTGCAAATTCAGCCCGTGGGCTGAAACTTGCGCCTGAGCCTGCATTTTGCCTGTTTCTGAATGGCAAACAATACCGATCAACCCGGATACTGGGCAGTGCCGGTGAATCAGCGCTTCGGCCTGATAGCGCTCAAATTTGGCGGGGTCGTTCTCGTCGCGTTTGAAGTCCCGGGCCTGCAACAGCTTCCAGTCCACCTTGTCAAGATGGGTCAAGTCGTTGTAATACGTAGCCCAGCGGTAATAGGCGTGCATGTCGGTGAACAAAAACGGCAGCCCCTGCTGCGCCACATGGTGCAGGCTGGATACCAGAATCACAATCTCGTCATTCTGCCGCTGCTGCACCCCGCCGCGCCCGGATCGGATGTTGCGCATCATCACGGAGAAGGGCGTGAAATAGAACGGCACATAGTCGTTTAGCAACCCATCAGGTGCAATTGGCACCAAATGGCGCGCCCGTTTGTCAATTAACTCCGAATTGCCAATGCTCACCCAGCCGGCCGCCCTTTGCGCGCTGTTTCCACTGTGCAGGCCGTGTTGCAGCACCCATGGCAAATTGTCGCGGTGGATGATGCGCCAAATCAATGCCTTCTGCGGGTTGAGATTGGGGTAGTGGTTAGCCATTGGCACCCTCAATAGCATCCGCTTCCCTATACACACCACGCAGCTCCAGAATCGTCAGCATGGTGCGCGACCAGCCATGCTGGATGGCTCGCTTGGCATACGCCAAGCGCAACTGGGGGTCTTTGAGCTTGGTCAGCAGTACCAGGTTGTGGCCCCAGGGCATTTGTCCAACAGCCTGTTGGACAATGTCATCGCTGGGCCAGGCCTGCGCAAAAGCCCGCATGTACATCAAATTGGCGCGCGAAAAGCCCTTCATGTCCGGGAATGCCGTGCGCAAGTCATGCGCCAGCCGCTCGATCACCTTGGCACCCCAGCCCTCTTTGCTTTGGCGCGCCAGAATGTCGTGGCCAATCTGCCAGTACAGCCCCACCAGCTCGCGGTTGACGGCCAGCGCCGCCCGCTGCTGGGCGGTGTGGATGCGCGTTTTCAGATCGACCAGCCACTCGGCATAGCCGCTGGGCGGGGGCGTGAGTGAGGGCGGTGGGGCTGGGGTCATGGCGTGGCGACTCCTTGTGCGGGCGGGGTGGTGACGCTGACTTTGCCGGTGAGCAGGTCTTGCATGAGGCCGAGTTTTTGTAGTTTCAATTTCTCAGCGTGCGCCTTTAGACCGTCAATTTCCCATTCTGATTTGTTAAGGCGATTACAAATATTGGTTTGCTCGTCTGGAGCTGGACAAGGGAAAAACACTCGACCCATGACTGAATTGTTGAGGCTCGGCATGGTCGTTCCAACTTGAGTCCCAGCAATTTGCCGTTGAATGTAGTCGTATCGGTAAATGTGCCCGAAGAAAAAGTGATTCAAGTCTGTGCGTCCAAAACGCAACAAGAAACAACCCGTCCCACACAGCCACCCCTGCTCGATCACAGATACTGCTGCAGCACGGCTTAGTTCTCCGCGACGAGCAATGATGATGTCACCCACCTTCAACTGATGTTTGGCAAGCGATAACGCTCTCTTTTCAGATATTCGCGCAATTGACTCAGTGCCAATTTTTCCGTCGTTAATGTCTTGCGGCATAACGACGGGCACGCCTTCAGATTGATACTCGTGCGCGTGAAGTTGGCTACCGAACGGGCCAGTTTGAAGGTGGCCTCCCGACTCTCTGAGAATCGTGGCAAGACGCGAGACCTTCCACTCCCTCGGAATCCACCCAATCGCCGTTTCCTGGTACAGCTCGGGCGCTTGGTCGCGGGGTGGGCGCAGTTGGCCGGTGGGGAGCACGCCACGGGTGAAGAGGTTGTGC
>JAGODZ010000059.1 GCA_017997975.1 Rhodoferax sp.
AGAAGGGCGCGAAACGGCGTTGGCGCAACAGCGCGAACTGCCCGCCCTCGCGAGTGTGAGAACTTGAACTTGAACTGGCGCTGCGCGGCATGTGGGCGTCGTCAATAGCGGCGGGTAGGGTCATGGTGCAATCTCAGTCGGTGGTTCAACGGGGGCTGGCGTGGTGGAGCGGCGGGCACGGTGCCTGCGCATTCTGCCGCAACAGTGTGACGATCACGGGCCAAGCGGCCAGTGCGGCGGCCAGGTGCTTCAGCGTGTGGCCTGAAACCCATTCGCCGCTGAGGTGAAAAATCACCTCATCATTGAGCTCACACAACTTGGCCACGGCGTAGAGGCCAATCAGAGCGGTGAAAGAAACACCGACGGCAGTGTCTAAGCGGGGTTGCCACGCCGCCCAAGCGATGAGCGCCATGCCGCCAAACTGCACCACACCCCACGGCAGCACGTTGCTCTGGGTGAACGCGAGTGCGGCAGACAGCGCGGCGCTGGCCAGCATGGCGGGCAACGCCACTTTCGCCGCCGTGGGGCCCACCCGCTCGGCCAGCGCCAAGGCCAAGGCCCCGGCAAAGGTCACGGCCATGCCCAATCGGTCCAGCATGAGCCCGGATGTGTCGGGTGCCCAGTGGTACCAAGACGACCCCAAGCCCGCACAGACCAGCCCGCCAAAGAACACCGCCATGGCGTGGCGTGTGGCGGGCAACATTCGCTTGCCGCGCAGCATCAGCAGGCCCACAAGGCCGGCCAGCGCCAAGGGCAGGTTGCTCAACACGTCCATGGCATTGGGCACGCCCCAAAAAACACGGGCATCGACAAACGGATGGCCGTGGGCATACAGGTGGGCATGGCCGCTGGGGGCAAGCACCACGCCCAAACTGAGCAGCAGTGCAGGCCCCCAGACAACGGCCACGCCCCACAGCAGCGACAGGGCAATTAAAAACGTCCCTAAGGTGCGGTGCGGGGCGAGGTTCAATGCACTCGGCAAAGCCAGAGCGGCGGCAGGTTTGGGCATGTGCGTTCCTTAGAGCAGGGAGAAGTGAAACAAGGCCTTAGTGTGCGCAGGGTGGTTGACGATAAGAGGTTGAATTCGATACAGTCGTAAAAATGACGATGCTAAGTATTGATTTTTGATACTTTGATGCTCGCTCAGGAGTCTTTGATGAGCACCACCCACGATCTGGTCACCGCCTTGAAGCGGGAATTAAAAGCCGCCCACATGACCTACGCCGATCTGGCGCTTGCCCTGGGCATGGCCGAATCCAGCGTGAAACGCATGCTGGCCAAGGGTGACATGTCGCTGTCGCGCATTGACGCCATTTGCCACGCCCTGAAGCTGGACTTTGCCGACGTGGCCCGGCGTGTGGCCGACGCCCAGCCGCTGCTGCGTGAAATGACGCAGGCGCAAGAAAGCGCTGTGGTGGCGGACAAAAAGCTGTTGCTGGTGGCCATTTGCGTGCTGAGCCAGTGGACGCCTGAGCAAATCACCGCCCGCTATCGCTTGACGGACACCGAGTGCGTGACCTACCTGGCGCAACTGGACCGCATTGGCATCATTGAGTTGCGCCCTTTGAACCGTTATCGGCTGAAGCTGGCCAAAACCTTTCGCTGGCGGCCCCACGGCCCGGTGATGAATTACTTTCGTGAGCACGCGCTGCTGAATTATTTCTCAGGCGGCTTTGACGGCGCGGGCGAGGGCCTGCTGCTGGTGCACGGTTCCGTCAGCCGCACGTTGGCGCCGATGTTCATGGAGCGCTTGCAACGCGTGGCGCAAGACTTTGCCCAGCAGCACCAGACGGACCAAAAACTGGCGGTGGCTGACCGAGAGGGTTACACCTTGGTGCTGGCGATGCGAAGCTGGGAGTTTGAGGCTTTCAGTGTGCTGCGCCGCCAGTCACAGGAAGGTGCTTCATGAAAGTGTGGATTCGCCGGCTGTTGTTGCCACTCAAGTGGCTGTTGGCCCTGTGGCTGTTGTTTGAGGAGTGGGGCTGGGTGCCGCTCCAAGCGTTGTTGGCGCGCATGGGGCGTTGGCCCGGGCTGCGTTGGCTGGAGGGGGCGATTCGCCAGCTCCCGCCTTATGCGGCATTGGCGCTGCTGTGTGTGCCTGCCGTGTTGCTGCTTCCGGTGAAGCTCTTGGCGTTGTGGGCGGTGGGCCAAGGTCATGTCATCACCGGCTTGGTGGTCATTGGGCTGGCCAAAGTGGCCGGCACGGCGCTTTTGGCGCGCTTGTTCACCTTGACGCAGCCCCGCTTGATGACCTTGCCTTGGTTTGTGCGGCTTTACACCCGCTGGACGGCGTGGAAAACCCGCTTGCTGGACTGGGTCCGGTCGAGTGCGACGTGGCGCAGTGCCCAAGCGTTCAAGGTGGCTTGCAAGCGCTTGTGGCGCAGGCGATGGCCAAAATGATGGGCAGCACCGCGTTCGCACTGAACAAAAAGCGGCCTTGGATGCCGCCATGATGGGAAACTGCGCGGGCACCTTGGTGTTGCTCAATGGGGTGGCGGTGAATTTTGGACATTGAGGGTTGTTGTTGTGAGTCTTAAATTGCGCCAGCCCACGATTTATAAGCGCAAATGGCTACCAAAATAGGAGCGATTCGATTCGATTCGATTCGGTGTGACGTGACCGGTAGTTCGAGTTGCTTCCCCGCCTGGGGGCCTACGACATGATGACCGGCCCGCCTTTTTGTACAGCGCGTTGGTAGGCGGGGCGTGCTCGCAGACGGTCGGCGTAGGCTTGCAGTTGGGGGTAAGCGCTGACGGTTTTGCTGCGCGATAGCGCGGCTTCGACGGCGAAGCTCATCTGAAAATCGGCCATGGTGAGTTGTTTGCCCGCGAACCACGTGTGCTGGCTGAGGTGTTCTTCAATGAAGGCCAGCGCGGTGTCCAGGTTAGGGTCAATCAATTTGGCCTGCACACCGTTGCAGATGGCACGCGCGATGGGCCGCACAAAGAAGGGCATCGGCTGGGTGGGAATGCTCATGAACACGAGTTTCATGACCATCCAGTTCATCAGCGAGCCTTCGGCGTAGTGCATCCAGAAGCGGCACTGGCGCTGTTCAGCGGTGCCAGCGGGAGGTGCTAAATGGGCGAGTTCGCCCACGGCCTCACGGCCATACCGCTCCACCAAATACTCGATGATGGCGCCTGATTCGGCAAAAGTGTCTCCCTCGTCGGTGACGACGGGCGACTTGCCCAAGGGGTGTACTTTCTTCAAAGCCGGTGGTGCCAGACGCGTTTTAGGATCCCGCTTGTAAACCTTCAGCTTGTAGGGCACGCCGAGTTCTTCGAGCAGCCAGAGGATGCGGTGGGAGCGGGAGGTTTCGAGGTGGTGGACGGTCAGCATGGTGTGGGGCAGTCAAAGTGGGGGCCACGGCGACACAGTCGCGCGGCTCAAGGGGTTTTCATTTTAGGGAGCTGTGGTGGGCAACGCGTCCTGCGGGTTTGGCCGCCTTTCCTTGTCGCACCAAACTAAATGACCAAGGCGGCCAGTGCGCTCAGGGCGGCGGTTTCTGAGCGCAGCACGCGCGGGCCCAGCGTGATGGGCGAGAAGCCGCAGGCCAGGGCCGCCTCTTCTTCTGAGGCACTCAAGCCACCTTCGGGCCCAGACAGAAAGGTCACGTCAGCGCATTGGTTGCCAAGATCCATGGTGCGCAAGGCTTGTGTGCCCGTGCGCAGTGACAGCAGCAGTGATGGACCGGCGGGCGACGCCGTGCGCGCCTTGACCCAAGCGGCCAAACTCATCACGGGGTGAATGGCGGGCACCCGGTTGCCGCCGCATTGCTCGCAAGCGGCCACGGCCACGCTCTGCCAGTGGGTCACTTTTTTATCGGCCCGCTCGCCGCTGAGGCGCAACACGCTGCGCTCGGTCATGAGGGGTTGAATGCTGGCGACGCCCAGTTCAGTGGCTTTTTCCACCAGCCAGTCCATGCGGTCATTGGCGGGCATCCCAACCACCAGGTGCACGGCACGGGGCGCTTCGCGCTCGACGAGGTGATGGGCGCCCACCTGCACTTGCACCTCACTGCGTCCCATGCGGGTGACGGTGGCGTCAAACTCCCCGCTTCCCGCGATGCCGGGTCCGCCATTGAACAGCGTGATGGCGTCCCCGGGCTGCAAACGCAGCACCTGCACATGGCGGGCCGCGCCTGCGGGCAAGTCCAGCGTTTCACCGGTGGTTAAGGGGGTGGGGCAGTAAAAGCGGGGCATGACAGTGACAGGGTAGTTGCTATTGAATCAGTAGCTGCTTGCGCAGGTAGGACGTGGGTTAGGGGCTGTTTTACCTCTGAGACGCGCCAAATCCGAACACATTGGGTTCCACAATGCCTTCGACCTTCTGAATCAAGCGCAGCAAGGGCTTGAGTTCAATGTAGCGCGCACAGGTGGACAGCAGGTAGTTGATAAAGCGGGGGGTGTCCGCGAGGTACTGCGGTTTGCCATCGCGCAGCGTGAGACGCGCAAAAATGCCGGCGACTTTCAGGTGGCGTTGCAGGCCCATCCACTCCACACCCCGGTAAAACTCGCCAAAGTCTCGCCCGACGGGCAGTCCGGCTTTGCGGGCTTTTTCCCAGTAGCGAATGGTGATGTCCAGGCAGAACTCTTCCTCCCAGCTCACAAAGGCGTCGCGCATCAGGCTGGCAATGTCGTAAGTGATGGGGCCGTACACGGCATCTTGAAAGTCCAGCACGCCCAAGCGCGGTTCACTGGCGGCGTCGGCCACCATCAGGTTGCGGGGCATGAAGTCGCGGTGCACATAGACGCTGGGCCACGCGAGGTTGGCTGCAACCACCTGTTTAAAGGTGTTGTCCAGCGTGAACTGCATGGCCGCGTCGATCTCTGCGCCTTTGTAGTGGGTGATGTACCACTCGGGGAACAGGTTCAGCTCGCGGCGCAGCAAGGCCTCATCGTAAGGGGGCAAGACGCCAGGCTGCGAGGCCAGTTGCCAGTCAATCAAGGTGTCCACGGCTTGCAGGTACAGGCCCAGATTGGCCTCGGGCTGGGCCGGGTTGATGACCTGCATCATGGTTTTGGCGCCCAGGTCGGTCAACAGCATGAAGCCTTTGGCCTCGTCCCAGGCCAGCACCTCGGCGGCCCGAATGTGGGCGTCTTGCATTAACTGCGCAACTTTGACAAAAGCGCGGCTGTCTTCCTTGTCCGGCGGCGCGTCCATGATGATGCAGCTGCCGCGTGCGGTATCGACTCTGAAGTAGCGGCGAAAACTGGCGTCAGCCGAGGCCAGGCGCACCGAGTCGGGTTGCAGGGCGTGTGGCTGCGCGACAGAGGCAAGCCAGTGCTTGAAATCAAGTTCACGCTGGGCGTCGGACCACAGGGGCGCGGCGTTGTGGGGGGATTCGGAGTGGGGGTCTTGGCTCATGGATAATCCATTCTACAAAGCCAGCCCCGACGGCCTGACCCCGCCCTACCACCCTTCTCCTCTGCCCCTGTCCCGCCTGATGCGCTTATTGATGCCTCGCTCTCTGCCAGGAACGCCCCCTTCGCCCCCTGCGCTGCGCCCGCTCGCGGTGGTCATGGCGACGGCCATGCTGTACGGCGCCCCCGTTCAGGCGCAAGAGCCAGCGCCTCTCCGTTTGAAAACCAGCCCCTTGCTGGAGGAGCAAATCTTGCCGGAGTCACGTGGCGCGCTGCCGACGTTTCTGTCGGCCGACCGTCTCGAAGGCACGACCGAGCAACAGGTCGAGCTCGAAGGCAATGCAATCATGCGGCGTGGTGACATGGTCATCAAGGCCGACCGGCTGGAGTACGACCAGTCCAACAACCAAGCGAAGGCCACCGGCCATGTGCGCATCAACCGCGCGGGCAATATTTACGAAGGCCCAGCGCTTGAACTCAATCTGGACACCTACGAAGGCTTCTTTACCCAGCCACGCTACCAGCTGTTAAGAAATGAAGGCAATGGCGAGGCGGACCGCGTTGACTTTGTCGATGACCAGCGCGCTGTGATTCACAACGCCACCTATTCGACCTGCCGACGCCTGCCGGGGCCCAGCTGGATGCCCGACTGGATTCTGCGCGCGACCACCATCACCACCGACAACGAGAGTGAAGTGGGAACGGCCACGAACGCGGTGCTGAGTTTCAAGGGGGTGCCGGTGCTGCCCATTCCTTACATCAGCTTCCCCTTGACTGAAAAGCGCAAGTCCGGGTTGCTGCCGCCCTCGATTGGGGTGGACAGTGTGAATGGGCTCGAAGTCTCGCTTCCGTACTACTGGAACATGGCCCCGAATCGGGACGCCACGATCACGCCCACGGTCATGAGCAAGCGGGGGCTCAACATCGGCACAGAATTTCGCTATTTGGAACCCAGTTACATGGGACAGGTGCGGTATGACTTGATGCTCTCGGACCAGCTTCGCGAAAGCAACCGTTGGGGTTTTTCTTACCAGCACCAAGGCATGGTGAACAACGCGTGGACCCAGCGTCTAACCGATGGGGGACTGGCGCTCAACATCAACTTGAACCGAGTCAGTGACGATGCGTATTGGAGCGATTTCTCGCGCAGCGGCAACTCATTGACGCAGCGGCTGTTGATCAACGATGCCAGCGTCGCTTGGAGCAATGGCAACTTTGCCAACAGCGTGCGCACCTTGAAATGGCAAACGCTTCAGAGCGGATCGACAACGATCATTCCGCCCTACGACCGGGTGCCGCAGCTGACGACCACCTACACGCGCAACGATGTCAAGGGGGTTGATTACTCCGTCGCTGCCGACTTCACGCGTTTTCAAACGGACAGCACGTTGACCAAGCAGGCCAATGGCCAGCGCGCTTTTTCACTGCTGCAGGTGAGTCGCCCGTGGCTCTTTCCGGGGGGCTTCATCACGCCCAAATGGCAGTTGCACGCCACCCAATACCAGTTTGACACGCCTCAGTACGGCGTCAACTCAGCGAGCCGGGTGGTGCCCACCTTCAGCTTGGACAGTGGGCTGGTTTTTGAGCGCGACACGAGTTACTTTGGCAACTCGTTCACCCAAACCTTGGAGCCCCGGGCGTTTTATGTCAGAACACCTTACCGTGATCAAAGCCTGCTGCCCAACTACGATTCAGGGGCCAATGACTTCAATTTCGCCACCATCTACACCGAGAACGCCTTTGCTGGCAACGACCGAATCTCTGACAGCGATTTGCTCACGGTCGGCGTCAGCACCCGTTTGCTAGACCCTGCGACCGGGGCGGAAGCGGCCCGGTTTGGCATTGCACAGCGCTTGCGCTTCCAAGACCAAAACGTGACTCTGCCAGGCGGGTTGCCGGTCACCAACCGATTCAGTGATTTGCTGCTGGGTGCCTCCATCACGTGGGCCCCCACTTGGTCCACGGATGCCACGGTGCAAATCAACCCCGAGACCAGTGAATCGCAGCGCTCCACCTTCGGCGTGCGCTACAACCCGGGGGCCTACCGCACGGTCACGGCGGCTTACCGCTACCAACGCAATGTGAGTGAGCTGCTGGACGTGGGCTGGCAGTGGCCCTTGAATGACCTGTGGGGGGACCGCGGTCAAGCGCTCGGCCCAGGCCGCGGTCAGGGCGAGGGCCGTTGGTACAGCGTGGGGCGGCTCAACTACAGTTTGAACGAGCGCAAGCTGGTTGATTCTGTCCTCGGTTTTGAATACGATGCGGGCTGCTGGTTGGGCCGTGTGGTGCTGGAGCGCTTGCAAACCAGCACGTCATCGGCCACCCAGCGCATGATGTTTCAACTGGAGTTTGTGGGCTTTACCCGTTTGGGTGTCAGTCCTTTGAGTGCCTTGAAAGGCCACATTCCCAATTACCAGCTATTGCGTGAACAGACCAGTTCGCCCAGTCGCTTCAGCACTTACGAATGATCCCATATGACCCCCTTACGCGTCACACTCTCTCTGGCCAGTCTGGCACTGCTGGTTTCCCTGAGCGCCCAAGCGCAGGGCTTGAAGCTGGCGCCGCAGTCCAGCACGGCGCCTAAGCAGAGCTCTGCGCAGTCGGCTGACTTTATTGTGGCCGTGGTGAATTCAGAGCCTATTACCAACAACGAGGTTCGCCGCGAGTTGGAGAAAGCATGGCAGCTCGCCAGCCAGCAGGGCCGCCCTCAAGCGGCCAGCGAGGCCTTGGCCAAACAGGTGCTGGACAGTCTGATTGATCAAAAGGTGCAGCTTCAACAGGCGCGCGAAACGGGTATTCGTGTGGATGAGGCGGCCATCGACGTCGCTGAACAAAGTGTGGCCCGGCAAAACCAAGTGGACGTGGCCGAGTTGCACAAGCGCTTGGCCGCCGACGGCGTGACAGTCAGCCAGATGCGGGGCGTGCTTCGGGACCAGCTCACCTTGAGCCGGCTTCGCGAGCGCGAAGTGGAATCGCGTGTGCGGGTCACGGACCAAGAGGTGGAAGAGTATTTGAGGGCCCAACCCGTGAATGTGAGCCCGGAGAACCTTCAAATTAATTTGGCACAGATTCTGATTGCGGTGCCGGAAAACGCCAATGCCGTGCAGATCGCGGCCCTTCAAGCCAAGGGACAACGGGCGTTGGCGCGCGCCCGCTCTGGGGATGATTTTGTGGCCTTGGTGAAAGAATTTTCTGATGCCAGCGACGGTGCTCAGAGCGGTCAGTTGGGACTGCGCACCGCGACTCGGTACCCGCCGCTGTTTCTGGAGGCCACGCACAACCTGGCCGTGGGGGACGTCTCGGACTTGGTTCGCTCGGGTGCGGGGTTTCATGTTCTGAAAGTGATTGAAAAAATCAGCCCTAATCTGCCCACCATGGCCGTGACCCAAAGCCGTGCGCGCCACATTCTGCTGCGTCTAAGCCCCCAGTTGACCGAGGCGCAGGCGCTTGCCAAATTGAGTGGATTCAAGCGCGATGTGGTCGCTGGCAAAGCCAATTTCGCCAACTTGGCCCGAGAGTTTTCTCAAGATGGCAGCGCCGCAAAGGGTGGCGACCTGGGTTGGGCCAGCCCCGGCATGTTTGTGCCGGAGTTTGAAGAGGCCATGAACCGCCTAGAACCCAGCCAAGTCAGCGACCCGGTGGTGTCCCGTTTTGGGGTTCATTTGATTCAGTTGATGGAGCGGCGCAAGGTTGCCTTGAGTCCCCGCGAACAACGTGACACGGTGCGTGCCATGTTGCGCGATAAAAAGCTCGATCCTGCTTTCTCGACATGGGCGGAAGGACTGCGTGCCCGTGCGTACATTGAATTTCGCGAACCCCCTAGCAAGCTTTGAACGGCACTTTCTCGTCCGCACCATGAAACACATTCCTCGCAAGCGATTCGGGCAGCACTTCCTCGCCGATGGCGGCATCATTGAAGACATTGTGGAAGCCATTGCGCCCCAACCGGGCCAATTCATGGTGGAAATCGGCCCCGGCCTAGCGGCTTTGACCCAACCTTTGGTCGAGCGCTTGGGTCAGCTCACGGTGATTGAGCTGGACCGAGACTTGGCCGTGCGCCTTCGGGCGCACCCGCAACTGAAGGTGATCGAGTCCGATGTGCTCAAAGTCAACTTCGCCGAAGTGGCCCAGTCATTGGGCACGCCCAAACTCAGGGTGGTGGGCAACTTGCCCTACAACATCTCCACGCCCATTTTGTTTCACTTGCTGGGCTGTGTGGAGGTGATTGAAGACCAGCATTTCATGCTGCAAAAAGAGGTGATCGACCGCATGGTGGCGCGCCCCAGTACCTCAGACTACGGACGCCTGAGCGTGATGTTGCAATGGCGCTATGCGATGGAAAACGTGTTGGCTGTGCCACCGCAAAGTTTCAACCCACCGCCGCGTGTGGACAGTGCCGTGGTGCGCATGGTGCCGCACGCCGCTCCTGCTGCGGTGGACGTGGCTTTGCTCAGTGAGCTGGTGCAAGTGGCCTTCAGCCAGCGCCGCAAACTGATGCGCCATACCTTGGGCAAATGGTTGCAAGAAAAAGCCTTTTCAGGCGAATTTGATGTCCAACGCCGCGCCGAAGAAGTGCCGGTTGCGCAGTACGTGGACCTTGCCTTGGCGCTCGCTGGCGAGGTGACACTCTGAATAAACGATGGACGCGCTGGTTGGTTATGGTGGCTGGCAGCTTGCTGGCTTATACGGCCATCGGGTTTGGCTTACTGCCCTATGTGATCCAGCACCAAGCGCCCAAATGGGGTCTGAGTGCGTTGGAGCGGCGGGTCAGCATGGAGAGCGTTCGCTTCAACCCCTTCACTTTGCGGCTTGAGGTGCAGGGCTTCAAGGTGGCGGAGGTCGATGACGCGCCGCTCCTGAGTTGGAACATGCTGGTGATTGATCTGGAGTGGGCATCCCTGATTCGGCGGACGTGGACATTGGCTGAGATTCGTCTCACCGCACCCACGGTGCACCTGGCCATTGCGCCGGATGGCAAGTTCAATGTGTCGGAATTGTTAGCCACGCTAGAGCGCCAATTCCCAAGCGATAAATCCGAGGGGGGTATGCCCCGCCTGGTGGTGAATCGGTTCGTGTTGGAGCAAGGCAAGGTGGATGTGTCCGACCAACAGGCGGGCTATGCGAACACGATTTCACCGCTCAATTTTGAGCTGAATAGCTTCAGCACCTTGCCCGATCAAACCGGCAACTACCGCGTGAGTGCGGCTTCTCTGCTGGGTGGTAAATTGAGTTGGACGGGCAGTGTCAGTGTGAACCCGATGCAAGCGCGTGGTGAGGTGACGCTGGAGGATGCGGCCTTGTCTGAACTGGCGACTTACCTCAAGCCCTACACCACGGCCCACCTCCAGAGTGGGCGGTTGAGTGCCACAGTGCCTTACCGATTTGCTTATGAGGGCGGTCGTTTTGAGGCCGAGTTGGCAGGGGCTCGTCTGCGCTTGAATGAGGTGACCCTGGCGGCGGGCGAAGGGCGGGAACCGATCGCCCTGTTGAATCAAGTGACGGGGGAGGGGATCCAGGCCAATCTGGCCACCCGCGTGGTGAGCATTGGTGCGCTTCGTGTGGAAGGCGGCGCTGTGACGGTGACTCGCCAAGCGAATGGCGCGCTGGATTGGGCGCAGTTGAGCGTACCCGTTGATTCACAGCAGGTCGTGTCTGTCGGGGTTGCGCCACCCTTGACTTGGGCGTTACAGGTTCAAGCGTTGGCGCTGGACCAAGTGGCCGTTCGCGCGACGGATCAAACGGTGAGTCCCGCTTTGACACTCGGTATCGACAAGGTGAAGTTGAATCTCAGTTTGAACGCTGAGCAGACGGGTCAAGCGTTAAATTTAATAACCGATGAGGGGGATTTAACGCTGGACCAACTGACCTTGGCCAGTGGTTCGCAAACACCGTTGACGATCAATCAACTCGGCTTCAGTGATGGACGAATGAATCTGGCAGAACGAAAAATCAAGGTAGAGCGCTTGGTTGCCGAGGGCGGGCAACTGCAGCTGCAGCGTGATGCCACCGGTCAACTGAATCTGATGACGATGTTGCCCCAGCCCCAGCCCTCTGATTCGACTCTTCCAGCGCAAACGTCTAACAGCGATGAATCCCCGGCCTGGCAGGTGCTCGCCACGCAAGTTCAACTGAACCAGTGGGGTGCGGCAATCGCCGACCAAACCACGGGCATCGCGGTGAATTTGCAGAATGTCGCCCTGCAACTGGAGGGGGCCAGCAACCAGCTCTCACAGCCGGTTCAATTCAAGGCCAGTCTCGCTGTGCGCGAAGGTGGCCAGTTGTCGGCGCAAGGCCGCGTGGTGCCCGCCACAGGGGCCGTGGATGCCAAAGTGCAGGTGCAGCAACTTGCGCTGGCACCTTGGCAGCCTTTGTTAAGTCAGTCTGTGAAGTTGGTCATTGCGGGGGGCCATGTGTCGGCCCAGGGGCAATTGACGACGGGCGCGGCTCGGGACAACCGCCCCGCTTTGCGCTACACCGGGGGCTTGGCGGTGGCGGACTTGGCTCTCCATGAAGCCGGCGGTGTGCCGTTTGCCGCATGGAAGCGCGTGGAGGCCGCCAAGCTGGGCCTTCAGTTGAGCCCCAACCGCTTGGACATTCCCGACCTGCTGGTGCTGGAGCCCAATGCGACCTTGATCATTGAGGATGATCGCAGCCTGAACGCCGCCCGGCTGCTGGTCAAGCCGGTCGCGGCCACCGACTCGCCCGCAGCAGTGCCCGTGACGGGCCAGCCTGAAACGGATTCCTTTCCTGTTCGCATTCAGCGCCTGCGTCTGAAAAACGCCAAGGTTGACTTTGCCGACCTCAGTTTGCGCCCGCAATTTGGCGCCAAGGTGGTCGAGCTGAATGGGGTGGTGACGGGGCTGTCCTCCAACCGCCAGGCGCGCAGCCAGATTGAACTCGATGGTCGGGTGGACGAGTTTGGCTTGGCTCGGGTGCGCGGCGAGTTGAACCCCTTTGCGCCGCAGGACAACACGGATGTCAATGTGGTGTTCAAAAACGTGAACATCGTGTCCGCCTCGCCCTACAGTATGAAATTTGCAGGCTACAAGGTGGCGCAGGGCAAGGTGTCGCTCGACCTTCAGTACAAGATTCGACAGGGCCAGATGGTGGGTGCCAACCAAATCGTGCTGGACCAACTCACCCTGGGTGACAAAGTTGACAGCCCCGATGCCCTCAGTCTGCCGCTGGAGTTGGCCATTGCGCTGCTCAAAGACAACGACGGGCGCATTGAGTTGGGTCTGCCCGTGTCGGGCGACATGCGTGACCCGCAGTTCAGCTACGGGGCGGTCGTCTGGAAAGCCATTGGCAATGTGCTGACCAAAATTGTGACGGCCCCCTTTCGGGCGCTGGGCAGTTTGCTGGGCCTGAGCGGAGAAAAAATGGAGGCGATTGAATTTGACCCCGCTAGCAGCACCTTGCTCCCGCCCGAGCAAGAAAAGGTGAAAAATTTGGCCCAGGTGTTGGGTCAACGCGCCCAACTCCAGCTCACTGTGCCCAGCGCTTACAGCACTGCCGCCGACAGTGCGGCGCTCAAATCCCAGGCCTTGCGGGCAGAGGTGACCCGCCGGGTGGGGCGTGCCTTGAGCGCCGATGATGCTCCCGGCCCGCTGGACCTCGGCGACGCGGCTGTGCAAAAAGTGATGCGCGACTTGTACGCCGAGCGACTTGGCGAGGCGGCGCTGGACCAGCAAAAAAAGGAGGCAGAGGCGACTGAAACCACCGCATCCTCGACTGCTTCCAAGGCCAAGTTGCCACTCGACCAAGGCGTGCTAAAGCGCTTGAAAGGAGAACCCTTGGTGGTTGACGCCAGCGCGTTTTACCGCCGCTTGCAAAGTGGGCTGGAGCAAAGCCAAGCGCTGGTGGCGGATGCCTTGCCTCAGTTGGGGGCGCAGCGTGCAGCCGTCGTATTGGCCGCACTGGAGCGCGCGGGCGTGGCCCGTGCCCAAGTGAAAACGACGCCTCCCGAGGCGGTGGACAGTGCGGTGGACCAACCGGTTCGGCTCACACTGGGGTTGGGGGCGAAATGAGCCCGCATGATGCGACTGCCAATCTTCGCCAGCGTCATCAAAGGCCTCGACCATGACCGATTTACAGCTCCTGCGATTCAATGACAACGTGCACACGGTCTTGACGGCGGATGGCGCGCATGTGGGCAACCTCAAACGTATTGGAGCGGTTTGGAAGTTCAAGGCCATTGGCTACGACGCGGCTGGTGAGGTGGAGCCGGGTGGCGGGCCGTTGACCGAGCGCCACAATGTGGTGGTGACTACCCCGACCGCCGACGCGCTGAACGCCGCCATGCGGGCGGCCCCACCGCCGGGGTGAACCCCACTGCGCTGCCTGGGCGTGGCGTGGCGTGGCTTACCAGTCGATCAAGCTCAGGCCCACGCTGAGCACCGTGCGGCGGCGGTTGTAGTCCATCAAAGAGTCGCCGTAGCCCGTGAATACTTGGGTGTGAAAACGCAAGCCGCTGCGCCCGCCGGCCACGCCGGTGTCACTCACGTCTCTGAGCCACTCCACTTTCACCGAGCCGTGGGTGTTGGTGCGCAGCGAATGGCGTAGCGCGACACCCAGCGTGTTTTTTCTGTCGATGTTCCAAAGACCGGCAATTTCCGCACGGCCCACATAGTCACTGATGTCTGGGTTGTCGTCGTTGCCCTCCCCCTCGGGCAGGCGGTTCCACAACTCGCCCTTGATCACAAAATCTCTTCCTTTTTCTAGGCCAGCGGACACAATCGTGCGGTTCCAGCTGCGCGACAGTGGCTCGGATTGCCCGTTGGACTGGTGCACCAAGGTGAGGCCACCGTAGCGCAGACGCCAGCCACCGGGCAGCGCGGCATCCAAGGGGTAGATGTAGGTGATTTCAGGCGAGTGGTCGGTGGTGCGAAAGGGGCGAGAAATATCGCCATTGAACAGCTGCCAGTTCGATTGCTGCGTGTAGCCAAACCACA
>JAGODZ010000060.1 GCA_017997975.1 Rhodoferax sp.
GGTTTTGCTTGGTGACGTGGTGTTGGTTCTGTGGGTGTTGGGGGTGGGGGGGGCGGGGGCGGTGGCGGTGGCGGGGGTGGTGGCGGTGGCGGTGGTGGTGGTGGTGGCGGAGAAGGCGAAGGCTGGGTCCGCTTGGCTAGGTTTTTCACGGGGGCGTCTGAGTCTGACTTAGGCCCTGCCATTCTGCCCAAACTCTTCGCCAACTTTTCACTCAGACCCGGCAATGACAAGGCAGGTTTGCGCTCGCCCCCCACCTGCTTCTCTTGCTGAGCCCAACTCTCACGCTCCTCGGCCGACAAGGTGGGCGTGATGGCCGACTTACTTGGCGAAACAGCCTGAAAAAGCGGCCAACGCTGTTCCGCATCGCGTGCTGCGGCAGTCTCGGTAGCCTGAAAGCTTGAATCGTCAGGTCCAAGCGAGCGAAACAAGGCGGACAGGTCGTCTGCAGATTTGGGCATGCTTTATTTCCTTAGTCTGTGTTAATTGAGGTGGCGACCAAATCGCAACTGAACATCCATGGCACCAGACGCCATCTCTCCACGCACGGTCATCGTTTCGCTGGCACCCAACACACTGAACACACTTTGGTAAAACCCTTCAAGAAGGCCAACACTCCACTCATGGGCGTCATCACCTAAGGCCTCACTTAAGGGTGAAGCATGGTGGCAAATTTCAATGTAGTCTTTCACTTCTTTCAGCTCGACCCAGCCCCAGTTGATTCGCGACCAGAAGTCGTTCAACTGCTCTTCCAGCTGCGTGAGTGATTGCGCGCCTTCAAACAGATCACTCGTGTCGGCGGCAAATCGCTCCCCAATCTTGAAAAACAAATGCCGCAACACTTTACCGTCGCTCTGAGCGGACAGTTCTGACGCCATGGCGCGTAAAACCGGAAGCCACTGGAGGGACACTTGCTGACTCCGGAAATAGTTCTGTAATTTGTCGCTGACCATTGCGGGTACTCGCTTCTAGGTAAATTGTTATTGTTGATGCTTCACATGGCCTACCGACATACGGTGGCGCTAGGCCATCAACCAGCCCATTAAGACCACGATCGCAGCGTTGCACCCCTTCAATGTCAAAAACAAAAGTCTTTGACATGTAAAAAATCATGTTGCTCATTTTTTCGACGGGTGCCAGCCGGACTTCGGTCGCAATTTGTAACCGCTCCAAAGACAGGCGTCAAGGAGTTTAGTTTCTGACTGCTTACTCTCACGCACTTAACGAGAATTAATTCCGAAATACCATTATTCTTTGAATGGTTAACTGCCATAAAAGCTATAAAAAATTTCCTTAAAGCGCTTTACACCCTACAAAGTCGTTAAAAAGTCACATTGGCACGCCAAAGCGCAGTCCCAGTCACGGTCACGGTCACGGTCATTTGTCACACGAGTCCTTATTGTGGTGAGTTAAGTGTCGGCACGACCTACACGCTGATGTTGTCAGCGGGACTGCGCGCAGGCTTAACCCGGAGCATGCAAGCCAGTGCTGAGAGCGTTAGAGCGTTCTTACTGTTGATGGCATCGGGGACAATAGCCCCATGCTGAAATTTGACCTTCTTACCACCGATCCCTCCAACGGAACCTACTCGGGCAGCCACGCCCGGCGCGGCGAACTCACGCTCAATCATGGCGTGGTGCAAACCCCCATCTTCATGCCTGTGGGCACCTACGGCACGGTCAAGGGTGTGACACCCAGCAGCCTGGAAGACATGGGCGCACAAATCATTCTGGGCAACACCTTTCACCTGTGGATGCGCCCGGGCCTGGATGTCATGGAGAGCTTTGGTGGCCTGCACCAGTTTGAGAAATGGGACAAACCCATCCTCACCGACTCGGGTGGTTTTCAGGTCTGGAGCTTGGGCGAGATGCGCAAAATCACTGAAGAAGGGGTGAAGTTTTCCAGCCCGGTGAATGGCGACAAGCTGTTTTTGACGCCTGAGATCTCGATGCAGATCCAGACCACGCTCAACAGCGACATCGTGATGCAGTTTGACGAGTGCACGCCCTACATCTCGGTCGAGCCCAAAACCAAAGGCCAACTCACCACCGAAGCGGAGGCCCGCAGCTCGATGGAACTCAGCCTGCGCTGGGCCAAGCGCTGCCAGGCCGAGTTCACCAAGCTGGAAAACCCCAATGCGCTGTTTGGCATTGTGCAAGGCGGCATGTTCGAGCACCTGCGCCAAGAGTCACTGGAGCAGTTGGTGGAGATGGACTTTCCGGGCTACGCCGTCGGCGGGGTCAGTGTGGGTGAGCCGAAGGACGAAATGCGTCGCATCATGGCGCACACGCCGCACCGCTTGCCCGCGCACAAGCCGCGCTACCTGATGGGCGTGGGCACACCAGAAGATTTGATCGAAGGCGTGGCGCAAGGCGTGGATATGTTTGATTGCGTGATGCCGACCCGCAACGCGCGCAACGGCACCTTCTTCACCCGCTACGGCGACTTAAAAATTCGCAACGCCCGCCACAAGACCGATCACCAACCGCTGGACGTGACCTGCACCTGCTATGCCTGTGCTGGCAACTCCGGCGTGTCGCATGCGCAAGGCGGGCGCAGCGGCTTCTCACGCGCGTACCTGCACCACCTAGACCGCTGCGGCGAAATGCTCGGCCCCATGCTGGCCAGCATTCACAACCTGCACTACTACCTGAACCTGATGCGCGAAGTGCGCGAGGCACTGGATATCGGCGGCTTTGGCGACTTGGTGACCCGCTTCAAAACGGATCGGGCACGCGGGGTTTAACCCTTTGGGGGAGCGAAGACAGCGCTCTTGCAACGCCAGCCCAGCCGAACCAGGCTGGTCCGAGCCGTTTGGATGCAGTCACAGCAAACAGAAAGCCACTGCATAGCTATTTATTTAATAGCGCCTTGCGCAGGCTGCACAAGGGTTATCGGCCAAAATGGCATTAAACCGTGAAAACCGTCAACACCCCGGTATAGCCATACAGGTGATGGCGGGCAATTTCACCGGCGGCGAAGAAACCGACCAGTGGCACATCGCCGAGCGCCCGGCGCACAATTTGAAGTTCGGCGCTGGGGCCACCAAAATGGGGACCACCGCGACCTGAACAACTCACGTAAATGGCACCCGCAATGCCGCGCGCGGGATGCGGTTTGGACTGCGCTGCTGAGGTGGCCAGTGAGGTCACGGCAGCCAGAGGCAATTCCTCAGGCTCCAGTTCCTCCCGAATTTCTGAGCAAATGCGCACCAAATCCGTCTTGGCCGCCTGCACATTGCGTTGGCAAAACGACAGTTGCATGCCCACTTCCAAGCGGTCGGACACCGCAATGCCACGCCGACCCGGGTCTAGACCAACGATGTGGCGCACGATCACATCGCTGCCAAAGCGGCCCATGCGCGTGACACCGCGTCGCTCGGAAGTTTGGTCGGCGGGGTGTTCCAAGCCCACCAACGTGGCGCGCACCGCCTGCAACGCTTGCTCAGGCGCGTCCAGAGACACCTTGAGCTCGTTCAACATCAAGTCAAGTGCGGGCTCGCCGTCCAACTCAGTCACCACATTGTGGTCAGCCGCCGTGATGGTGCGAGCCTTGGACAGCGGCAGACAGCCTTGCGTGACGCGTGAGATCAGGGAAACACCCTCCCCAAACGCGACGCCACTCAAGCCGCCCTTGAACACACCACTGGCCGCCCCGTGGCCTTTGATGTTGCCATCACCCCCGACTGCAAACTGCACCGTCTCGCCACGACTGGACGACAGACCGCCGAACACATAGCCCGAGTCGGTGCGGCTCGCCATTTCTTGAATGAGCTCCCCCAGATCATGGGTGTTGGGGTCTGCATGGACCAGCGCCGTGTGGGCCGCAAAGCCCAGCCCCAACGGGGCCACGCCAGAAAAAACGCGGTACTGGTCCGTGGGCAGCTCGCACAGCATCAGCACCAGGGCGGGCTCATCGAAATACTCGGCATTGTTGGCGGCCACCCCCACCCCCACGGTGCCCGACCAGTCGGTGACCTCAGGCAACTCTGCGCTCAGGTGCGCCAGAATGGCTTGGGCATGGTTCGCAAAGTGGTCGGTGATGTAGAGCAAAGCCAGCGTGGGGCTAGCGGCATAGGCGGGGGTGCTCATTTGGCCGCGCACTTGCGCCAGCACCAAGTCGGCCGCCATCTCCCACCGGGAGTGCGTGGCGTGGCCATAAGGAAACAGTTTCATCGGTGGGGCACAAACAGTGCGTCAGGTTTTTCGGGAGGGCGTTTTGCGGGCGGTTGGGGAGGCCGCTTTTTTAGCCGCACTCGGTGTTTTTTTGGCGGCCTTGGCTGTTTCTTTGGCAAAGCCAGCGGCCATGTTTTTGGTTAAGTCCATGGCCGTGTGTTTGCCGGCATCGGCCATGGCACTGGCGGCAATGGTCTGGAACTGTTGCGTTAGAGCCCCCCACAGCTGCATGGGGTCAATCATGTTGGACGCAGCTGCCGCCATGGGCTCGGCAGCCTTGCGCACTTTGCGCGCCATGTCTTCGGCGTCTGAGGCCACATCCGCCACAGTTTTCGCTGTGGACGCCGCTTTTTCAGTCGCTTTTTGCACACCCGAGGCAAGGGTGTCTGCCGCCTTGAGTTTGAAGGCGTTGGCCACATCGCCCATATTGAAGTTCATGCCCTGCAGTGTGGCCAGGGTCATTTTTTGAACTTCTAGCGCCTGCACGGTGGCACCCAGCGCTTTCGAGTTTTGGTCGAGCCAAAAATGAACGGCCTTGAGTTCTTGAATGCGCTTGTCAAGCTCTTCTACGTTCAGGGTGGGGGCGATCCAGTTGCCGAAGTTGGGCATTTGAGGAACGGCCTCCGTGGCCCCCCGGGCCAAGTTTTGAAGAAAGTCAAAACCGGGGACGAATTTGCCGAAACCGGCGCTGGCTGAATCACTCATGGTCGCTCCAATAGGGTTTATCAAACGGGTGGGTTTACAGCTTACCCCAATGTAGCGCGCATGACGATGCCCATTGACACGGATTTTCCCGTTCAAGTGAGACGCCCTGAACAAGCCCCCTGTCAACCAACGCCACCGCGCCCGCTCAGAGGGGGTGCGCCAAGCTCAACTAGAACATCACATTGACGCCCACATAGAGCGATCGGGCCGCGCCCGGCACGGCAATGCCCGCTTTCGCCGTGGCCCCCATGCTGTTGCCCTCGCCCACGTAGGCGCCGCCCAGCGGCGAGGCGTAGAACCGGTCCAGCGCATTGTCGATACCCACATCTAGGCGCACCTTGTTCCACTGGTAGCTGCTGCGCAGGTTGAGCAAGCCGTAGCCAGCGGTTTTGATCTCCCTTCGGATCGTCGACACATCGGTCTTGGCGTCCACCAGTTGTGTCTCCACCGTGTGAACCCAACGCCCGATGCGTTGCACCAGAGCCAACTTCGCATTCAAGGGCATGGTGTTGTACAAGCCGCTGTCGGTCGTGCCGTTGCGGCCTTTGACGTAACTCAGCGAGCCGGTGGCCGTGAAGCTGCCCCAGTCGCCCGTTTTTGCCAGCAATTTTTGCCCGGAAATATCCACCCCCACCAGGTGCGCGCTCTGGTTGGCAAAGCTGAGGTTGGCAAATCCATCGGTTCGCACCGGGCAAGTTTTACCCACGGTGGCGCAGGCCACGGCATCCACGTAATCTTGAACGTAAGTGACATAGGGCGTGACTTGCAGACCCCATTGCTGACGGCTGGCATCGTGCCAGTCTGCGGTTGCGCTCAGTGTGTTGGCCACCTCAGGTTGCAGCGCCAGATTGCCCACATAGCCATTGCCGTCACCCGCCCAATTGACCATGTTCATCACCATGGTGTTGTTGGTGGACCAAGCAAAGCGCTCGTACAGATTGGGCGAGCGGGTTTTGCGTGAAAAGCCAAGCTCATAGCTGCTCTGCGCATCCGGAGTGAAGCGCGCCATGGCGGACACGTCCAGGTTATGGTCCGTGGTGCTGCGGTCTGCGGCATTGAACGCAGCGTAACTGGCGGCTGGATAGTTGAGGGTGTTGTAACCATTCACCGTGCCGGTGTCCATCGTCACGGTGCTGCTGCGCAGGCCCACCTGGGTGAGCCATTGCGGCGACCAGCGCGCCTCCCATTCACCAAACACATCGGCCCGGTCGCGTTGACCGTCGTTGATGTTCTTGAACGTCACGCCCTTCATGCCTTGCATGGGCATGGCCACCACGGGCGAGATGGCATCCCACCAGTCGCTGAGCCGGTAGCGTTGCCACTCGCCACCGATGCGCACGGTGTCACGCGCCGACAGCACCCAATCTGCTTTCAGCACCGCGCCGGTGTTGTTGCCCTCGGTGTCCATGGGCATGCCCGCCGGATTGGAGGTTTGCAGCTTGTTGTCCAAGAAGTTCATCTTGTGGCGGGTGTTCTCGTTGTAGAGACGCGCTTCCAGTGCGCCCCACTCGTACTGACCCGTGTAGCGCAGGTTGACCTGTTCGCTTTGGTTGCGGGTCATGTCCATGCGCTGGTTGGGAAAACCTTGGTAGGGAATGTCCTGAAAACCCAGTTTGAGTTCCAGCAGGTGGTTGTCATGGCGCGCCGCCAGCCCAAGCGACTGGTTTTGTGTTTTGTAGAGGGACGAGCCGACCTCATCGGCACCCGGCACCTGCACAGTCGTGGCCAACTGGGTGGCGGGGATGCTGGACTTGAAGGCTTGCGCGGCCCGGTAGTTGCCCGCCTGCGCGCTGGAGCCGGTGTAGGTCATGCTCAGCGTTTCGCTGGCCACCGTCAGCGCGGCGTTGCCGCCTTTGGCACTGCCGTTGCTGCGGTAAAAACCACCGGCCTGGCCCTTGATCAAGGTGCCTTCGCCCGCTTTGGCAAATTCTGGCGCAGCGGACTTGACCACAATCGCACCGCCAATGCTGTCGCCGCCCACACTGACCGGCGTGGTGCCGCTATATACCTCGATGCTGCCCACGTTGGTGGGGTCGATGTACGACAGCGGCGGGTTCATGTGATTCGCGCAGGCCGAGATCAGGTCCATGCCGTCCACCTTGAGGCGCAAACGGTCATCGGCCAAGCCGTGCAGCGACGGCAAACTCGACACCCCACCGGCGCCATACAGGCTCATTCCGGGCACATTCCCCAACAGACTGGCGGTGTCGCTGGTGGCAGGCAACTGACCCGCAAGACCGGCGGCACCAAGCACATTGGCGCCTTGCGGCTGGCTGATGTTGGTGCGGGTCGCGGTGACCTGCACTTCAGAGAGTGTGGTTTTCGCCTCGTCAGCCGCCAGGGCTTGACCGCACAGCAAGGAAAGCGCAGGCAGAACCAATGCCATGGCGTGAGTCAATGGGGAAGATTTGAAAGTAGACATCGTCGTATCAAAGGGAATGAAGTGAATGGGTTTTTGAGGCGCGCAGGCGTGCGAAGAGAAGACCCCACCGTCAGGGGGACTGACGGCGTTGGCCGATCTCTTCGTTTGTCAAAGCCGTGGCAACCACGGGCTGTCCGGGCACTGCTGACCTAGCAGCCCTGTGCCGCTGTAGAAAAAACCCGCCGCAACGCTGGCCCCCGTGAATCGCTGAACACAACAAAGAGCTGAACCAAAGTGTGAGGCGCGAGAGCAAGGCATTGCTTAAGTGGCGGGCAAAACGGGGCATGACCCACTGCGAGCGTTTTCCCAGTGAGTCAGGTCAATTACGGGGCCTTCTTGGCGGGCATGGCACCGTGCATGCCATGGTCCATCTTGGCGTCTTTGGGAGGTGCCATACCGGCAGGCGGCATCGTGGACACCGGCAGTTGAAGCTCGACTTTGCTCTCCACCCCTTTGGCATCTTTGAACACCAGCGTGACGGGCACGGTGGTGTCTTTGGCCACGGGCGCCTTCAAATCCATCAGCATCACGTGGTAGCCGCCGGGCTTGAGTTCAACGGCCTTGCCAGCAGGCAAATTCAAGCCACCCTCCACCGCACGCATGCGCATGATGCCGCCGTCCATGCTCATTTCATGGACTTCAGCCACACCAGCCACCGCCGACTCCACGCCGACCAGCGTGCTGCCCTCGGCGGCGGTGAGTGTCATGAACGCGCCGGTGGCTTTTTGCCCCGGCACCGTGGCCCGGGCCCACGCCCCTTGAACGTCCACAGGTTGACCCGCCAAGGCAATCAACCCACTGCTTGCCAATAGGGTCCCGATGAGGATGGATTTAATAGTCATGATGACTCCTTGAAAAGAGGTTAGAAAAGAGCGCGTGCCAGAAAGACGTAAAAATCCGCATCCAATGCCGGTGCGCTGGAAGCGCCAACCGACAGCGCGGCGACGGACACCGCCTTGAATGCCAATGAAACAGTCATGAAAAATATCGATTTAAAAGTGCGAACGCACACCCAAACACCGGAAAAACCCACGCACAAGGTGGGCCCAACGAGCCCCAAAGATGACAACGAGGTGAAACGGAAAGCCAGCGAGGCCGAACCTCGGTGTCAAGACAAATAGTGCTCTAACCCTTATCAGACGGGCGCAAGCAGCTATTCATTAGGGAGCATTAAGCGCCCAGCGGTGGGCCCCGTGCAGGGGGCGGTGCGGCACGATTGACGGCGGGCGGTGCCGACAAGAAAGACTGAGGACGCTCAGACATGGCGCGCTCAGTGGGAAACACCGGGGCACCCCATACCAAAGGCGCTCCGCCGCCCATGACGCACATGGGGCATTCCAGCGTGTGGTTCTTGACCAGACCCCCATCGGCCTCGCCGCGAACCACCAACTTGTACGCCCCCGCGTCCGAGCAAATCAACTCCATGGCGCGGGGATGAACCACCGGCGAAGCGATGGCAACCCCCAAAGTCAACACAAACCACACCAGCACGAAGCGGGCGAGGTGGTGGGCGTTGCGCAGGGTTTGCATGAGACGAATTATGCGCGAACGCTCGGGTTGGTGCCCCTTGAAAATTTGACCTCCATCAAACAAGATGAAGGTCAATCAACGCATGATGACCGCATCACTCAGAAAAGAAGAACCATGACCATACGATCAATCACCCCCTTCAAAGAGCGCTTGCTGACCCAACGGGCGGGCCTTCAGGACCAACTCAAAACACTGCGCGGCGGTGACATGGGCCGAGTGGAAGCGTCCGCCAACCACTTCGGCAGCCACGAAGACTCCACCGCACAAACCAACACCGCACGCGAGCTGGAATTTGCTTTGGACGCGCGGGAAACCGAGGAACTTAACCAGATTGAAGCCGCGTTGCGCCGCATTGAAGACGGCCGCTACGGCCAATGCGTCAACTGCGGGGTGGAAATTCCGTCCGCCCGTTTGGAAGTGGCCCCCGAGGCCTCGCGCTGTATTGCCTGCCAAGAAGAAGTGGAATAAGGCCGCCACGGGACGGCCCCCCGCCTGCTATTCTGCAGGCATGAACAACGCTTTTCACCTGGCCTTCAACGTCACCAATTTGGACCAAGCTCGGCGCTTTTATGGCGGCGTGTTGGGCTGCACCGAGGGCCGCAGCACCGATACGTGGGTGGACTTTGATTTCTTTGGCCACCAGCTCTCCATGCACTTGGGCGAACCTTTTAAAACAGAAAACACCGGCCATGTGGGCGACCATTGGGTGCCGATGCCGCACTTTGGGCTGGCCCTGGCCTTGCCAGACTGGCAAGTTTTAGCGCAACGGTTAACGGCGGCAGAGATTGACTTTGTGTTACCGCCCCAAGTGCGCTTTGAAGGTGCGCCGGGGGAGCAGTGGACCATGTTCTTCCGCGATTTCTGCGGCAATCCGATTGAAATCAAAGGCTTCCCCTCTCTCAGCGCCCTCTACGCCACCTGAGCCACTGACCTTCTAAGGGCGCTTTCCGCCTCTCTCTCTGAACGCACCGCATGAGCTACACCTTCGCCTCGGCCACCATTCTGCTGGTCTTGATCACCGACCCGGTGGGCAATATTCCCATCTTTGCCAATGCCCTCAAGCACGTACCGCCCGAGCGCCGCCCGGTGGTGATTTTGCGCGAGGTGCTGATTGCGTTTGTGCTCTTGCTGACCTTCATGTTCATTGGGCAGAGCTTTCTGCAGTTGATGGGCTTGAGCGAGGTGGCGCTGCAAATTGCGGGCGGCGTGATCTTGTTTCTGATTGCACTGCGCATGATCTTTCCCGCCCACGCTGACGAAGGCGCGGAGCAACTGGGGGAGCCGCTGATCGTGCCGCTGGCCATTCCCGCCATCGCGGGGCCTTCGGCCTTGGCCACCGTGTTGCTGCTGGTGTCCCAAGCGCCTGAGCGGCGCTTGGAGTGGATTGCGGCCCTGTGCGTCACCATGTTGGTGAGTGCGGTGGTGCTGGTGTTGGCCGAGCGCATTCAGCGGGTGGTGGGCGAGCGCTTTGTGGTGGCGCTGGAGCGGCTGATGGGCTTGGTGCTGGTGGCGCTGTCCATTGAGATGATGCTGCGCGGCATAAGTACCTTTGTCAAACAACTCTTAAGCGCTTGAATCACGCCTCGCCCGGTTAAACCTGGCCAACGGCCAAAGTCGGTGGTGCGATCTCTTGGTCAATGGCACCAAACACGCTCATGCCATCTCGGCCCTTCATCTCTATGTGAATGGTGTCACCGTATTTCATGAAGTCGGTCGTCGGTTTGCCCCCTTGAATGGTCTCAAGCGCCCGCTTTTCGGCAATGCAACTGTAGCCCCGGCTCCCCTCTTTGTTGCTCACCGTGCCGGAACCGACGATGCTGCCAGCCCGCACATGGCGGGTCTTGCACAGGTGGGCGATCAGTTGGCCAAAGTGAAACGTCATCTCCGGGCCGGCCTCGCAGCGACCCACCTTGCGCCCGTTCCAGGTGCTTTGCAGCATGAGATTGAGCCGACCTTTGTCCCAAGCGCTCTCGCCGCCGGTGGTGAACTCGTCCAGCGTGACCGCCACCGGGCTGAACGCGGTGGCGGGTTTGCTCTGCAAAAACCCAAAACCTTTGGCCAACTCCCCGGGAATCAAGTGACGCAAGCTCACATCATTGGCCAACATCACCAAACGAATACCGTCCAGCGCTTGTTCGGGTGTCGACCCCATGCGCACGTCGCTGGTGATAACGGCCACCTCCGCTTCAAAATCAATGCCATGCGCCTCGCTGGCGCAGATGACGTCATCGCACGGGCCCAAAAAGCCGTCGCTGCCGCCTTGGTACATCAGCGGGTCGGTGTAAAAACTGGGCGGCATCTCGGCACCCCGCGCCTGGCGCACCAACGCCACATGGTTGATGTAGGCCGAGCCGTCCACCCATTGGTAGGCGCGCGGCAAGGGGGCCATGCACTGCTTGGGGTCAAAGGCAAACGCGTGACGCGGCTTGCCATGGTTCAACGTGTCGTACACATCCTGCAGCTGGGGCGAGAGGAAATTCCAGTCATCCAACACCTGTTGCAGGCGACTCGCGATGCCAGAGGCGTAGTGGGCGGTCGTGAGGTCACGCGAGACAACAATCAACTGACCGTCGCGCGAGCCATCTTTGTAAGTAGCGAGTTTCATAAGAAAAGGGCGCGGACTCAGCTCATTAGAGCGGGCCACCACGCTGAAATGGGGGGTGTTGGTAAACTGACTTGGTTCATCATACCGCCCGCCTCCATGCCTACTTTGGTCGTTTTTCTCACCCTGTTGCACGCAAAATGGCTGAAGCGCGGGTGATGGCTCGGGGCATCCCCGTCAAAATTTTGGCCCTGCTGACGATCGCCGTGGGGGCGGCGCACCTCGCCGTGCTGCAAGCGGGCACGCTGTCTGCACCCCGCCTGACGCCGCAGGCGACTCTGCCCGCGCCACCCTTCCTCACCCGAACCTTGGCAAGCGCCCCCGCCTCGGCCTCGGTGGCCCCAGTGGCCCCAGCCGTTGCGGCGAAGCCCGTCCGGCGACCCGTGCGCCCTGCCTCACCCGTGATACCACCACCTCTGGCGGCACTGATCGAACCCGTGGTGATCGACACCGCCTCAGCGCAGGTCGCCTTGGCGGATGCCCCCGCACCGACCCCAGAAGTGGTCGAACCCATTAACGGCGCGGCAGTGGAGGTGGCGCTGGCTGAAACGCCTACACCGCCATTGCCCGAGCCCACCCCACCACCACTCAGTGCAGCCACGCTGCCGGGCTCCGCCTTGCTGCGTTATGAGGTGTCATCCAACAAGCTGCCGTTCACCGTGAATGGCGTCTTCAACTGGCAGCAAAACGGCAGTACGTACGAGGCGCAACTGTCCTACAGCGCCTTTGGGTTTTCACGCAGCCAAACCAGCCGAGGCACCGTGAGTGCGACCGGTCTGGCCCCCGAGCGGTTCGCGGACAAGCTGCGCAACGAGGTGGCAGCCCACTTCAACTACCCCGCGAAAAAAGTCACCTTCAGCGCCAACACCCCGGACGTGGCCCTGCTGCCCGGTGCGCAAGACCGGTTGAGCGTGCTGGTTCAACTCGGCGCACAGATTGCCGCCGCCCCCGAGCGTTTCCCCGAAGGCACCGCCCTGTCGTTCCAAACCATTGGCCCCCGCGATGGGGCCATGTGGCTGTTCACGGTGCAGGGCTCAGAACATCTGACCTTACCGGGGGGTGAATTGCCCACCCTCAAACTGGTGCGCAACCCGCGCCAAGACTACGACCAGAAGGTTGAGCTGTGGCTGGCACCGACTTTGGGCTATTTGCCAGCACGAATCCGCATCACAGAGCAAAATGGGGATGCCATCGACCAAAAGTGGCTTGCCACTGAGTGACCCCACTGAAGACGCACCGGCAGAGTCGGCCCTCTGACCCAGAAAGGCCCACTCTTGAAATCAGCCCCCTGGGCAACCCACTGTGTTCTAGCCATGATTAAGGGATAATTCATTATGCAAACGCTCTACGACTCTGACACCTATTCCGTGACGCATATGTTGGCCAATGCGGTTGCCGCTGATGCCGCCACCGAAGGTGCCAGCAAGACAGCCAACACCCAACCCAAAATCCCCAGGCTGGCCCGCCATGGCTTTGAAATTGTGGACAAACGCGCCGGCAAAGAGGTGTATCTAGATGGCTCTTGGGCTGAATTGTTCCAGCAGCACATCTCCGCTTGGCAAGAAAATACCCCCACGCAAGAAGAGGTCGAAGACACCTTAGAGCGTTACGCCGAATTGGCCCAAAACCCGGTCATCGTGCACTAAACCACCACCGCTTGCCTGCAGCCGACTCGCTTTTTGATGTCCCGCACCCGCCTTTGGGTCTGGCTCGTCGCCCTCGTCTTGGCGGCCTGCGCTGCTCCACCCCCCTCTTCTGACCCCAGCGCTGCATTCCCCTACCGCGACCAGCTGACCCAGCTGCTGCCTGCTGACGTGCTGATCTTGGGCGAACAGCACGATGTCGCCCACCACCAACGCATTCACCTCGCCGTGGTTCAGCAGCTGGCCCACAGCCAACGTTTGGGCGCACTCGCGCTTGAAATGGCCAGCGCAGGCCACAGCACCGCATTGCTGACGGCCCAGGCCAATGACACTGACGTTCAAACCGCGCTGCACTGGCAGAACGACGCGTGGCCCTGGTCCGCCTACGGCCCCGCTGTGATGGCCGCCGTGCGCGCTGGCGTGGTCGTTGCAGGGGCCAACTTGCCCGACGACCGCCTGCGTGGCGCGATGACAGAGGCGGCGCTGGACGGCCTGTTACCCGGCCCGGCCCTCAAGGCACAACAGCAGGCGATTCGCCTCGGCCACTGCGGCTTGCTGCCTGAAAGCCAGATTGGCCCCATGACCCGGGTGCAAATTGCGCGCGACATCAGCATGGCAAAAACAGTGTCCTCGCTCGTCAAAGACGGCCAAACGGTGCTGCTGCTGACAGGCAACGGCCACGCCGACCCCACGCTGGGCGTGCCCCTTCACTTGCCCGCGACTTTGATGACAAAAACGGTTCTGCTGCAGGCGCAGCAAGCGCTACCAGCTCCTGATTCAATAGCATTTTTTAGCCAAACCTGGACCACTGAAGCCGCCCCAGTGGTGGACTACTGCGCAGACTTTGAAGCCAGTCGCACCCCAGCGACCCCTGCGGCAGCGCCCGCGCTTTAACGGGTCTGCCGCGTCGCCGTGAGCGGCGACAATTCACCCCCTATGACTACTGCTTACATACTCACCTTGTCTTGCCAAGACCGTTTGGGCCTGGTGCACGCGGTGTCCGGCTTTTTGCTGGAACGCGGTGCCAACATTGAAGAGGCCGCCCAATACAACGACCCCGACACCGG